>QKDA01000213.1 GCA_003246765.1 Spirochaetales bacterium | reverse complement strand
AACCTCGGGGCCGTCCCGGGAAAAGGGGTTGAGGCCCCCCAGGATGACCGGGGCCACGGTGATGTTGATGCGGTCGGCGAGGCGCGCCCTTATGAAGGAGAGAAGGATCTTTGCCCCTCCCTCGACCATGAGGGCGCGGCTTCCCCGCATATGGAGGGCCGCGAGGACCTGGGCGAGGTCGAGAAACCCCGCGGGATCCCGGCGGATTTCGATAATTTCCGCCCCCGCCCTTTGAAGCTCCTCCCGCCGCCGGTGGCAGTCCTCCCAGCCGTTCTCGCCGGGGGCCTTCGGCGCCGCCATGACCCAGGGTGCGCCGCCGCCGCTCCCGAACAGCCGGGCGTTCGGGGGGAGGCGGAGGTCCGGGTCAAGCACAACAGGCCGGGGACTCTTTCCCGGCGTTAAGCGCACGTCGAGTCGGGGGTCGTCGGCGAGGACCGTGCCTATGCCCACCAGGATGGCGTCGTGGGCTGAGCGGAGGGCATGGGTCATCCGCTTGGACTCCCCGCCGGAAAGGACGAGACGTTCGCCCCTCGAGCGGGCAATGCAGCCGTCCAGGCTTTGGGCCCAGGCCAGGGTAATCTCGGGGCGGGGCGCGTCGCGGGCCTCGTTGCGGTTCGGGCGGTCATGGCTCAAGGTAGGCCTCCGGCGCCCATGATACCCCAAGGGGACGCATTTGCCGAGGGGCGGGGTGAGGCACTACAATTAGGAACATGCAGGAACTCAGAAAATTCGTGGTCCCCGAGGTCGTTTTCGGGCAGGATGCCTCAAGGCTGTGCGAGCGCTACGCGGTTAATTTCGGCTCCGAGCGCCCCCTCATCGTCACGGACCCGGGGGTCATCGCCACGGGCTTGGTGGACAGCGTGGCCTCACGCCTCAGGGCCGCGGGGCTTTCCCCGGAAATTTTCCCGGGGGTCAGCCCCAATCCCAGGATCGCGCAGGTCGAGGAGGGCCGCGACCTCTACGACCGCCGGGACTGCGACGTGATCGTGGCGATCGGCGGCGGGAGCCCGATGGACTGCGCCAAGGCGATCGGCATATTGGCGGTTAACGGCGGCGATGTGACCCGGTTTGAGGGCGTCGACAACGTTACCGTCCCGGGGCCTCCCCTTATCTGCGTTCCCACTACCTCGGGAACCGCGGCTGATATCTCCCAGTTCGCCATTATCTCGGACCCCTCGCGGAAGCTCAAATTCGCCGTCATCAGCAAGACCGCCGTTCCCGACGTGGCCCTGGTGGATCCCCTGGCAACCTTTACCATGGACCCCTACCTGACCGCCTGCACCGGGATCGACGCCCTGGTGCACGCCCTGGAAGCCCTCGTCTCCACCGCCGGATCCCCCATGACGGACCTTCACGCCCTGGAGGCTATCCGGGTGATCTCGCTCAATCTCGCGCGGGCGGTCCGGGAGCCGGACAACGACGAGGCCCGGGAGGGGATGTCCTACGGGAGCATGCAGGCGGGCATGGCCTTTTCCAACGCCAGTCTCGGGGCGGTTCACGCCATGGCCCACAGCCTCGGCGGGCTTTTGGACTTGCCCCACGGGGAGTGTAACGCCCTCCTACTCCGCGCGGTGATCCGCGAAAACTATCCCTTTGCCCGGGAGAAATACGATCGGGCCGCCCGGGCCGCGGGAATACCCGTGCCCCCGGGGACCGACGGCGGCGGCGCCGCCCTGGCCGACTGGGTCGCCCGACTCCTTGAAGAAGCGGGTATCCGGGGCGGGCTCGCTTCCCGGGGGGTGAGCCCAGACCGCATTCCCGACCTCGCGCGGAACGCCTGCGCGGACCCCTGCGCGGTGACGAACCCGCGTCCCCTGGACGCCGCCGTGATCGAGAGCCTGTATGAACGGTCTCTCTGAGCGCCCCGAGGCCCTCCGGGAAAAGATCATCGGCCTGGGGGAAAAGTCGATCCGGAAGAGCTACTATCCGGAACTACAAAAAAGGATCCGGGAACTCGAGGAGGCGAAGGATCTCGTGGAGAGGAAGAACGCGGAGCTCGAGAGCTATCTTTACGTCGCCTCCCACGACCTCCGTTCCCCCCTGGTGAACATTCAGGGCTTCAGCGCCCGCTTCGGCAAGCAGGCCGAGGAGATAAAGGCCCTGCTCGCGCTCATGGCCGTGGAAGGGGAGAACCTGCGGCTGAGGGAGGAGGCCCTGGGCATTCTCTCTGAGAAGGTTCCCCGTTCCCTGGAGTTTATCCGGGCGAATTCCGAAAAGATGGACCGGCTTCTCAACGGCCTTCTCAGGGTTTCCCGCACCGGGCGCATGGTTCTAACCGTGCGGCCCCTGGATATGGACGCCCTGGTGGCTTCCGTTGTACGGGGTCTGTCCTACGAGATCGAGGAATCCGGGGCCCGGGTTACCGTAGGTACTCTCCCTCCCTGCGCCGGAGACGAGGAGCTCCTTTCCCAGGCCTTCGCCAACCTCATCGGGAACGCCCTCAAGTACCGCTCCCCGGATAGGCCTCCCGAGATCTCCGTGACCGGTGTCCGCTCCCTCGACCGATGCTCCTACACGGTACGGGACAACGGGATCGGGATCGCGGAGCGGCACCTCGAGCGGGTATGGGACGTATTTTACCGGGTCGCGGGCTCCGGGGTGACCGGGGGCGAGGGGTTGGGCCTGAGCATCGTGAAGCGCATCGCGGACAAGCACCGGGGTTCCGTGAGCCTCGAGTCGCGGGAAGGGGAGGGCTCCGCCTTCACCCTGACCATCCCCGCGGAGGAGACGGCCCATGAATAGGGACGTGAGGTTGCTCATCGCGGAGGACGACGACGGCCACGCGGAGCTCATCACCGAGGCCCTGCGGGAGTCGGGGGTACTCAACGAGATCATGCGGTTTCGGGACGGCCAGGAGCTCCTTGACTACCTGGAGGCATCCCGAAAGGAGGCCCCCTGGCCGGTACCCGGCGGGGCGGGGTATCTTCTGCTCCTGGACATCAACATGCCGAGGCTGGACGGGGTGGAGACCCTTTCGAGGCTCAAGGGAGACGATGCCTTCCGGGAGATTCCCGTTATCATGCTGACCACCGCCGACGACCCCCGGGAGGTGGAACGCTGTTACCGCCTGGGCTGCAATATCTACGTTACCAAGCCGGTGAAATTTCCCCAGTTCGTGGAGACCCTCCGCCGGCTCGGGCTTTTCATACAGATAGAACGCGCGTGAAAGAAGGAGAGGCCATGGCGGAGGATAGGGTTCTCATAGCCGAAGACGACGAGGGCATACAGGATCTCATTGCCTCTGAACTGGCCGACGCGGGATGGAAGGTCAGTTCCGCCCGGTCCGGGGCGGAGGTGCTCGCCTCCATTCGGGAGGAGGCCCCGACCCTGCTTCTCCTGGATTACGGGCTTCCCGACATGGACGCCCAGGAACTGATCGAGGCTATCCGCGGGGAGGGCCTAACGGTTCCCCCCTTCATCCTTTCCACCGGCCGGGGCGACGAGGACCTCGCGGTAAGGATGATGAAGCTCGGCGCCCGGGACTACGTGGTCAAGGATACGGTCTTTCTCCGGCACCTCGCGGGGGCCGCGGAGCGGGTGAGGGGAGAGCTTCGGCGGGAGGCCGTGCTCAAGGAGACCCAGCGGGCCCTGGGGGCGAGCGAGGCCCTGCTTTTCGGCATCTTCAGCCAGGCCCCCATCGCGATTCTCGTTACCGACGCGCGGGGCCGCGCCACGAACGCCAACGCGGCCTTCGAGCTCCTCTGGGGCGTCGAGGGACTGGGGACCTCGGGGACGGTCAACGTGCTGGAAGACCCTTCCTGCAGGGAATCGGGCTTTTCCGAGCTTATCGCCCCCGCCTATCGGGGCAACGTATGCCGGGAATACGGCTTTTCCCACGGCCGGCCCTTCGGGGAACCCTCGGAGAACAGGATCATCCTCAACATCATCGCCTTTCCCATCATGGAGGAGGGGATCCTTCAAAGCGTGGTGATCCTGCAGGAGGACGTGACCGCCCGGTATCTCGCGGAAGAGAGGGCGCACCGGCTTTCCCTCTTCGACCCCCTGACGGGGCTGCCGAACCGAAAGCATGTCATGGACCGCATCGTCGAGAGGATGAACTTCCTGCGCCGCTACGGCACCCCCGACGCCCTCATGCTCGTGAACGTGGACCGGTTCAAGATAATCAACGAGGTGCGGGGCAATCTCGCCGGGGACGAGCTTATTAGCCAGGTGGGCGCGCGCCTGAGGGGAGCCCTCAGGGACGTGGACTTCCTGGGGCGAATCGCGGCGGACGAGTTCGCCGTCATCCTGCCCACGGAAGGCCAGAATCCCGACAAGAACAGCCTGAGCGTGCTGAGCGCCGCCGAGCGGCTTCGGCAAACCCTGAAAGAGCCGCTAAACGTCGGTTCCGAGCGCCACGAGGTGTCGGTGAGCGTGGGCATTACCCTGTTCCCGGAAAGCCCCTCCGACTCGCCCTCGGAGGCCTTCCGCCGGGCCGACACGGCCCTGCACCGCGCCAAGGAGGGCGGCGGGAACCAAAGCGCCTTTTTCGAGCTCGGCATGGGAAACTCCGCCCGGGAGCGGTACCGCGTGGAGCGGGAGCTTTCGGAGGCGGTTTCCCGGGGGGAGTTCGAGCTCTACCTGCAGCCCCAGGTGCTGCGCTCGGGAAAGCCCGTGGGCGCGGAGTGCCTCATCCGCTGGCGGCACCCCGAGCGGGGACTCCTCGCTCCGGGGGCCTTCATTCCCATCGCCGAGGAGTCGGACCTCATCGTGAGGATAGGCGAATGGGTTCTTAACGAGGCTTGCGCCCTGCTGGCGGGACCCCTGCGCCCCAGGGACGACTTCCGCCTTTCGGTGAACGTGAGCCCCCGGCATTTCGCCAAGCCGGACTTCGTCGACTGGATCGTGTCGCTTTTCGACCGATTCGGCGTGGATCCCCGCAGGGTGGTCCTGGAGATCACCGAGGGCCTCTTTCTCGGCAACTCCAGCGGCGTCGTGGAACGGATGGGAACCCTTTCCCAGCGGGGCTTCGAGTTCTCCGTGGACGATTTCGGGACGGGCTACTCCTCCCTGGCCTACCTGAAGCGGCTCCCCCTCTCGGAGCTCAAGATCGACAAGGCCTTCGTTCAGGACGCCGGGAACGACGCGAACGACGGCGCCCTGGTGGAGAGCATCGTCGCGGTAGCCCAGCGGCTGGGGCTTTCCCTGGTGGCGGAGGGGGTGGAAACGGAGTCCCAGGCGGACTTCCTCGCGGCCCTGGCGGAGATGCGCTACCAGGGCTACCTCTTCGCCCGGCCCGCCCCCGCGGAGGAGGTCATCGCCGCGCTCGGATAGGGGATTCCCAGGGACGCCTCCATTTTTGAGCGTTCCCTGCCGATACTCGGGATATGTGGAAACTTTACGCCCTCCTATCGGCCTTTTTCGCCGCCCTCACCTCCATCCTGGCAAAGTTCGGGATGAAGGGAGTCAACTCGAACCTCGGCACCGCGATCCGTACCGTGGTAGTCCTTGCCCTAGCCTGGGGCATCGTGCTCGGGACCGGTCAGGTCAAGGGCATGCGCGACCTTTCCCGGCAGAACTGGCTCTTCCTGGTTCTCTCGGGCCTCGCCACGGGCCTTTCGTGGCTCTTCTACTTCAGCGCCATCCAGAAGGGGCCCGTCTCCAAGGTCGCCCCCATCGACAAGTTCAGCGTGGTGCTCACCATCCTCTTTTCCTTCATCTTCCTGCAGGAGCAGGTTACCGCCAAGGTCATCGCCGGGGGTCTCCTTATTACCGCGGGAACCTTCGTGCTCATCTTATGAGTGCCCGGGGGAAGCCGGGTCCCCGCCGTCGATGCGCCTGGGCCGGGGCGGTTGAGGTCGGCCCCGACGGCGGATCAGGGGACGGTCCCATGGCGGCCTACCATGACCGCGAGTGGGGCGTGCCGGCGCACGACGACCGGCTCCTCTTCGAGATGCTTATCCTCGAGGGCGCCCAGGCGGGGCTCTCATGGAGCACGATTCTGAAAAAGCGGGAAGCTTACCGCGAGGCCTTCGACAATTTCGACATTCCCCGGGTGGCCGCCTACGGGGAGGAGAAATTCGCGGAACTCCTGGGGAATCCCGGAATCGTGCGGAACCGGCTCAAGGTGCGCGCCGCGGCGAAGAACGCCCGGGCCTTTCTCGAGATCCAAAAGGAGTTCGGCTCCTTTGACGCCTACCTGTGGGGGTTCGTCCACGGGGTCCCGGTAAACCCGGGCTTTAAGGCCCTCTCCGAAATCCCGACCCGGGACGCCCTTTCCGACGCCGTCTCCAAGGACCTGAAGAAGCGGGGCATGAGCTTCGTGGGAACCACGATCATTTACGCCTACCTTCAGGCGGTAGGGGTGATCAACGCCCACACCGCGGATTGCTTTCGATGGGGGGAGATAGTAGACAGTCGAATATAGTTGTTTTTTTTATCTAAGTGTCACTGGATCTGCGACATTTATATTTTATTGTAAGTGTAATGGAGAAAATGGTGGTATCATGTAAAAAAATGAATACAAAAAACGCTATTGCTCATGTGAGACAAAATCCGGACGGCTCGTGGGCCGCTCCGCAAAGCCTGCATGATCATATCAAGGGAACCGCCTCACGGGCGGCTGCTTTTGCGAGCCCCTTTTCATCCGATCATTGGGCTGAGGCGTTGGGCTTATTTCATGATGCCGGTAAGGCGACAACCGCGTGGCAAGCCTATCTCGGCTCGAAAAGCGGCTACGATGAATCAGCTCATCTCGAACGCGCCACGACTAGGGTAGAACATTCCACGCCCGGGGCGCTCTTGGCGGAGAAACTTCACGGTTCGCTGATAGGTCGCGTACTCGCGTATTGCGTCGCGGGACATCATACCGGCTTGCCCGATTTTATTGGTTCACCCAGCTCCTTGTCGGTACGGCTTCACAACTCTAGCCTCGACGGAATTTCGGATGAGTTACTCGGCGAAGTCTCATCCTGGAAGCCTTCCGGGCCACCATGGAAGTTTGACGCCTCGAATCTCGATTTCTCGCTTTGGATCAGAATGCTATTCTCCTGCCTCGTGGACGCTGACTTTCTTGATACAGAGGCGTATATGCGGGATGAGGCAGGAGATACGCGGGGCGATTTTCTGGAATTACCGGCTCTGTTATCCCGATTCGACGGATATATGCAATCGGTACTTGATAAGGTTCGTGATTTTGCTGATTCGCCGGTGAACGTCGCCCGTCGTCAGGTGCTCTCGGATTGTCGACTTGCCGCGGAACATGAACCCGGCTTTTTCTCGTTGACCGTTCCTACTGGAGGGGGGAAGACCCTTTCTAGCATGGCCTTCGCCTTGAAACACGGAGTACGCTATAAAAAACGGCGCGTGATTTATGTCATTCCATATACCAGCATTATTGAACAAAACGCCGATGTCTTCAGGGACGCGCTCGGAAGCGAGCAAATAGTCGAGCACCATTCCAGCCTCGATGAGGCTGATTTTACCGAGAAAGGCCGGCTTGCAGCCGAAAACTGGGATGCCTCGGTAATCGTCACCACCACGGTTCAGTTTTTTGAATCCCTTTTCTCCTCCCGGTCGAGTCGCTGCCGGAAGCTCCACAATATCGCTAACAGCGTGGTGATTCTTGATGAGGCACAACTTCTTCCCGTGGAGTTTCTATCCCCGATACTGGAGACCATGCGTCTCTTGGTTGAGCATTATAGCGTTACGTTCGTTTTTTGTACGGCAACGCAGCCGGCATTTGAGGCTCGCGAAGGCTTTCTCGGTTTACCTGTAGGCAGCGTACGCGAGATTATCACGGACGTACCAGCACTGTACCGCGCCTTACGTCGGGTTACAGTAGACACGAGGACGCTACCAACCGTTACGGATTGGGCATCCATCGCGAGGGAAGTTTCGGAACAGAAACAAGCCCTCTGCGTCGTGTCGGATAGAAAGAGCTGTAGGGAGCTCTACCGGTTGTTACCGGAGGGTTCTTACCACCTTTCCGCGTTAATGTGCCCGCAGCATCGAAGCGATTTGATAGGCGAAATTAGGGAGAAGCTTCGTGCCGGGGATACGATTCGGGTCGTCAGCACGCAATTAATCGAAGCGGGGGTCGATATTGACTTTCCCGTGGTCTATCGCGCATTGGCAGGCCTTGATTCCATAGCGCAGGCGGCAGGAAGATGCAACCGGGAGGGCCGGCTTGGCGGCGGAAAAGAGCTCGGACGGGTCGTTGTATTTTCGCCGCCACGTCCGGCCCCCGCGGGGATCTTGCGGAAAGGGACTGAAACCGCGAAACGCCTCTTGGTGAACAAAGCAGGCGACCCGCTCGATCATGAGTCGTTCAATCAATATTTCTCCGAGCTGTATTGGAAGGCAAATTCCCTAGACACGAAGGGTGTCAGGAAACTGCTCATTCCCGATGGCACATCTCTTGGAATCCAGTTTAGGTCGGCAGCGGAGGCTTTTAGGATTATTGACGATCGCCTGCAGCGAACGATTCTCGTTCCCTACGGGGAGGGCGAGAGATTGATCGGGGAACTTAAGGGCTTTGGGCCGGAGCGTCGTTTACTTCGGAGTTTACAACGGTACTCGGTTAACATTTACCTCGACCAATTCAATAAACTCCTTTCCCGCGGGTCAATCGAAGAAATCTATCCGGGCATATTTGCCCTCGTCTGCGGAGTGGAATATGACGTTGGAATCGGGTTACTCGTCGATGAGCTACCCTCCGATCCGACATCGTATATGACGTTTGTATAGTGATAAGGAGGGTCTATGAAAGAATGGTGCCTTGAGGTCTGGGGCGACTATGCCTGCTTTACGAGACCCGAGATGAAGGTTGAGCGGGTGAGCTACGACGTTATGACCCCCTCGGCTGCCCGATCGATTTTTGAGGCTATCCTCTGGAAACCGGCTATCCGATGGCATGTAACCCGCATTGAGGTCCTTTCGCCGATTCAATGGGTTTCGGTGAGGCGGAACGAGGTCGGAAAGACCTTCGTTGGGCCTACCCAGGCTCAGCTCAACGGCTCGAACGGCGATCCGATGGGTATGTATGTCGAGGAACAACGGCAGCAGCGCGCGGGACTCTTTCTGCGGGACGTCCGCTATCGGATCCATGGGTGGTTCGAATTCATTCCCCCCGAAAAGCGGCCGGCGGGCCAAGCGTCCAGACCTGAGGCGTATGCCGACGAAGAGGAACGCGGAACGGCTTCCCGCGCAGACGAGTCGGAGGCTAAATATGCCGCCATGTTCGGCCGAAGGGCCAGGAAAGGGCAATGCTTTCATCGGCCCTACCTCGGAACCCGCGAATTCGCGTGCGACTTTAAGCTGATCGAGGATGGTACCGAAACCGCGCAGCGGATCGAAAAATCCGGCGATCTGGGATGGATGCTTTACGACATGGATTATTCCGACCCTGATCGGCCGCAGCCATTGTTCTTTCGGGCTTCGTTGGTAAACGGAGTGCTCAATACGGATCGGGACGACCCTTCCGTGGAGGTCCGCGGATGATACTTCAAGCCCTAAAGGAATACTACGACCGTAAGGCTTGCGACCCGGACAGTGATATAGCCCCGGAGGGTTGGGAAAAGAAGGAAATCCCCTTCATTGTCGTTCTCGATCCCGATGGAAATTTAACGGACATTGAGGATACACGGGAGGGAGAAGGAAAAAAGAAACGGGCGAAGTCGTTTTTAGTGCCGCAGGGGGTGAAGAAGACTTCGGGAATAGCGGCTAATTTGCTCTGGGATTCCCCTGGATATGTATTTGGCGTAGTGAACCCCGCTGGACTTGATCCGCATAAGGCAGAACGAACCCTTGCCCGTGCCCCAGAGCAGCGGGCTGCTTTCATTCAACGGATCAAAGATGAACTCCCTCAAACAGGCCGAGTCGCCTTGCTTCTCCGCTTTCTTGAGTCCTTCAATCAGGATGCCCTGGAGGCGCTGCCGGCATGGAGCGAGATCTTCGAGACAGTTCCTTTTTTAAGTTTCAGGTTTTCCGATGAACAGGGCCTTTTCTGCCGAAGCCCAGAGATCGTAAACGCGATAGGAAACCAGGGCGTTGACGGGAAGGAGGGGGGAATATGCCTCGTCTCGGGGGAAAATGACCGGGTGTGTGAACTCCATACGGCAATTAAGGGCGTGTATGGCGCTCAAACTTCCGGGGCAAATATCGTTTCCTTTAATCTTGAAGCCTTTCGCTCCTTCGGAAAAAAGCAGGGAATGAATGCCCCAGTCGGCTATTCTTCCATGTTCGCCTACACCACGGCCCTCAATACGCTCTTGTCTAAGGATTCTACTCAGCGTATGCAGGTTGGGGATGCCTCTACGGTTTTTTGGTCGGGGAAGAAAACCCGCTTTGAATCGGACTTCCTCTTCTTCTTCGATGAACCAAAAAAAGACGACCCGGACGCGGGTACGCTGAGAATACGGTCTCTTTTGGACTCCCCGAATACGGGCGCCTATGCAAACGATTCAGGCACCGAGCTCTTTTATGTGCTCGGGCTTGCGCCGAACGCAGCCCGTATCGCGATCAGGTTCTGGCAGGTCGGAACGGTAGGCGACTTTGCCGGTCGAATTAGGCAGCACTTTGAGGATCTTCGCATCGTTAAACACCCTAACGAGCCGGAGTTTTACTCTTTGTGGCGACTGCTCGTTAATATCGCGGTTCAGGATAAAAGCGAGAATATTCCCCCGAACGTGGCGGGGGACTTCATGCGATCCGTCCTAAACGGAAGTCCGTACCCTGAGTCCCTCCTCCAGGCGGCAGTGCGGAGAATTAAATCAGATCCCGAAAATCGGGTTAAGCCCGTCCGTGCGGCGCTGATCAAAGCATTCCTGAATAGGGATTTACGAGCGCATCCGGATACTAATAAAAAGGAGATAGCGATGGCACTAGACACGGAACAGCCTTCGGTTGGATACCAACTTGGCCGTTTATTCGCGGTTTTGGAAAAGATCCAGGATGAAGCCGGGAACCCGACTACCATTCGGGAGCGTTACTACGGGGCAGCCTGCAGCGCGCCCGTTACGGTGTTCGGCACGCTCATGAGGCTCAAAAACCATCATCTGGCCAAGATCGAAAACAAAGGCCGCGTCGTAAATCTCGAGCGTCTGCTTGGCGAGATCACGGGCAGGTTCAACGATTTCCCCGCTCACCTCAACCTACGCGAACAAGGCCGCTTCGCGATCGGATACTATCACCAACGGCAGGATTTCTTCGCAAAGAAAGAAAATACAGGCAACGAGAAGGAGAATTGAAGATGGAATTGAACAATCGCTACGATTTCGTGTTTTTTTTCGACGTTAAGGACGGTAATCCCAACGGAGACCCCGATGCGGGAAACCTTCCCCGGGTGGACCCCGAAACCGGCAACGGTATCGTCACTGACGTTTGCCTGAAACGGAAAATCAGGAATTATGTCGGCCTTCTTAAGGGAGAGGAGCCTCCCTTCGAGATCTACGTGAAGGAAAAGGCAGTACTTAATAACCAACACGCCCGGGCATATAAGGCACTGGGCGTGGATTTGAGCGCGGATGAAGGAAAACGCAAGGGAGGAGACAAGGTAAACGAGGCACGCGCCTGGATGTGCAAGAATTTTTACGATGTCAGAACCTTCGGCGCGGTTATGTCTACCGGCGTTAATTGCGGTCAGGTAAGGGGCCCTATCCAGATTACCTTCGCCCGCTCTGTGGAGCCGGTGATCTCCTCGGAACACAGTATAACGAGAATGGCTGTCGCAACCGAGGCGGAAGCTGAGAAACAGGGCGGCGACAACCGTACCATGGGTCGAAAGTTTACCGTCCCTTACGGACTTTATCGGTGCCATGGCTTCGTTTCTGCCCCCTTGGCCCGGCAAACGGGGTTTTCCGAGGATGACCTCGCCCTTCTCTGGGACTCGCTCCAAAATCTCTTCGAACATGATCGGTCCGCGGCCCGAGGGCTTATGAGCGCCCGGCGCCTGGTTGTTTTCAAACATTCTTCGCTCATGGGGAACGCCAGCGCCCAAGACCTTTTCGATAGGATCCGGGTAGAGCGAATCTTGGATCAAGGCCTCGCGGCAAGGGATTTTAACGATTATCGAATCCTGTTGGACGGTAGCGCCCTCGAGGGGTTCAAAACCGAGGTTGTCGTGTAAGTAAATAATATCTTTCGGCGGGTGGAGACGTTCTGCCCGTCGTGGATATATACTTAATAATGCCTTTGCGTATGGGGGTGCCTCCTTGGATGAAAATGACGAACTAGCCAAGTTTATTTCTGTGATAACCGCATACGGTAACCCGAAACGGGTACTCCTCTTCGGCTCAAGGGCACGTAATCAGGCTCGCCCGGACAGTGACTACGACCTCTGCGTGATATATGAATCCTTACCGAAACGTAACCTCGAGATTATGCAGGATCTATATCGCGGGTTTTTTCCCCTCAGCGAAAAACCCGTCGATCTCGTGGTTTATGACGAGGCAAGCTTCAGGCGGAAGGCCATGCGGACGGGTTCTTTTGAGGCTCGGATTAATGCCGACGCGAGGGTCGTTTATGGCTAAGGAAGACGCCGTAGAATGGCTTCGTTTCGCGCGGGACGACCTGGAATCGGCCGTTTTCCTGATGGGCATGCAAAAAAGAAAGCTCGAGATTATCTGCTACCATTGCCAGCAGTGCGCTGAAAAATCGATTAAGGCGCTGTTCGCGCTGCATGATCTTGAAATACCGCGGACCCACGATTTCCGGGCCTTAACGGCCGGGCTCAGGTCGCGTTATTCATTTTCAGAGCACGACGCCCTGCTCGCGGCGCTGCAGCCATTTGCCGTCGCGGTTCGGTATCCCTTCGAAATCGACTTAATTCCCGGGGATGAAGATGGCGCTATACGAGCGGCGGAATTGATTCTCGGATTTTGCGGCGAAATACTCCGCGATTCATGAATAAGAAAAACCGGTTATGTTTTCGGAAGAAGAACTAATACCTATTTCTGGCCTTCAGCACGTGATGTTTTGCGAGCGCCAGTTCGCGCTAATCCACGTTGAGCAGCTATGGGAAGAGAATCGGTATACCGCCGAGGGCGACGCGCTTCACGAACGCGTCGACAAGGAACGCCATGAGTCGCGGCGCTTGTTCAAGCAGGAATACGGCATGTCGATTCGTTCCCTCGAGCTAGGGCTCATCGGAAAATGCGACTTGGTTGAGCTGTACCTGGAGCCATCGGGTCGCGTCGCTGAAATAAACCCAGTGGAATTTAAGCGCGGGAAAAACAAGGAGAGCGATTGCGATCGGGTACAGTTATGCGCCCAGGCGTTATGTCTTGAGGAGGCGTTTCAGATAACGATTCCCCAGGGCGATTTTTATTACCTGGCCGCGCACCGCCGCCTGGTCGTGGAATTCGATACGACGCTTAGGAAGGTTACCAAGGATGCCATAGACCGCGCGCGGGAAATACTTGATTCCGGTTTAACGCCTAATGCCTTTTACGACCCCGACAAATGCGATCGCTGCTCATTGGTTGATATCTGCATGCCGAAAGCAGTCGGGGAGGCTGGAATGCGGGTTGAGCGCTATATCCAAGCCTCCTTACGCTCAGTACGGAAGGAATGTGAAGCATGAGAAAATTACTGAATACGCTGTACGTAAGTTCTCAGGGCTCGTACGTGCGCAAGGAAGGCGAGACGGTCGTGGTGGAGCGGGAAGGCAACAAGATTCTGCAATTACCCGCGCATGCGTTGGGCGGCCTGGTTTGTTTTGGGAACGTACTTTGTTCGCCGTTTTTATTGGGCTACTGCGCCGAGAAGGACATTAGCATTTCCTTCCTTACGGAGTATGGGAAGTTTCTAGCGGCCGTGCGCGGACCGGTTTCTGGAAATGTCCTACTGCGGAGAAGTCAGTACCGATTCGCGGACGACGAGGTTATAACGCGTGGGATTGCCATTAATATCGTGAGCGCCAAATTGTCAAACTCCCGGGTTGTCTTAAACCGGGCGATTCGCGAATATTCGGAGCGTATCGATTCTGCCTCCGTAAAGAGGTCTTCGGCCATGATCGATAGGACAATTGATCAGCTAGCGAAATCTTCAACCGCTGACGAGGTTCGTGGATTTGAGGGGATGGCGGCTGCGGAATATTTCGGCGTGTTTAATCACCTAATCGTGGATCAGAAGGAAAATTTCGCATTTAAGGATAGGAATCGTCGTCCGCCGCTCGATCCGGTTAACGCATTGCTCTCGTTTATCTATACGCTCCTCGCCCATGACGTACGTTCGGCACTGGAAACTGTTGGGCTTGATCCTGCTGTTGGCTTTCTACATCGGGATCGTCCCGGTAGGCCGGGCTTGGCATTGGACCTCATGGAAGAGTTTCGGTCGGTAATCGCAGATCGCCTTGTGTTATCATTAATAAACAGGAGGCAGGTTGACCCGAAGGGGTTTAAGAGAGCCGAAAATGGAGCGGTACTGATGGACGAAGCAACCCGGAAAACGATCCTCGTGGAGTATCAAAATAGAAAGCAGGATGAAATTCAACATCCATATATCGGAGAGAAAATTCCGCTCGGGCTATTGTTTTTCGTTCAGGCTAATTTGATGGCACGCTATATTCGCGGTGATATTGATGGTTACCCGCCCTTCTTTTGGAGATAGGCATGTTGGTTATCGTGAGTTATGACGTTGCCACGACTACGGGCGCCGGGAAGAAACGGCTCCGTCAGGTAGCAAAAACGTGCGTAAATTATGGACAACGGGTGCAGTGCAGCGTGTTTGAGTGTGAGCTTGACCCGGCGCAGTGGGTACAGTTGAAAAATCGATTAGAACGGATAATCGATAGTGAATGTGATAGTCTCCGATATTATTATCTCGGTTCAAACTGGAAGAGGAAGGTTGAGCACGTTGGCGCAAAGCCGAATATAGATTTAGATTCACCACTTATTGTTTAATGTGATAGATCTCCCCCCCCCCCCGAATTTTGTGGGATTGTTGCACCGATATGTATTCATGTGCGCGAACCTAGAAGGAACATAAAAACCCAGGACGTTCGCGTTTTAAATAAATCCTTTTCGGATAAATAAATACCGCGCAGATGATGAACTTAGATACTAAAAAAATGTTTGTTTTCTTTATGTCCGCAAAAATGGTTGATTAAAGTGTTGATATATAGATAATTAGGTACGTAAGAGTCGCGCCCCCCGCGGGCGCGTGGATTGAAACGCCGAGAAAGTCCGTATCAACCTCCGCCATTATGTAGTCGCGCCCCCCGCGGGCGCGTGGATTGAAACTCGGACGGCATGGAATTGCGCTCGTCAGGCACGGGTCGCGCCCCCCGCGGGCGCGTGGATTGAAACCGGAGAAAAAGGAGGAGAGGAATGACATACTTCGTCGCGCCCCCCGCGGGCGCGTGGATTGAAACTTTCAT
>QKDA01000054.1 GCA_003246765.1 Spirochaetales bacterium | reverse complement strand
CCGATAAAGGAAACCTCCGGAAGGTCGATTCCCTCCCGGAGGAGGTTGATGCCCACGAGAATGTCGAACTCTCCCGCGCGGAGCCCCTTGAGGATCTCCACCCGCTCGATGGTCTCCACCTCGGAGTGGATGTACTTCACCTTGAGGCCGAGCCCCGAAAGGTAGTCCGTGAGGTCCTCGGCCATGCGCTTGGTGAGGGTCAGGATCAGGCTCCTCTCCCCCCGCCCGATTCGGGCCTTCACCTCCCGGTAGATGTCTTCCATCTGCCCCTCGCTGGGGCGCACCTCGATCTTCGGGTCCAGGAGCCCCGTGGGGCGGATCACCTGTTCCACCACGCGCTTCGAGCGGCGGATCTCCTCCTCCCGGGGGGTGGCGGAAACGAAGACCGCCTGGTTGATCATTCCCTCGAACTCGCCGATCTTCAGGGGGCGGTTGTCCATGGCGCAGGGGAGGCGGAAGCCGAAGTCCACGAGGTTCTGCTTGCGGGAGCGGTCTCCCTCGTACATGGCCCCCACCTGGCTCCAGGTGACGTGGCTCTCGTCCATGAAAAGGAGAAAGTCCTCGGGAAAATAGTGGAAGAGGGTCGCCGGGGGATCCCCGGGGTTCCGGCCCGCGATGGGGGCGGAGTAGTTCTCGATTCCCGGGCAGTACCCCATCTCGCCGAGCATCTCCAGGTCGTACTCGGTCCTCGTCTTCAATCGCTCCGCCTCGAGTACCTTCCCCTGGATCCTGAAGCGCTCCAGCTGCTCGTCGAGCATGGAGCGGATGTTCTCCAGAGCGTTGGGGATCGCGTCCTCCCGGAGCACGAAGTGCTTGGCGGGATAAACGGAAAGCTCGTCGAGCTCCAGCGTTATTTCCCCCGAGACGGGATTGAACTTCCGAATGCGCTTGATCTCTTCCCAGTCGAACTCGATGCGGTAGGCCTCCTCGAGGTAGGCGGGGAATATCTCCAGGGTATCTCCCCGGGCGCGGAAGCGGCCCCGCTCGAGGACCGCGTCGTTACGCTCGTACTGGAGGGACACGAGCTTTTTCTTGAGTTCCTCGGGGTTCAGGGCCTCGCCGGTTTCCACGTGAATCCTCATGTCCCGGTAGGACTCGGGCATGCCCAGTCCGTAGATGCAGGACACCGTGGACACCACGATCACGTCGCGCCTCTCCATCAGGGAAAAGGTCGCCGAAAGGCGCAGCCGGTCTATCTCGTCGTTGATCGAGGCGTCCTTCTCTATGTAGAGGTCCCGGGAGGGAACGTAGGCCTCGGGCTGGTAGTAGTCGTAATAGGACACGAAGTACTCCACCGCGTTGTTCGGGAAGAAGGTCTTGAACTCCCGGTAGAGCTGCGCGGCGAGGGTCTTGTTGTGGCTGATCACCAGGGTGGGCCGCTGCACTCCCTCGATGATCTTGGCCATGGTGAAGGTCTTTCCCGATCCGGTGACCCCCTTGAGGGTCTGGAAGCGGTCTCCCGCCTTGAGTCCCTCCACCAAGGCCGCGATGGCCTCGGGCTGGTCGCCCGCGGGCTGATAGTCCGATTCTACCTTGAAGGGCCTCATGGGTCTTCCTAATTCGCCCGCTCGGCCAGAGTCAGCTTGAGGCCGATCTGCTGCTTTCCCCGAAGGACGGTTATCTCCACGGTCTCCCCGGGCTTGCGAGACTCCAGGGCTGAGTAATAGTCCGTGAGGGTTTCCACCTTTTGTCCCGCGATGGAGGTGACGATGTCGCCCCCGAGGTAGATGACCGAGCTGTTCCTTCCCGTGCCGTAGCGTACGCCCTCGGCGCCTCCCTTGAGGCCCGCCTTCTCGGCGAAGCCTCCCCGGGAAACCTGGGAAACCAGGAGGCCCTTGTCGGTGGAGAGCCGGGCGTAGTTCGCGATGGAGGAATTGAGCTGTACCAGCTCCGCGTCTATGGAACCCCGGCGAACCTTGCCGAACTGAATGAGCTCCGACACCACGCGCTTTGCGGTGTTCACCGGGATCGAGAAGCCGATACCCGCGCTGTCGCCGGAATTGGAGTAGATCATGGTGTTGATGCCGATCATCCTTCCCGAGGTGTCCAGGAGGGGGCCCCCTGAGTTTCCGGGATTGATGGCGGTGTCGGTCTGGATCATGTTCTTGATGATGGTGTTGTTTTGGGTCTTGATGGGGCGGCCCAGGGCGGACACGATTCCCGTGGTGAGGGTGCGGTCAAAGCCGAAGGGGTTCCCTATGGCGAGCACCTTCTGCCCCACCACGAGGTTCGAGGAGTCCCCGAAGGGAATGGTGGTAAGGGTCATGCTCTTCGGGGGGTCGAATTTGAGCACCGCGATGTCGTTCTCCTTGTCCACGCCCACCACGGTTCCCTCGTATTGGCTGCCGTCGGCCAGGGACACGAAAATCTTCGTGGCGTTCGATATAACGTGGCTGTTCGTCAAGACGTAGCCCCGCGTGTCGATTATGGAACCGGAGCCTGAGCCCCCTTCCTGGGGAACCGGCTCGAGGAACCAGTTTATGCCCACGGTCTCGGTGGTGATGTTCACGACCGCGTCCTTGGCGTTCTTGTAGACGGTCACGTTCTGGAGCTCGTCCTGGGTAAAGGATGCGTTGTCCGCCGCGGACCACATGCTCGGTACCGTCTCGTCGGCGGGGGAGTTGGTCAGGAGCTGAAGGCTCTCGGTTCCGCTGTCCGCGCCCCGCTTCGATACGTCGAGAATTCCCGAAGCCTCCAAAGCGAGGGTCGCCCCTGAGGCCAGGGCCGCCGCTACCAGTACCATGCCCGCCACCTGATGTTTGCTGTAGAGCCGCATATCGTTTTCTCCTTCAACCTATCCTATCCCTAAAAATATAGATAAAAGGAGAGCCTTCGACAATGGATGCGCCGAAAGATGCGCGATTCTTACACTGTAAACGTCCTCGGGGCTAAAAAAAAAAGCCCCCGCTGGGAATTCAGACGAATTCCTTGCGGGGGCCCGCAGCCGCCTGGAGGACGGTTTTGCTCCGGGGGCGATTATTTCTTAGGGGCGGGCTTTTTTGCCGGGGCCTTCTTGGGAGCGCCTTTGGCAGCCTTGGGGGCCGCGGGGGCCGCGGCGGTCACGGCGGGCTTATCGGCCTTGGGAGCCTTGGCTTTCGCCGGGGCCTTCGCCTTCGGGGCCTTCGCGGGGGCCTTGACCTTCGCGGGGGCCTTTACGGCCTTTTCCGCGGCGGGCTTATCGGCCTTGACGACGGCTTTCTTGGCTGCTGCGGGTTTCTTCGCCGCGGCGCTCTTGGGGGCGGCGCTCTTTGCGGCCTTCTTTGCTCCTGCCTTGGCGGCGGGTTTATCGGCAGTCTTCTTGGCGCCGGCCTTCGCCTTGGCGCCGGCCTTTGCCTTGGCCGCGGCCGCCGGCTTCAGGGGCTTCCTTTCGAGGGAGAGGGTCACCGTAGGCTGGTTGCACACCTCGTCCGGACCGTAGTACTGGATGGCTCCGGGGAACACGTAGCTCGTCTTCACGGCCCACTCGGCGCGGTTCTTCTCGAGGGCCTTGAAGGGCTTTCCGTCGAGTTCCACCAGGGCCTTGCGGATAACGGGCTTCTTCGAGCCGTGGCGCTGCTCCATGTTCATCATCATGGTCAGGGGCACGCCGCCTGCGATCCATTCCTTGGCGGGGGCGGTGAGGTTGCGTACCGAGGAGAGGTATCCCGTGAGGCCTCCGGCGATGAGGATGAAGGCGGTGAAGCCGAGGGAGTAGCAGTAGTCCGCGTCAAAGTTCGAGGGGAAGGCGCAGCGGCCCTCGTAGCCGAAGAAGTGGTTGTAGGCGCTGAACTTTCCGGTATAGGTTCCCTTCTTCTTCATGTCCTTGAGCTTCGCTTCCACCAGGCTGATCAGGAGCTTCTCGGTCTCGATGCGGGATACCTGCACGTTGCCGTGGGGGTCGCGGTCCATGAGGAACTGGCGGGCGATGTCCGAGGGCAGGGTCGCGAAGGTTTCGGCGGAGGCCTTGGAGAGGTTCTTCGCGAGCCAGGCGGCCTGGGCGTCAAAGCCCTCGAGCTTGTTGAACTCGTCGGCCTTGTGGGACATGAGGTCGTTAAGCTCCGCGATGAGGGCCTTCATCTCGGGGACGAATTCCACGAGTCCCTCGGGGATGAGCACGAGGCCGAAGTTCTCGCCGTTGGCGGCGCGCTTCGCGATCACGTCGCA
>QKDA01000118.1 GCA_003246765.1 Spirochaetales bacterium | reverse complement strand
GAATACCATGGAGCGCAGGGTTTCATGAATGTGGAGAAATTCGGAAAGCCCGGAGCGCGCCTTTTTGGGCAGCCCCTCGAGCACCCGCCGGGAGGCGGTCACGAGGTTCGTGGAACTCTCGAAATCGAGGGAACCGTCGGGCGACGAGCCCCCGAATAGGATTCGCCGGGCCTCGTCCACGATCTTGTCCTGGGTAACGGCGCCCAAGCCCCGGGCGGGTTTGTTCACCACCCGCCTGAAGGCGATCTCGTCCCGGCCGTTGGCGATGAGGGCAAGCCACGCCAGGGCGTCCTTGATCTCCTCCCGCTCGTAGAATTTCAATGATCCTACCACCCGGTAGGGAATCTTTCGGTGAAGGAATTCGGTCTCGAATCCCAGGGATTGGGCGTTGGTGCGGTAGAGCACGGCCCAGTCCTCGTAGGGGCACCCCTTTTTCCGGGCGTTTTGGATGAGCTCCGCGCAAAGGGCCGCTTCCTCGTCCTGGTTCGCGAGGAACATGAGTACCGGCTTCTTGCCCCCGCCCCGCTCGGCGATGAGGGTCTTTCCGAGACGTCCCTCGTTCCGGGCCACCACGGAACCCGCCACCGAGAGAATAGGCGCCACGGAACGGTAATTCCTCTCCAGGCGCACGACGGTGGTATTCGGAAAACTCTCGGAAAAGGTGAGGATGTTGCGGACCTCCGCTCCCCGAAAGCGGTAGATGGACTGGTCGTCGTCGCCTACCACGCAGAGGTAGGTCTCGGGCCCCGTTATGGCCTTCAGGAGCTCGAACTGGGCCACGTTTGAATCCTGGTACTCGTCTACCATGACCACCGAAAACCGCCGGTGAAGCCGGTCCCGAACCTCGGGATTATTCTTGAGAAGCCGAACCGTAAGGAGAATCAAGTCCCCGAAATCGAGGTTTCCCGTTTCCCTGAGCCGGGTTTCGTAAAGCCGGTAAGCCTCCGCGAAGTCCGGGTCCGGGTCGATCTCGGCTAGGCCGGGGTCGTCGGGACCGAGGCAGTAGTCCTTGGCCCGGGAAATCTTGTGCACTATCGCCGAAACCTGCTGCCTCGTGAGGGCGCTCATCGCCTTGGAAAGGAGGGTTACCGCGTCGTCGTCGTCGTAGATGGTGAAGTTCGAGTCGAGCCCCGCGAGGGCCGAGTTGCGCCTGAGAAGCCAGGCGCCGAAGGAGTGGAAGGTTCTCAGGACCGAGCGCTCAGCGGCGCTCTCGAGCCGGGTTGCCCGCTCGGCCATCTCCCGGGCGGCCTTGTTGGTGAAGGTTACCGCCAGGATCGAGGCGGGATCCACTCCCCGCTCCCCGATGAGCCAGGCGATTTTGGTGGTTATGACCCGGGTCTTGCCCGAGCCCGCCCCCGCCAGGATGAGCAGGGGGGAGCCCTCGTGGGTAACGGCGCTCAGCTGTTCCGGATTCAGTACGGAGAGGTAGCGCTCCGCATTCATCGCACCACCGCTTCCACGTCGACCCCGTTCACCGCCGTCACTTGGGCCATGACCACCGAGCCAGGCACGATAGCCCCGCCGGAACGGTCCTTCTGGTTGTCCTCAAACTGGAGAACCACGGAACCGTCCACCTCGGGCGCCTGAAACCAGGCCCGGCCCAGGGCGAGCCTGGAGGCCGGTACGGACCCTTCCGCGGGGCTCTCCGAAACCGAGGCGGATCCCGACGCCCCGGCATCCCCTTCGACCGGTATAAGCTCCTCTACCAGGACCTCCACCGTCGCGCCGACGAAGCGGGAGAGCTCCTCGGGGGTGATCCTCCGCTGAATTTCCAGGAGGGTATCGAGGCGGGTCTGCACGGTTTTCTTCGCTACGCGCTTCTTCATCTCCCCGGCCTTGGTGCCCTCCTCGCGGGAATAGGCGAAGGAACCGGACCAGGTAGGCCGAATATCCGCGAGAAACCGGGCGGTACGCTCGAAAGCCTCGTCGGTTTCGCCCGGAAAGCCCGCGAGAACGGTGGTTCTCAGGGCAATGCCCCCGTAAGGATTGTCGGGACGCGAAAAGGCGGACCGGATGGAATCTACCAGGGCCTTGTAGGCCTCGGGGGGTCCTTTCCGGTTCATGGCCCTGAGGATATCGGGGTCCCCCGACTGGAAGGGTATGTCAAAGTACGGAAGAAAGCGGTGATCCCGTGCCATGACGGGAAGGATATCCATGGGGAAATGGTCAGGGTGGATATAGAGAAGCCGCACGCGAAAGTCGCCGTCGATTTCGGAGATACCGGAGAGCAGCCGCGAAATCGGGCTCGGCCCGGAGTCATTCTCCCCGTCGTCCCGGCCCCGCCCGAAGGAGGTGAGGTCCTGGCCGATGAGGTTGAGTTCGTAGAATCCGCGCCCCACCAGGGAGCGGCATTCGCTGACGACGGCCTCGATACTGCGGCTTCGAAGGGAACCGCGGATGAGGGGAATCGCGCAAAAGGAGCACCAGTTGTCGCAGCCCTCGGTGATCTTGACGTATACCGACCTGGGGAAGGAGAGGATCTCGGGGCGTTCCCCGTAACTCACACCCTCCTGGGGCGGGGCGATCAGGGGACTCCCGCCGCTTGCGGAACCGGGGAAAAGCCTGTCCACCATCTCGCCTATCAGGGAAAGGTCCCCGTTGCCGAAGACCCCCGCGGCCTCGCTGAGCCCCGAGGCGAGATCGTCGGCGTACCGCTCCGCCAGGCACCCCGCGAGGAGAACCTTGGCCTTCGGATACCCCGCGGCGGCGGTCATTACCGCGTCGAGGGACTCCTTTTTGGCCGACTCGATAAAACCGCAGGAATTGACGATGATCAGGTCCGCCCCGTCGGGATCCTCGGTGCGCTCCCAGCCCTTGTCGCGCAAGAAGCCGATGAGGACCTCCCCGTCCACCTGGTTTTTGGCGCAGCCGTGCTGATCGAGAAAAAAGCGCATGGGCGTTTATTCAATCTCCATGGATACGAACTTAAAGCGCCCCGTCTCGTCGTCCTTGATCCACTTCAGGTCACGGACGACCACCTCGCCGGGACGGCTGATGTCGAGATCCACGGTCTTGCCGCCGGCAATCATCTGAATTTTCACGGCATTGCCGTTGGACGCCCAGATGCGGATGCCGTTATTGGCCTGAACCGTCAGGAGCTCCGACTTCTGGTAGTATCGTTCTTCCCGGTTCGCCCGATCCGACTCGAAGCGGAAGAGGCAGTAGCCGCGGAAGGTGGCGTTCATGGTTACGGGATAAGCTGAACCGCTCTCGAAGAGCACCGTTTGCTTCGCGGCGGTACCCGGCGCGGCGGCGGGAGCCGTTTCGCTTGCCAAGGTCACGTCGGATGCGGGGGTTTCCTGCGGGGCGGCATCGTCCCCGGCCCCAGCGGCGGGACTGGCGTCGATCTTGACTTCCGCTCCCCGGGAAGGGTCGTTCTTAAAGAGGTCCGCCACGAAGATCCTTACGTCAGGCTCGTCGTTTCCTGAAAGGTCGATGGAAAGGTCCTGTCCGAGTTCGATCACCCTGGATCCCGCAGGGGTCTGTAGCTTCAGGGCCGGCGAGGTTTCCTCCACCACGAGGCTCCAGGCAGTTCCCCCGGAGGACACGTTTATGGTGTCCCCCGCATAGACCCGCTCCGAGAAGCCCTTGCTGTCCACGGTCCAGAGCACCGGCGAGCGGACAGGCTCCACGGCCTTCTCAGGCATGGAAGAAAGCAGGCGGGAACCGATGAGAAAACCGCCCCCCAAGAGGGCCGCCACGGCGATAGCCGTGAGGGAAATGGCAAGGACCTTTCCGCCGTTGCCCCGGCCGAAGACGATATCGGAAAGGGGCCGGTCGGGCATAAGCTCCCGAAGGGGCACTGGGGATTCCTGAATCTTGAAATTCTTATACGCCGTAATGAGCTCCCCGCTGGGCAAGCCTAAGGAGTCCGCGTAGTTGCGGAGAAACCCCAGGAGATACGGCTCCCCGGGGAAAACGGCAAAATCCTCCGCTTCCAGGGCCTCGAGATACCTGCGGGCGATATTCGTCTCCCGGGCGATCTGGTCAAGTTCGAGTCCCTTGCGGGTTCTGGCCTCGGTTAGGCGCTTTCCAAATGCTTCCATGCTTTTTTTTACTCCGTCATTCCGTGAAAAGGAAATTGTTGAACATATTCGCCGAAGCCGGAGAATCGTACACGAACCGCGCGGCGCTTAAGCCCTGATTCAGCTTATAGGCGGTAAAATCGAAGACTATTTGGTCTCCCGTTAGGGTCTTGGCGTCGATTCTGCGGATCAGCTTGGTTTCGGGGTCGATCATCACGCGGAGGGACCGGAAGGATTCCGTGGTAGAGCGCCGGAACAGCGCGAGAACGATAACCTTTTCCTTGGAGCCCTCCTCCAGTGGAACGGGGTCCGGTACCGTCTCGTAGGCGACGGTATAGTAGCGTTTCATTAGGAAAAGACCCTGGGGGGTCGCGAGAGACGCCCCGGCGGCGCCCGAGTCGGAGGCGTCCACCGTCTGATTGAGTACCACGTTGTAGCCGGGCAGGTAGATGGTAAGGGTCTTGCCGTCAAACACGATGGTCTGTTCCGCGGGATTCGAAAAGTCGATCCTCAGCAGATCCGGCTTTTTGAAGATCACCTGCCCGGACATGGCCTGCGCCGAGGAACCGGAGCCGGCGGTTATCTTGATGGCGGCGGAATAATCGGTAAGGGCCGCGTAGGTATCGGACACGGATGAAAAAAAGGAATCCGCGGTGGTAATGGTCTGGGCCGCAGCGGTGCCGGCTCCGAAGGCCAGGGCCGACGCCATTGCGAGAGCGAGACGGAAGCGGGGGTAATTCATGGATTCAGTAAAGCAGAAACGCCCGTATCCGTCAATTGTTTTCGATTTCGCCCAGTCGGCCCTCCGCCCCAACGATCTCCATGAACTCGCTTCCTTCCATAATCTCCTTCTCCAGGAGCCGGTTCGCCACGTAATCCAGGAGGGCCTTTTTCTCCGCGAGCCTGTTTATCACGGCCCCGTAGCGCTTTTCGATAACCGAGGCGATTTCCTCGTCGATATACTGCTGCGTAGACTCGGCATAATCCCTCACGAGCTTCGGGTCAGCGCTGCCGTACCCCGCCCCGTGCTGGGAGAGGGCCACGTTCTTGAAGCGGCTTCCCATGCCGTAGTCGGTAATCATGCGGCGAACGATGTCCGTGGCCCGGGAAAGGTCGTTGGAAGCCCCCGTGGAAATCTGTCCGAAGGCGACTTCTTCCGCCGCCCGGCCCCCGAGAAGCACGTCCACTTCCCCGAGGAGCTCCTTTTCGGTCCTCAGGTAGCGGTCTTCCTCGGGCATCTGGAGGGTATACCCTAAGGCCGCGATGCCCCGGGGAATTATTGAAACCTTGTGAACCTTGTCGGCGCCGTCGGTAAAGGCCGCGGTCAGGGCATGGCCGGTTTCGTGGAAGGCGACGATCCTGCGCTCGTCTTCCTTTATCACCCTGCTTTTTTTCTGAAGCCCCGCAATGGCCTTTTCCACGGCCTCGTGAAGATCTTCCATCTTCACTTCCTTCCTGCCGGCTCGTACCGCCAGGAGGGCCGCCTCATTGATTATATTCGCCAGGTCCGCCCCGGAGGAACCGCTGGTGGTCTTGGCGATGGAAGAAAGGTCCACGTCCCGGGAGAGCTTCACGTTCTTGGCGTGAATCTTGAGGATCTGCTCGCGTCCTTTCACGTCGGGCCTGTCCACCACTACCTGCCGGTCGAAGCGTCCGGGCCTGAGGAGGGCCGGGTCCAGCACGTCCGGCCGGTTAGTGGCCGCGAGCAGGATAAGGCCGCTGGAGGTATCGAACCCGTCCATCTCCACCAGGAGCTGATTCAGGGTTTGCTCCCTCTCGTCGTTGGAGGACATGGTATTGAGCCTCGACTTTCCGATGGCGTCGAGCTCGTCTATGAAAATTATGCAAGGGGCCTTCTCGCGGGCCTGCTTGAACAGGTCCCGAACCCTCGATGCGCCCACGCCCACGAACATCTCCACGAAGTCGGAGCCCGAAATGCGGAAGAAGGGAACCCCCGCCTCGCCGGCGACGGCCCGTGCCAGCAGGGTTTTACCGGTACCGGGGGGGCCTACCAAAAGCACTCCCCGGGGAATCTTTCCGCCGATATCGGTGTATTTTTTCGGGAATTTGAGGAAGTCCACCACTTCCACGAGCTCTTCCTTGGCTTCGTCCACCCCCGCGACGTCGGCGAAACGGGTGGTTACCTTGCCCTCCTCCACCGCAGCGGACCGGGCCTGGCCGGCGGAAAAGATGCTGCCCCCGAGGCCTCCCATGCCGCCGCCCATGCGCTTCATGAGGAAGCGCCACATGATGAAGAAAATACCGAAGGGGAGAATCCACTGAAGGACGAAATCCACCAAGAAGTTGCTCTGTTCCGCCTGCATGGAATACTCAACCCCGCGCTCGTTGAGAAAATCGAGAAATTCCTCGCTGAGCAGGCCCACGGTGCGCCAGGTTTTTCCCCGGGCGGCGGGGCTCGAAAAGAGGTTCATCACTTGGTCCGCCGAGCCCGGCGTCCCTTCGGACCCTGAGCCTGAAGGGGAAGGAGAATCGTAGCCCACGAAATACGAAGCGGAAAGCTGAACCCTCTTGATCTCGCCGTTTTCTATCTTGGATCGAAACTCCGAAAAGGGTATCAAGCTGTCGGAACGCGAAAGCATCACGTACTGAACGACAACGGTTAGGGCAAAAATGGACAGGAGGATTGCCCATACCGGTATCTTCGGCAATTTAAACCCGTTTCCCGGTCCGGAGGAACCGGATTCGGGGCTGAATTTGAAAAAGTTATAGGGATCGTTCCCGTCGTTGCGGTCGTCCTTGGGATTCTTCGATGAATTCTCGTTGCTCATACTACCTCTTTGGTGGCTTTGTTACTATAATACGAAAAAGAGGGGTAACCGTCGAGTTATCTCTGGCAATTTGGCCTAAATTCCTCTAAAGTAAAGACTGTTGCCGCCGATAGGAAAAGGGAGGAATCTTCGTCGACCCGTCAGCCGGCGAAGGTCCGCCACTTTTTTCGCGAGACCGAGGGGGGACTGTGAGTTACAATCAGGCGTTGAGCGCATATCGGGAAACCCGAGTCAGGACGGCGAGTCAGGGATCCCTGATCGTCATGCTCTACGACGAGGCGATCAAGCAAATCGGGGCTGCGGTAGTACTGTTCGATGACGAGTTTAAGAAACATCCCTCGCGGATCGAAATAGCCAACAAGCACATCCTGAAAAGCCAGGAGATAATCACCGAACTCATGGCTTCGTTGGACATGGAAGCGGGCGGGGAAATCGCCCAAAACCTCTTTTCCCTCTATACGTATTTCAACCAGCAGCTCGTGGAAGGAAACATGGAGAAAAGGCCCGAAAAGCTGGCTCTCGTGAAAAACCTCATGGATCAGCTGAGACAGGCTTGGGTTGAGGTCGTCAACAATACCTCCGTGCCCGCGCCGGTACAATCGGCGCCGGCGGGTATAAACATCGCCGGTTAAGGCGGCAGAAGTCCATGCCGGATGATACCTTAACAAACGAGGAGGTCGCGGAGCGGGTTGCCATTTTGCGCCGTTTCCGCTCCCTCCTTGAGGAACAACGCGCCAAATTCAGGGACTACCTGACGGTTCTCGAGAAACAACAGACCGTTATCGAGGCCGAGGACATGGACGCCATGGTTCGTCATACGGAACTGGAACAGGCTATCGTGTCCCAGATCTTCACGATCCAAAAGGTCATCGATCCCATGGAGGCCCTGTGGCGCGACGCCCATCCCCGGGCGGACGAGACCGACATTCCCCGCCTTAAAACCGATCTGGAAAGGCTTAAAAGCGACGTGCTGGCCCAGAACGAGCGAAACCGGGAACTCCTTAAAAGCCGCATGAACGTCATTCGGGAGCAGGTTAACGCCCTGAGAAACCCCTATGCCAAGCGTTCCAGCGTCTACGCCTCCAGCGCCCACGTGGGCACGAGAATCGATATCGAATCCTGATTCCCCCGTTCGGGTTTCTTCCCGTCCTTTTATGCTATACTCCTCCCATGAAGCAAACCGTTTACGTACTCGACGCCTACGGGCTCATCTACCGGTCCTATTTCGCCTTCATCGCGAAGCCCCTCACCAACCAGGACGGTAAAAACGTCTCCGCGGTCTTCGGTTTTTTCAGGAACCTTCACGGTATCCTGCGGGACTACGCCCCCCAGCGCTTTATCGCGGCCTTTGATTCCCGAACCCCCACCTTCCGCCACGAGATCTACGAAGAGTACAAGGCAAACCGGGCAAAAACCCCCGAAGATCTCCATGAACAGGTTCCCGTCATAGAAGAAGTTCTCACCGCCCTGGGCATCCAGACTCTCAGGCAGGACGGCTTCGAGGCCGACGACATCATCGCATCGGTAGCCGAGCGCTGCAGGGCCGAGGACCGTCCCTGCGTGATCATCTCGGGGGACAAAGACCTCATGCAGCTCGTCGGAGGCCCGGTGTCCATTCTCAAGCCGGGGAAGACCGGGGGATGGGAGGCGGTTGATTCCGAGGGGGTCCGCGCTGAATGGGGAGTCGGCCCCGAGCTCATGCTCGACATGCTGTCCCTCACGGGGGACGCCTCGGACAACGTACCCGGGGTGAAGGGAATCGGCGATAAGACGGCTCTCAAGCTCTTGAACGAATTCGGTTCCCTGGACGGCATATACCAAAACGCGGACAAGATACCCGGCGCCACGGGGGCGAAGATCGCCGCAGGGAAGGATATGGCCTATTTCTCCCGGCGGCTCATAGCCCTTTGCCCGGAAGTGCCCCTGGAAAAGGATCTGGACAACTATGCCTGCGAACACCTGGACCGGGTTGCGGCTTCCAGACTCCTTATGCGAGAAGGGCTGCCTTCGGTGGCCCGGCTTTTCGCCCATGAAGGAGGGGAAGACGCCCCCGCGGCGTCGGGAAGGGCTCCGGGAAGGACCGCGCCGGATCAAGGCCCACCGTCGACCTTCACCCCTCCCCTCTCCACGGAGCCTCCCTTAACGGAGCCGGTAAAAAACTCAGGTACGTACAGGGCCGTCACGGAGGTTAAAGAACTCGCGGAGCTCATTGACCGGGGCATACAAATGGGCATGATCGCCTTCGATACGGAAACGACGGGACTCAACGTACTAAAGGACCGGCTCGTGGGTTTTTCTCTGTCAGTGGAAGAGGGTACGGGCGCGTACGTTCCCCTTCGCGGGCCCCAGGCCGAACTCGGGGAAGAAAGCCACCCCCTGATGGCCCAGGATAAAGCCCTGGAGCAGATAGCCAGACTCTTTTCGGAGCCCTCGGTGATGGTAGCCCTCCACAACGGAAAATTCGACCTTGAAATACTCCGAAGGCACGGGGCCTTCGACTCCCTCCCGAGAGGACGGCCCCGCTGCCGTCTTTTCGACACCATGATCGCCGCCTGGATGCTCGATCCCGACTGGGCGGGACTCGGGCTCGAGTCCCTGGCGCTGAGCCAGTTAGGGCTCGAAACCCTGGCTTATGATACGGTAGTGCCCAAGGGAAAAACCTTCGCGGACATTCCCGTGGAAACCGCGGTTCCCTACGCCGCCGAAGACGCTGACCTAACCCTCAGGCTTCAAAAGCGCTTCTCTCCCCGCCTTGCCGAGGCGGGACTGACAGGACTTTTCGAAAACCTCGAAATGCCGTTGATCCCGGTTCTCGCGGACATGGAGATGGAAGGCATCGGCCTAGTGAAGGCACCCCTGGAGGCCTTTTCCGGGGAGCTTGCCTCCGAGATCGAACGGACGGAGCGGGAGATTCACGAAATAGTGGGACATGAGTTCAACGTCGCGTCCCCCAAGCAGCTCCAGGAGGTCCTCTTCACTGAACGCAAGCTCCGTACGGGCAAGAAAACGAAAACCGGCTTTTCCACGGACAATTCCGTCCTTGAAGACCTCGCCTCGGAGGACATCGTGCCCGGCAAGGTACTCGACTTCCGGGCCCTTACGAAGCTCAAATCCACCTACGTGGACGCCCTCCCCGCCCTGGCCGACGAGAACGGGAGAATTCACACCAGTTTCATGCAGACAGGCACCGCCACGGGCCGTCTTTCCAGCAGGGACCCCAACCTGCAGAACATCCCGATCAGGGAAGCCAACGGCAGGAGAATCCGCGGGGCTTTCCGAGCCCGGGAGGGCTATGAGCTTATCTCGGCGGACTATTCCCAGATCGAGCTGGTGATACTGGCCCATCTTTCGGGGGATGCCAACCTGGTCGAGGCTTTTACCTCCGGGGTAGACGTACACAGAAAGACGGCGAGCCTTATCTTCTCGGTAGAACCGGGGGACGTGACGGCGGACATGAGGCGGGTAGCGAAGACGATCAACTTCGGGGTCATGTACGGCATGAGCGCCTTCAGGCTGGCGAACGAACTTCGGATACCCCGGGGGCAGGCGGCGGGATTCATCAACGCCTATTTCGACACCTATTCGGGAGTTAACGCATTCATGGCGGAGATGAAGGAAAAGGCCCGGGAACGGGGGTACGTGGAAACCATCATGGGCCGCAGGCGCTACATCCGCGGAATCTCGAGCTCCAACAAGCTTGAGCTCGCCGGGGCGGAACGCATCGCCGTCAACACCCCCATCCAGGGCTCCGCCGCGGATATCGTAAAAAGCGCCATGCTTCGGCTCGACGGAAGCCTCGCCGGTAAAGCCCCAAGGACCAAGCTCCTCTTACAGGTACACGACGAGCTCATCTTTGAGTCCCCCAGGGAAGAGGTGGAGACCGTCAGGCGCCTCGTTAAGGAAGAAATGGAATCGGTCATCGCCCTCAGGGTTCCCCTTCGGGTCAGCGTCGAGTCTGGGCCCAGCTGGGGAGATTTTCATTGACCCCTCCCGTAATCGGGCTTACGGGGCCCATGTGCGCGGGAAAAAACAAGGCCGCGGAATTTCTTGCCCGCAGGGGCTACGCGGTAGCGGATGCGGACCGTATAGCGCACCAGGCCCTCGAGGACGTGAAGGACCGGGTGGTCGCGGAGTTTGCCCCTGAGGCGGCGCGAAGGGGGCTGACCCTGCTCAAGGCTGACGGCACCCTCGACCGGAAGGCGCTGGGGGCCGTTCTTTTCTCGTCCCCCGCGCTTCTCGCCAGGCACGAATCCCTGGTCTACCCGAGGATCGACGAGCTTCTGGGCCGCTTCATCGATGACCACGCCGGGCAAGGGGTCGTCGTCAACGCGCCGCTCCTCCACAAGTCATCCGTTCTGGGGCGGTGCGACTTCGTGCTCTTCGTCGATGCCCCGGCGGCGCTGCGGTTCCTCCGCGCCTTCAGCAGGGACCGGCTTCCGGTACGGCAAATTCTCGCCCGATTCGCCGCACAAAAGCGACTCTTCGCTCAATACTCCGAAAAATGTGTCGATATTCAGAGGGTAAATAACCGCGGAAGTATACGGACGCTGGAAAGGCGTCTCGAATCGCTCCTTTCGCTGAGGGGTTATTGAGGCTGATTATGGAACAAAAAAAGCTACTGTGGGTGCTCATTGCCGTAAGCGGTTTTCTCATTCTCGTTTTCGGGTTCGCCATGATTCTATACTCCTCCGCCTGGGGCTCAGGACCTTCGCTCCAGCCAGCGTCGACCCGTTCGCCCGCCTATACCGCCCCTTCGGATACGCTTACCGGCGATAAAAACCTTTCTACGGCCCCCTCTTCGGGAAGCGACTCCGGGCCGGGACAGGCCCCCAACCAGGCCGGGAACCCGTCGCCCGTCCAAGTAACCATCGTCAACGGCGAGAATGCCAGCGCCAATTTCGCAACCCTGGACGTTTCAGGTCTAACCGGCGACTCAGGCGCCCTGCTCGCCGTGTCCCCGCCGGCGGGGGAGAAAACGGCTGCCCCCTCGGGCACCGATGTTCAACCCGCGGTACCGGCGCCTTCTCAGGCCGTAAAGGACAGTCCCGCCGCGGCGGTCTCAGGCACGGCCAAAGCCGCTCCCGAAACGGGTGCGAAAAGCCCTGCCCCCGCGGCGAAAACTCCCTCAAAAACCGCGGTCAAGGCAACGCCGGCAAAAACCGCGCCCGTAACGGTCACGGAGTTCTGGATTCAGGCAGGTTCTTTCACGGCCAAAGCCAATGCCGAAAAGGCCCGCGATTCCCTCAAGGCCAGATACCTCAACACCGAGATATTCACGAAAGACTCGGCAGGCAAAACGGCCTATCGCGTCAGAATCGGTCCCTATAAGAACAAAGGAGAGGCCGACTACTGGCTGGGCGTGGTTTCAGAGATTCCCGGCTTCAACGAAAGCTACGTATCAGAGGTGAAAACAAAGCGCTAACCCCGCCTGGTCCTGCTTAGGCTCTCGTCTAGCGTCGCCCCTCCCGGATTGTCGGGCGGGGCGCGCTTATTTCGCGACAACCCTGTCATGCCCATGCCAGGAACCCCTAATCGAAACGCCGTCGGACTCCAGCAGAGCCTTCTTACGGTCATCTTCCTTATAATTTCCTTTTTCCTGCATACCTCCTGCGTATCCCCCACTGCCGGAGAACGGCCTTCCACTGGTTGGGCCTACACCTCCAACAACGCCCTTGCCGCTACAGCCTCGGACGAAAAGACAGACCTTGAGCTGCAGTTCGCCGGGAGTATACGCTCGAAGGGCTTAAAACCCGAAAAAATAAACGAAGCCGCGCCCATTAACCGTCTAAAGGCAGCGGGCTCCCTCGTGCTAGAAAGCCGCGTAAAACAGGCAGAAGCCGGCGAGAACCCTCAAGCAAAGCCCAAAACCTGGACCATGTTCCTTTCGCCTGCCCCAAGCAGCCGTTTTTTTGCGGGGGCCGTGGATCTCTCAGGCTTCGCACTCCGGGCCGGAAATCCGGTTGCTTCAGAGCCCCGGGTATTTCATATGCCCGACGTCCCGTCAAATGAGGCCTTGCTTGCGCCCGGCGAGTCTCGGAAATGCGGAAAAGCCGCCGTTGAGTTCCAGGAGGGAGGCTTGCGAACGGCCATTCTTGTGGACGCGGTTGCCAAAGCCCCTGCAATCGCGGCCGCCTCCTTCACGAAAGCCGAACCGAAAAACCGGGCATGGGAAATTGACGCCTTCATGGCAGGCGGCATGGTACGTCAAGATACGGAAGAAACATGGTTTCTCGAAGCCCCCCAACTCCCGGCGACGTCCATCGCAATGGGAGGTCTTGGCTCGAAGGTCCACCTAAAGGGGCTGTCCTTCAACATACAGGGCTTGTTGTCATCCACCGGGTTAGGCAACCTTTGGGGAGGGACGAACGGGGAAGGCCGTATTGCCGGGAAGTCGGTGTCGTTATCGGCGGGTTTTTCGTCCTTTGCGAGGGATTACCTGGGTATCTACGGGAAGAAACCAAGGGCTTATTCTCGGGCCTATATGGCTCCAACCCTAAACATGGAAACCCTGATACCGGCATTCTCCCTATTCAGGATCGGCGCGTTGGTGTCCCGCAGCGTGCAACGGAGAGAACGGCCCTGGGAGGATGACCCGGTGATTGATACCCAAGCCTTTGCGATGGAGGGACAAAAGGGCTCCTTGTGGTTTTCCCTGCATTTCGAGACAGAAGGCGATAACGACCGGTATTCGGTATCCTTGAAAAAGGAGTTTTACCGGATCTTACCCAGCGAATTCTCGCTCAAACTCTCCATGGAAGGCAATTCATCCTGGAAGGACAAGGCTGTGTACGGGTTCACGTCGCGAATTCTCGCGCATCCGCACCCACGGGTCTCGATAGAGAGCGGGTTCTCGGGAATCGCTGCCGCTCCCATAGGGCGGCTTCGCCCGGCCGTGCACGCCCGGGTTGCCATGAAATGGACCGAGGAAAGCGCGCTTGAGATGAGGGCAGAGCGAGAAGAGCTTGCCTCGGGCTGCCGAATTGCCTTTTCTGCAGGTCTTTACCGATCCCTCCCCTGAGCCGTATTGTCACTCCGCGCATTTTTCGCTACAATCCTAAAGAATATCTGTTTCCTGAAAACTTTTGCGTTTTTCGCAAAACAATATGAGTGAGGTATAGTGTTATGGCCTTTGATATTTCCAAGATGAGGAATATCGGTATCAGCGCTCACATCGACTCCGGAAAGACGACCCTTTCCGAACGCATCCTTTTTTACTGCAACAAGATCCACGCGATCCATGAAGTGCGCGGTAAAGACGGCGTCGGCGCTGTTATGGACGGTATGGAGCTCGAGCGCGAGCGCGGAATCACGATTCAGTCGGCTGCGACCCAGGTCCAGTGGAAGGACTACACGATCAACGTTATCGACACCCCCGGTCACGTTGACTTCACCATCGAAGTCGAGCGCTCCCTTCGGGTTCTTGACGGGGCCATCCTCGTACTTTGTTCCGTCGGCGGCGTTCAGTCCCAGTCCATCACCGTTGACCGGCAGCTGAAGCGCTACCATGTACCCCGAATCGCCTTCGTGAACAAGTGCGACCGCACCGGCGCGAACCCCCTCAAGGTACGCATGCAGCTCCGCGAGAAGCTCGGCCTCAACGCCTACATGATGCAGCTCCCCATCGGTCTCGAGGACAAGCTCGAGGGCGTGGTGGATCTCGTGGCGATGAAGGCGATCTACTTCGAGGGCGAAAGCGGAACCGAGATGCGGCAGGCAGAAATTCCCGCCCACCTCGTCGCGGACGCGAAGAAATACCGCGAGGAACTCCTGGACGCGGCCTCCATGTTCTCCGACGAACTCGCCGAGGCCTACCTCGAGGGTGCCGAAACCGAGGAAATGATCAACGCCGCCATCCGAAAGGGAACTCTCGCGGAGCAGTTCGTGCCCGTGTTCCTCGGCTCCGCCTACAAGAACAAGGGTATCCAGCCCATGCTCGACGGCGTGACTAAGTTCCTCCCGGATCCGACCGAGGTAAAAAACGTGGCCCTCGACCTCGACAAGAACGAGGAGCCCGTGACCCTCACGTGCGACGAAAAGTCTCCTACCGTGGCCCTCGGTTTCAAGCTCGAGGACGGAAAATACGGCCAGCTCACCTACGTCCGCATCTACCAGGGATCCCTCAAGAAGGGCGATGAACTTTACAACACCCGTGCCCGCAAGAAATTCAAGGTCGGACGGCTCGTGCGCATGCACGCCTCGGAGATGCAGGACATCAACGAAGGCGTTCCCGGCGATATCGTGGCCCTCTTCGGAATCGAATGCGCCTCCGGCGATACCTTCTGCGGCGGCGGACTCAATTACGCCATGAGCTCCATGTTCGTGCCGAACCCCGTTATCGACCTCTCCATCACCCCGAAGGATAAAAAATCTTCCGACCAGATGGCCAAGGCCCTCAACCGCTTCACCAAGGAAGACCCCACCTTCCACTGCTTTGTCGATCCCGAATCGAACCAGACCATCATTCAGGGAATGGGCGAGCTCCATCTCGAAGTGTACATCGAGCGAATGAAGCGCGAGTACAACTGCGAGGTTGAAACCGGTCAGCCCCAGGTTGCCTACCGCGAAGCCATCACCCAGCGGGCGGAATTCAACTATACCCACAAAAAGCAGACCGGCGGTTCCGGTCAGTACGGCCGC
>QKDA01000163.1 GCA_003246765.1 Spirochaetales bacterium | reverse complement strand
CCCGCTGGGTATCCATCGCCCCTGAAAGAGCGCCCGTCACGGCGCGAATGTCCTCGGCCCCCCGATCCACCACGGACTTGACCCGGTCGGTAAGGGCGTTAACCTCCTCCGCCAGGGAACGGATGTTCCCGGATATGATGCGGAAGCCCATACCCTCCTTCCCGAGCCGGGCGGACTCGATGGCGGCGAGGGAGTCGGATATGAGAGAGAAGGTTCCCGAGGCGGTATCCACGGTTTCCCGGACCCGGTCTTCCAGGGCCGCCGTTAAGGAGGAAAGGCTTTCCTCGCCCCGAAGGGCGCCGCCTGATCCCACGGAGGATTCGATGCGGCCCGCCGCGTCTATGACGGTCCCGAGACTTCCCGTTTGGGCGATTACGGAAGAGCCGAAATCGGTCACCGAGGAATATAGCTCGATCACGTGGGAAACGCTTAACAGGGTCGCCTTGTGCAGGGTATCGAACTCCCGCTGCATCTCCCGGTTGCGCCCGTCCAGGTCGGCGGCGGAGGACTCCACGGCGAGCACGGTGGACCGGAGCAGGGAGGCGGCCCCGAGGGTAGTCGCGATGGCCTTCTGAAGGTCCTCGCCGAAGCCCGCGGCCTCAATGCCCGCGCCGGAAACCGCCTCCCGGGCCCGGCTGAAACGAACCAGGGACTCGCGGATATTCCCCACCAGCTGACCCATAAGGTCGTCCGACTCGACGGGGAGCTCCTAGAGCACGGCGGTATCCCCCCGGGCCACCGCGGCGACGGCCTCGTTCACGCCGCGGGCCAGGCGCACGAGGGAAACCGTGTTGATCCGGTAGGCCGCTATGCCGACGAGGATTCCCGCCCCCAGGCAGCCCGCAGTAAAGGCCGCCAGGGAGGAGGAGGAGCCAAAGCTCACGAACAATGACGCGTAGAGGGGAAAGAGGGCTCCCATAAGGAGCCCGAAGGCCAGGGAATATACGAGGTTTCTTCTAAGCACGCTTCGCTTTTTCACGGCTACCCCCAAGTATGGGGCATAGCCGGCGCTTTATCAAACTCCCGGGACCGCTTAAAGCTTTTTCGCGACGATGATGCTCACGTCGTCGGCGAAATTCCCGCCGAATTTGGCGAAATCGCCGCTCTCGGCGAACTCCGAGAGGGTCTCGAATATTCCCGCGCGAATCTCCTCCGCCGGGGAAGAGGCATGCTGGAGCAAGGCAGTCTCGAGCCGCTCCAGGCCGAAGAAGGCGCCGCTGCGGTCCCGGGCCTCCGTGAGCCCGTCGGTATAGAGCACAAGGATATCCCCGGCTTTCATGGAAAAGCTTCCCGCGGATCCCGCGGCGGAGGCGTACTCCGAAATGCCGAGGTACGCCGCCTTGTCGATCAGGGAGGCGAGGCGTTCCACGCTCCCCGTGGCGGCCCGGTAGACCGCCGCGATCATGTGGGACCCCGCGTGGAAGAACTGTCCCTCCTTCTCGAGGAACATGTTGCAGGTCATGAACTTGTCGCTGCCGATCCTGTCGCGGTTAATCTCGATGAGACAGCGGTTGACGATGTCGTAGAGTTCCTCCGCGGCGAGGGCGCGGCCGCAGGTCTCGCTGGCCGCAAGGGCGCCGTGCAGGGCGGCCATGTGGATGAGGGCCATCATGCCCGCGGGGAGTCCGTGTCCGGAAACGTCGCCCACGTCCAGGTAATTGCCGAACTTGGTGGCCACGAAATCGTAGAGGTCCCCGCCTACCTCGGAGGCGGTGGTCATGCTGGAGGCCACGTCGAATCCCGGCAGGGCGATGGACTTCGGGAGGATGGATACCTGAATCTGCTTGGCCACGTCCATTTCCTGGTTGAGCCGGTTCTTGTCCTCCTGCATCCGCTTGCCGTCGATGAGGGTTCCGATAATGGAAAGCTGGGAGACGAGCTCGGTTACCGCCACGCTCTCCTGGGGATACACGTAATCGCTGGAATCCTTAAAGAGAACCACCACCGAAACGAGCTCCCGGTTGGCGAAAACCGGGTAAAAGGCGATGAGCCTGAAAAGATGGGCCAGGTGCTCGGGAAGGTCCGTGACCACCACGCTCTGCCGGTCGACCACCGCCTTCCGGAGGGAGGCCCCGGCGAAGTCTTCGCCCTGCTCGCGGACCGCCAGGTCCTTCAGGTCGTAGACCTGGTTCATGATGTGCTGGTTGATCACCTCGCTCTTCATGCGCTTGATGGTCTCGGAGTTGATGAGGGGAACGCAGTACCCGATGATGAAGTCCGCCGAATCCACCGCGAGGACGTCGCCGTTGCGGCGGAAGAGCATGACCGAGGTGGCCCGCATGCTCGGGTTCTGGACGGACTCCCGCATGCGCTCCAGGGATTCCTTGAGCACGTCGGCGATGATGAACACGTCTTCCTGCCGGGAGGCGCTCAAGACCCGGTTGATGAGCTCGATGTGGGCGGCGTCCTGCTTTTTTTTCGCGTCGTAGTTCTGGTTAAGGTGCCGCATGCGGTAGAGGAAGTATTCGTGGAACACCCGAACCGCGAAGGCGACGTTCAGGACGAGGAAGAGGGCCCAGGTGAGGTCCAGAACGTCCACCGAGAGCATGGCCAAAAGCGCCGCGAGGCCGCCGGCTGCGGTGCCCGCGACGTAGGTGTAGTTCCGCTTCCGAATTATTCCCTCCTGAAGGTCGAAGAGCCACATGCCGTAGGCGAAAGACGCCGTTACCGCGGCGAAGACCACGAGCTTCAGGGTAAAGACGACGAAGGTCACCATGGATTCCGAGGTGGAGGAAAGCCCCGAGGAGGTGAGGGCCGCGGAACCCAACAGGTCCGCGATGCCCACCGCTACCGACAGGCCGATGAGGGCCGCCGCGAAGGCGAGGCGGACGCGGAATTCATGGGTCAAAAGGTTTTTACGGATGCGCTGAAGGTGCACGGAGTATTCCGTGAGGTGGAACATGGCCGCGTAAAGCGCGGCGGTGAAGACCCTCAGGTGAAACCTGGCGTCTCCCTCCTGGGCGCCGAAGCGCCACAGGGCGAAGTTGCCCGCCCCGACAAGGACGAAGAGGATCAGGGCGGCGAGCAGGTACCCCGAACGGGCCCCGTACTCGGACCGTCGGCTCGCGTCGAACCACAGGGGCGCGAGGGCGAGAGCGATGAAGACGAAGGAATAGAAATAAAGCTGGGCCATGGGTTATACCTCCAGGGTTTCTCTTTTCTCGTGCCTAATCCGACGCGGACCGCGCCGCGTCGATACGGTTCCGAAATGACGTAAGCAGGTCTTGGCCGTCCGTTTCTCCCCGGGAAGCCCCGGAACGGGTGAGGAGTTTCTCCGCGGAAAGGAGGTTCGAGGCGCTCTCCCGCGCCCGGTCGCCCGAGACGGAGGTCACCGAGCGGACCACCTCCGCGGCGAGGGAAATGCCCTGCAGGGTACCCCCCACGGCCAGCATGGACTCGTTTTCCTTGCGGATATCCGACGACACCGACTCAAGCCGGGCGGAGAGGTCCTTTATGCGCTCCTGAATGGAGGTCACGAGCTCGGCAATGTTCCTGAGGGAGGAGTCGGTGTCCACCGAGAGCTTTCTCACTTCCTTGGCCACCACCGCGAATTCCCTGCCCTTGGTCCCCGCCCGGGCGGCGACTATGGAGGCATTGATCGAGAGCACGTTGGTGGTGGCGGAAATGTCCGACATGATGGTTACGATGTCGGTTATCCGCTTCGATTCCTCCAGGAGCTCCGCGATCTGCCGGGTAGACTGGGAAAGCTCGGCGCTCAGGTTTTCCGTGTGCCGCTGAACGTTCTCCGACAGGGAGAAGCCCTGCTCCGAGGAAGCGGCGAGGCTGTTCGCCACGGCGGTCACCTGTTCGGCGTTCGCGCCGATGGCCCCGTTGGCCTCCCGCAGCTGGTCCATGGAGGAGCGAAGCTGCGCGAGGCTTTCCCGTTCCGAACGGCGGCTCTCGATTTCCCCTTGGAGGGCGGAAAGAAGCTCCTCGCAGAGCGCGAGGGCTTCCTCAGACAACGGCGACCCCCCCGGGCACGAGGAAGGTGAGGGTCTGGAGGCTCGTTGCCTGCCAGGTTATCTCCTTGTTCTGGAGGATCTTGATCTGATAGCGCTTGTCCGCGGGGGTTCCCGCGAGCTTCATGACCCATTTGGCGATGGCCTTGATGCCGCTGGAATTGAGGAAGGTGAGCTTGCGCACGTCGAACTCTATTACCTTGAGCCCCTGGGCGACCGCGCCGTCATGGACGCTCGCGAAAACCGGGTCCAAAAGGACGCTCGGATCCTGCATGTC
>QKDA01000023.1 GCA_003246765.1 Spirochaetales bacterium | reverse complement strand
AACCGCCAGGTCTCGCGGCGGTCATGAAGGCCCTGTATCTCCTGAACGACCTCGTTTCCGTCCTGCCAGCCAAGGAGCAGGGAGAATTCGTTGACCCCGGGCTGCATCCAGGTGCAGTGCCATAAATCCTTGTCGGAATCGTAGTAGCGGAGGGTCGTGCCGTACCGGTCCGGCGTGAAGCCGGCGCCGAAGAGCACGTCCACGACCCCGCGGCCCCCCAGGATCCAGGAAAAATGCCATTCCCCGTCCATGCGCACGAGCTCGCCCGAGTTTTTGTACCAGATGGATTCCACGTCCCAGGACCCTATGAATCGGCCGTAGGTCATGAGGCTGTCTTGAAACTGACCCCAGGGGGCGTCCGCGCGCAGCAGGGCCAAGGCGTCGGCCTTAAGGGAATCGGCAACGGGAAAGGGCACACTTTTTGCGTTCATCTTGGAATGAAGTATAGCGCGCGGGGGAAAGGTTTCAAGGAAAGCGTAGGAGTAAAAAAAGACCGGCGCCTTATGCGCCGGTCAGGATGGCTGGAAACTAGAAAAAGGTCACTTTTCCAGGGTCTTGAGAAAGGCGTCGATGATCTCGCCGGAGCGGTTCTGCTCGATCTTCACGATGCCCATCTCGCGCTTGGCGTTGTCCGGGGAGTCCGAGGCGTGGGCGGTGTTTACCATGACGTTGGAGCCGAACTCCCGGCGCACGGTGCCCGCGGGGGCCTTGGTGGGGTCCGTGGGTCCGAGCACGTCCCGGATCTTTTTCACCGCGTCCTCGCCCTCGTAGATGAGGACCATGCACTTGCTCTTGCCGAGGTTGTCCCGGTCCTCGATGGGGCACTCGTCGGGGCGGACCCCGGTCATGAAGCCCACGATCTGGTTGAACTGGTCCTTCCCGTAGGCGGTGCCGAAGGCCCGGACGATCTCGCCCCTGGCTTCCTCGGAGAGGGTGAACTTGAACTTGTCCTCCAGGGTATCCGCCGCGTCGGCGCCGAACTTGGGGCCGAGCTTGTTGATGAGCACGTCCTCCACGGGGCCGTAGAACTCGAGGCCCTGGGCCACGGACATCTGCAGGATCTTGGTGCCGATGATCCTGAGGCCCGTGCGGCTGAACATGTCGATGATGGTGCCCGGCCGGGAGCTCGGCACTACCCAGTTGTCGGGCTTTATAATGACCAGGGTGCGCTCGATCTTCTCGGGGTTATCGTAAGCCATGTTTTCCACGATGTTCGGCTCCCCGGCGAAGAAGTCCCGGAAAAGCCTGAGGTCGTCCAGGCACTGCTCGTCGTTCACGGGGGTGAAGACCACGGGCTCGAAGTACTCCACCCTGGAGGGATCGTTGGGGTCGAACACGAGGTCGCCGTAGGTGTCGCGGATGGTCTCGCCCTTGGAGTTCGCCAGGTCCCGCTTCTCGGGGAACACGGAGCCCGCCACGGCCCGGAGCTTGGAGGCGGCGTCCTTGCCCCGGAACAGGAGCACGAGAACCCGGTGACGGCGGCCCGCGGAGGGAGAGAAGGTGCGGAGGATGTAGTCCCTCTTCATCTTCGCCACGGGGTCGTCCGCCCCCATGTGGTCGGTCTGGCTTCGGGCGTAGGCCTCCGCCAGTTCCGCGGTGGGGGCGATCATGCGGGCACCCACGAGCTCCAGGTCGTCCAGGCGGACGAGGAGCCGGGAGAGCACGCCCCCGGTGCGGGAACGGGCGATCGTGTAGGGAGTGAACAGGATGTAGGAGAGTTCACAGCTCATTGGTTTTACCTCTTCGAAAAAAAAGTGATGGTGAGAGACGTATGGTTTCGCGGGGTTTTGAAGACCCGCGACCTCATGATAGGGGATGGGGCGGGGCGGGCTCCGCTAGAGGCCCGCGCTTCCGCCCCGGCGTTCGAGCTCGAGGAGAAACCTCTTGCGGTCGAGGCCGCCGGAGTAGCCCGTAAGGGAGCCGTCGGAACCCAGAACGCGGTGGCAGGGCACGAGTATGGCGATGGGATTCGCCCCGTTGGCGGCGGCGGAAGCCCGCACCGCCCTGGGGTTTCCGAGGGCTGCCGCCTGCTCGCGGTAGCTTCGGGTCTCGCCGTAGGGGATGGAAAGGAGACCGCGCCATACCCTCTCCCGGAAGGGGGTTCCCCGGGGGTCGAGGGGAATGTCGAAGGCCCGGCGCTTTCCGGAGAAGTACTCCCCGAGCTCCCGGGCGAGGTTCAGGAAGAGCCGGTCCTCCGGGGAGAGGGGTTCCGCCCCGGAGGAGACGAGAAGGACGGCACCGTCGCCCTTTCGCCCCTGAACGCGTCCGCTTCCGTCTTCACCCTTCCCTTCTTCAAAAGCCAAGGAAAGGAGGGTGTCGCCTTCCGCCCAAGCGGTCATGTACCCCAGAGGAGTCGCGAGGCGGGCGGATTTGGCGGTTTCGGAAGCGGCGGAAATCATTGGCACAACCTACCCCGCGGGGGGGCAGGTTGTCCAGATTTCCCGGGGGAATTCACTTACTTTTTACGTTTTTTTCCCTGCGCGGCGGCGTGGGTAAGGCGGTCGATCACGATGGCCAGGAAGACGATGCTGATACCCGCCTCGAAGCCGCGGCCCACCTCGATGCGGTTGATCGAGAGGAGCACTTCCATGCCGAGGCCCTTGGCGCCGATCATGGAGCCGATGACTACCATGGCGAGGGCCATCATGGTGGTCTGGTTCACGCCGACCATGATCGATTCCCGGGCCAGGGGAAGCTGTACGTCCAGAAGCACTTCCCTGCCCGTGGCCCCGAAGGCTTTGGCGGCTTCCACCGCCTCCCGGTCCACCGTGCGGATTCCCACGTTGGTAAGGCGGATCACCGGGGGCGCCGCGTAGATGATGGTGGCGATGATGGCGGGTACCTTTCCCATGCCGAAGAACATGAGCGCCGGAATGAGATACACGAAGCTGGGCATGGTTTGCATCCCGTCCAGGAGGGGCGAGAGGACGGATTCCGCGCGGTCGCTGCGGGCCATGAGGATACCCGTGGGAAGCCCCACCAGGAGCGAGAAGAGAACCGCCGCCGACACGAGGCTCAGGGTCTGCATGGCCAGCTCCCAGTAGCCGAAGGAGCCGATGACGAGGAGCATGAGGGCAAAGCCGATGCCCGAGGAGAGCTTTCCGAGGAGCTTCCACCCGGCGAAGAAGGCGAGGGCCACGACGATAAACCAGGGGGTGCCCACGAAGAGGGTTTCGAAGAGCCGCATCACCTGGAGAATGGCCCAGCCCAGGGCGTCGAAAAAGCCCCCGAGGTTGTTGAGAAGCCAGTCCATGGCGGCGTCCACGGCGTCCCGAAGGGGAAGCCTGATTATCGATGGAAATTCAAACATGGGATGCCTCCCCGCCGCCGTCCGCCGCCGGGGCGGCGCAGGGGCTTATCGCGTCGAAGATGTCGTCGGTTTTAACCACACCCAGGAGTTTTCCGCCGCCGTCGGTGACGGGCACCGAGCGGTAGTTGGCCTTGGCCAGGGAGAAAAGCTCCTCCAGGACCATATCCTCCCGGGCGCAGGGGACCTCGCTGACGAGAGAACCCGCGAGCCTCGCGGTCTCTTCCTGGGACGTGCCTTCCTTGGGGTGTTCAGTAAGGTAGCGTTCCAGCCGGTCACGGTTCGCGACCCCCAGGAGCCGGTGGGAGCGGTCAACCACGAAGGCGGCCTGGCGCCTTTCCTTTTTAAGGATGGTGAGGGCGGTCTTGGGCCCTTCCCAGGCGTAGAGGAGCACCGCCGGCTCGCTCATGATGCTCCCGGCGGTGATTACCTTGGCGGGGGACGCGTCCTGAACGAACTCCGCCACGTAGTCGTTGGCGGGGTTCGTGACGATCTCCTCGGCGGTGCCGATCTGCACCACCTCGCCGTTCCGCATGATGGCGATCCGGTTTCCGAGCTTGAGGGCCTCGTGGAGGTCGTGGGTCACGAAGACGATGGTTTTCTGGAGCCGGGCCTGGAGCTCCACGAGCTCGTCCTGCATCTGGCGCCGGATGAGCGGGTCCAGGCCGCTGAAGGGCTCGTCCATGAGCAGGATCTCCGGGTCGCTCGCCAGGGCCCGGGCGAGGCCCACCCTCTGCTGCATGCCCCCCGAGAGGGCGGTGGGGTACTGGTCCTCCCAGCCCTTGAGTCCCACGGTTTCCAGGGCCTGCATGGCCCGGGCGTAGCGCTCGCCCTTGGGAAGCTTTTGAACCTTCAGGGCGTAAGCGGCGTTGTCGAGGACCGTCATGTGGGGAAAGAGGCCGTAGTGCTGGAATACCATGCCGAAGGCGG
>QKDA01000263.1 GCA_003246765.1 Spirochaetales bacterium | reverse complement strand
CGGCTCTCTCGGTCTTCGTTTCGGAGGGTCAAAGCGCCGGCAGGGGGACCTCCGGAAAGCCCTGGGAGTCGCCCAGGGGAGGGCTTTATTTTACCCTCCTCACCCGGCCGGCCCTGGAGCCTCACCGTTATTTCCGTTCCGTCATCGCCGCTCAATGCGCGATGGTAGAGGCTATTCGGGAGTCCTCGGGGATCGAGGCCCAGGCCCTGTGGCCCAACGATATCGTGATTCCGGGACCGAAGGGCCTTCTCAAGGCCGGGGGGCTTTTGTGCGAACACCTCGTATCCGGCAACGGGATACGCTTTTTGAATCTCGGCATCGGCGTGAATACGGGGGACGCTCCCCAAACCCCGGGAACCGCCTCGGTATCCTCGGGGAGAAAAAGACTCCTGGAATCCTTTCTGCGCCGCCTTGAATTTTGGGACCCCGAAAGGGCGGGATTGGAAGCCCGTTGGGCAACCCTGGCCGCCGGGATCGGACAGTCCCTGCGCTGGCGCCTCAGGGAAAAGGAAGGAACCCTCCTGGAGGGCCGCTTTCACGGCATCGACGGATTCGGTCACGCCGTGGTCCAGCCGCCCCCCGCAGCCTTCGGTTACACCGCGCTCCCGCCGGGCAGCGCGTCAATCTACGATAAAGGAAACCTGCCATGAAACCAAACACCATGAGCTCCGTCATGACCGCCCTGTTCGCCGCCGTCATCTGCGCCGGAGGCTTCATCGCCATTCCCCTTGGGCCAGTGCCCCTGGTTCTTCAAAACGCCTTCGCCATCCTCTCGGGGATGCTTTTGGGTCCCCTTCAAGGGGCGGGGGCGGTGGGGATCTTTCTCATCCTCGGCGCCCTGGGCCTTCCCGTATTCTCCGGGGGACGGGGGGGGATGGCGGTTCTGACGGGACCGACTGCGGGCTACCTCGCGGGATATTTTATCGGCGCCCTCGTGGCGGGGTTTGCGGTCTCCCGGGCTTACGGGAAAAACCAAAACCCCGACCTTCGCAAGGCCCTGCCCGTAGTGCTAAGCGCCGCTCTCATGGGCTTCGCGGCGGTATACGTCCCGGGGGTCCTGGTGCTGAAAAAGGCCTTGGGACTTACCCTGGGCGAAGCCCTCGCCAAGGGCCTCATCCCGTTTATAGCCGGAGACCTCGTCAAAACCGCGCTTATCGTACCGATCGCCCTGAAGATCAGGCCCGCGGTTCAGCGCTATTTGACCCCTCATGATTGAGGTTTCCCGGCTGACCCGGCGCTTTCCCGGCTCCGAACGGCCCGCCCTGGAGAATGTGAGCTTCCGCATCAACGAGGGAGAGTGCGTGGTAGTCAGCGGCGCCAACGGGTCGGGCAAGAGCGTGCTCATGTCCCTCATCGCCGGCCTCGACCGTCCGAGCTCCGGCCAAGTCTTCCTCGGGGACGGCATCGGCTCCTCTCCCCGGGTGGGGCTCGTTTTTCAGGACGCGGACTCCCAGATTCTCGGGGACACCCCCCTGGAAGACGCCGCATACGGGCCCGGCAACCTCGGCCTTTCCCGGAACGAAGCCCGCAGGACCGCCCGGGAAGCCCTCGAGCGGGTTGGACTCCGGGACAAGGAGCTCCATCCAGCCCGAGCCCTTTCGGGGGGGGAGAAACGACGGTTGGCGGTAGCGGGTATTCTCGCGATGGACGCCCGCATAATCGTCTTCGACGAGCCTTACGCCAACCTCGATTGGCCCGGGGTGCTGCAGGTGAACGACATAGTAAGGGACCTAAAAAAAAGGGGAAAAACCCTTCTCATCCTCACCCACGAACTGGAAAAGGTTCTTGCCCTCTCGGACCGGCTCATGGTGCTTTTCCGGGGAAGCCTCGTCTTTGACGGCACCCCCGCGCAAGCCCTGTCGGAAGCCCCCCTTGAAGGCTGGGGCATCCGAAACCCCCTGGGATCCTACAAAACCGTGGAGGACCTCCATTGGACCTCGCCGGAAGGAGCCGCGCCGTGACGGCTGCAGCCCTCTTTAGGTACCGGCCCTCGGATACGCCCGTTCACCGGCTTCCGGCGTTGCTGAAGCTCTTCCTGCTCCTGGGGACTACGGGTTTGGCCTTCAGCCCGTCCCCGCGGGCGCTGGTACTGGTTTCCTTCTTCCTCGTTTTGGCGGCTATACCCGCCCGCCCTTCCCCGCAAAGTCTTCTTCCTGCGGTTAGGACCCTTTTCGCCTGGGGTCTCTTTATCGCCTGTTTCCGTCTGCTCGGAAAAAGCCTGAGCCCCGCCGTCGTCGCCCGGGAGCTCGGCGAAACCGGGATGTATCTATGGCGGCTGTCCGCGGCCCTGCTCGGGGGTACCCTTTTCTACGAAACCACCAGCGGCATGGAGATACGGGATGCCCTCAGGGATCTTCAAGACGGGGGCCAGCGCCTTCTCGAGGGCGGGTGGAGGCTGCTTTACCGCAAGCCCGGGGGCTTGCCTCCCAGGCTGCCGGATTTCGCCGCCGCGGTTTCCCTGACCCTCGTCTTCATTCCCCGGGTTTTTGAGACCTGGAATGAGGCGGAACTCGCCTGGAAGGCCCGGGGGGGCCTCGAAAAAACTTCTCCCCTAAGGGCCTTTACCCGTCTCGGGGTGCTCATTCCCATCTTTCTCCTCCGCCTCGCCGACATGGCAGCCCAGACGGAACGGGCCGTGCGAAACCGTTCGGCCCAGTAAAAAGTCTTTTTAGAATTCCTTAAAAACTCGATTGTCAAACCCCAGTTATGGTGCTATAGTGGTGCAATCGAGTCAGGTACACCATATCTGGCCCTTAGTACTGTATAAGGATGTAAAGAAGGTGCGTTGTCCCCACTGCGGCAGTTTCGACGACAAGGTCATAGAATCCAGGACCCTTGCCAACGGCGACAGCATACGCCGGAGACGGGAATGCATCGCCTGCGGATACCGCTTCACGAGCTATGAGCGCATTGAGGAAAAGCCCTTTATGGTGGTCAAGCGCGACGGACGAAGGCAGCCCTTCGACCGGAAGAAGCTCGAGCACGGGATCGAGCGGGCCCTGGAAAAGAGGCCCGTATCGGGAATGACCATCGAGAACGTGGTCAATGAGATAGAGGATCAGGCGGTCATGACAGGCAAGGCCGCCCATGAAATTTCGAGTTCGTCCCTGGGGGAGCTGGTGCTCGCCAAGCTTCACGGGGTCGACAAGGTAGCGTATATAAGGTTCGCCTCGGTGTACAGGCATTTTGAGAATTTGGAAGAGTTTATTTCGGAAGTGAAAAAGGTGGAGGGAGAAAATGTCGAATAACGAGCAGGTCCAGGGTTTCTTTCCGGAGTGGAAGCATTTTCTCGGTTCCTCCAGGGATCCCGAGGCGGCGTCCTTTATCCGAAACGTGGTCAAGCGCTCCGGCGAGATCATGGCCTACGACCGCTCGAAGATCGAGGGGGCTATCGCGAAGGCTATCCAGGCGGTTGAGGGCAACCCCGACCCGGACCGGGCGAAAGCCCTCGCCGACGCCGTGGAGGAGCGCCTTCGGGTCCTCATGGCGGGCCGCCACTCCCACTCCATCCCGGCCATCGAGGAAATTCAGGACGTCGTCGAGACAGTGCTCATTGAGGCGAACGAGGTTCGGGTCGCCAAGGCCTACATCCTCTACCGGGCCCGCCACGAGGCTATCCGCGACACCGAGCGGCTCATGCTCGACATCGACGAGACCATGGACGGCTACCTCAACCAGGCGGACTGGCGGGTGAAGGAAAACGCCAACGTAAACTTCTCCTTAGGGGGCCTCATCCTCCACAACTCGGGAACCATCACCGCCAACTACTGGCTCAAGAACATCTATCCCGAGGAAGTCGCCGAAGCCCACCGGAACGCGGCCTTTCATATCCACGACCTCTCCATGTTCTCGGGCTACTGCGCGGGCTGGTCCATCCGGCAGCTCATCAGCGAGGGCCTGGGCGGGGTACCCGACAAGATTACCTCCAAGCCCGCCCGGCACCTTTCCACCCTCATCCAGCAAATCGTGAACTTTCTCGGCATCATGCAGAACGAGTGGGCCGGCGCCCAGGCCTTCAGCTCCTTCGACACCTATCTCGCCCCCTTCGTCAAGAAAGACAGCCTTTCCGACAAGGAGGTCAAGCAGTGCCTCCAGAGCTTCATCTACGGCGTGAACACCCCGAGCCGGTGGGGAAGCCAGGCGCCCTTCACCAACATCACCCTGGACTGGAACTGTCCCTCGGACCTCGCCGACAAGCCCGGAATCGTGGGGGGAGAGGAAATGCCCTTCACCTACGGGGACTGCCAGGGGGAGATGGATTCCATCAACCGAATCTTCATCGAGCTCATGCTGGAGGGCGACGCCGCGGGCCGGGGCTTCCAGTATCCCATTCCCACCTACAACATTACCAGCGACTTCGATTGGTCCAGCCCCAACGCCCAGCTCCTGTTCGAGATGACCGCGCGCTACGGTACCCCCTATTTCCAGAATTTCGTCAATTCCGACCTCAATCCCTCGGACGTGCGCTCCATGTGCTGCCGGCTCCAGCTGGACAAGCGGGAACTCCGCAAGCGCGGGGGAGGCCTGTTCGGTTCCGACGAGTTCACCGGCTCCATCGGGGTCGTGACCATCAACCTTCCCCAGATCGCCTACCTTGCCAAGAGCGAAAGCCAGTTCATGGCCCGGCTGGACTACCTCATGGAACAGGCCAAGATAAGCCTCGTCTACAAGCGTAAGGTGGTGGAACGGCTCCTCGACGGCGGTCTTTTCCCCTACACGAGACGCTACCTCAGCCACATGAACAACCATTTTTCCACCATCGGCATTTGCGGCATGAACGAGGCCTGCCTCAACTTCCTCGGGGTAGATATCGTCAACGAGCGGGGCAAGGCCTTCGCCGAGCGGGTACTCCTTCACATGCGGCAGAAGCTCGCGGATTTCCAGGAAGAAACGGGGGACCTCTTCAACCTCGAGGCGACCCCGGCGGAGAGCACCTCCTACCGCCTTGCCCGGCACGACAAGAAGCACTACCCGGACATCATTACCTCCGGCGACGCGGATCCCTTCTACACCAACTCGAGCCAGCTCCCGGTGAGCTACACCACGGACATCTTCGAGGCCCTAGACCATCAGGAAGCCCTGCAGACCAAGTATACCGGGGGCACGGTGTTCCACATCTATCTCGGCGAGGCTATCAAGGACTGGGAGTCGTGCAGGGACCTGGTGAAGGCCGTGGCCTCGAACTACCGGATACCCTACTTCTCCGTATCGCCGACCTTCTCCATCTGCCCGATCCACGGATACCTCAACGGGGAGCACTTCGAGTGCCCCACCTGCAAGGCGGAACGGGAGGAGATTCTCGGCAAGCGCCTTTCCGAGCTCGAGGCCGAAAAAAGGGCCGTGGGCGGATCGTCCCGCTGACAAGCATCCTTACGAGCAAAATCACCGGCCCGGCGTACGCGGGGCCGACTATATAACTAAATGTCCCGGGAGGGGAACATGAGAACAATTGCCGAAATAGACGCCGACATCGCCAAGGTCCGCTCGGAGCTTCAGAACGTGCACGGCACGGGAACCGAGGTCTATGCCCGCATCGTGGGCTACTACCGCTCGGTGCGGAACTGGAACCGGGGCAAGCGGGAAGAATACAACCACCGCAAGCTCTTCGTGGCGGAGGAAACGGGAGTGCGGGCCCACCTCCCCCTGGGAACGGTTAATGCCTCAGCGGCGAAAGTTTCGGGCAACGCTCCCGCAGAAGCCGCGTCCGCAGGCCCCGCGGCCCGTTACGAGCTCTACGTTCGGCAAAGCTGCCCCAACTGCCCCCCCGTCAAGGAAACCTGCGCGAACCTCCCCTTAAGCGGAGAACTCGTCGACGTTGACAGTCCCGAGGGACTCGAGCGCGCCCAGGCATGGGGCGTTTTCTCCGCCCCCACGGTAATATTCCTTGACGATTCCGGTTCCGAGGTTGCCCGGGCCCACTCGGTAAAGCAAATTCGCTCGATCCCGGCCCTGGCCCAGGTTACCGAACCCGCCCTTTTCTAGGCCGCCGTGAACGTAGGTCTCCTGAAGACCACCCTGGTAAATTATCCCGGCCGGGTAGCGACGGCCGTTTTTTTGCCGGGGTGCAACCTTCGCTGCCCCTTTTGCCATAACGGGGGCCTCGCGACGGCCAGCGTCGTCACGGGACCTCATCCCGTACCGGGCTCGGAACAGGATTACGTTCCCCTGGAAAGCGTATATTCCCATTTGGAGAAGAGAGCCTCCGTCATCGGGGCTCTCGCCATTTCCGGCGGGGAGCCCCTGCTCTCCCCCGCCCTTACGCCCCTTATCCGGGAAGCGAGGCGGCTGTCCCTGGCGGTTAAGGTAGACACCAACGGAACCCTGCCGGACCGCCTCGCGGCCCTTTTGGATAACCCCGATACCCGGCCTGACATGATCGCTATCGACGTAAAGACCTCGCCCGGGCGCTATTCGGAATTGGCGGTGGAACCCAGCGCCGGGGAACGGGACGCGGAAAATCTCCTCAAGAGCCTGGAGATACTCAAGAGGGAGTCTCTCCGGGACGAGGATGACTCTCTGCCCCCCTTGAGGGTCGAGTACCGCACGGTTCTAGCCCCGCCCCTCGTGGGGGAAGCGGAAATCAGGGCTATCGCTCGCCTCATACCCCCCGACGGGGATTGGGAAATCGCCGCCCTCGATCCTGGCCATTGCCTGGATCCCGCCTGGAACGAGGTGGAGCCCTACGGACCCGCCGAAACGGAACGGCTCCTCGAGATTGCCCGAACCCTGGTGAAGGGCGCCAAACTCAGATAAAACCCTAAAAAAAAAGGACGCCCCCGAGGGGGCATCCCTTTGCTTAATACCCGGGCGGGGAATCCCCGGCCCGGTACGCGCGGCTGCCGGTCAGCTCTTGCCCGTAAGCATGCGGGCCGCCCGGGAGGTAATCTCCGTCAGGTCCGTCACGTCCGCCCCCAGGATAAGCCGGGAACCGTCCTTGGCGATGCCCCCGATGGCGTCTATCCAGTTCTCCGAGAGCTTTAGGTTCGCGGCCTCCTGGCCGCCCTCGACGATAACGGACTGGGCTACCATCTTGATCCCTTCCGCCGTGGCCTTGGCCACCGCCACGATCTCGGACGCCTCGCCTTCCGCCTCGTTGATCATCCGCTGCTTTTCGCCTTCGCTTCGGTTCACCGCCTCCGTGAGGGCCGCCAGGGAGAGGTTGATCTTCGTTTCCATCTCGCCCACGGACCGGGCGATCTCCGCCCGCTTTTCCCGCTCCGCCTTCATTTGGGCTTCCATGGCGTCCATGATGGAGGTGGAAACCTTGATGTTTTGCACTTCGTAGCGGGTCACTTTCACGCCCCAGGGATCGGAGGCCTCGTCCACCGCCTTCACCACCTGGGCGTTGATCTGCTCCCGGGCCTCGAAGGTGTTGTCCAGCTCAAGCTGCCCGATGACGGACCTCATGGTGGTCTGGGCCAGGAGCACCGTGGCGTAGGAATAGTCCTTGATGCCGTAGCTCGCCTTCTTCGGGTCCATAACCTTGAGGTAGAGCACCCCGTCCACCCGGACGTTCACGTTGTCCCGGGTGAAGCAGTCCTGGGCGGGAACGTCGATAGCCTGCTCCTTCAGGGTCTGCTTGTAGCGGACCTTGTCGATAAAGGGAAAGAGCACGTGGAACCCCGCCTCCAGGGTCCGGCTGTACTTGCCGAGGCGTTCCACGATAAGGGCAGTCTTGTTGGGCACCACCCGGATGCTCCGAAAGAGGGTAATGACGAAGACGAAGGCAAAAAACGCCAAAAGCACGAACAGGGGCATGAAGGGGTTCATTTTTTACCTCCCGCGGGAAGGGCGCCCGCCTTCTTGATGATGTCCGCCACCGTGGCGAGCCCCGCCAACTCCTGGGGATACACAGAAACGTCGCATTTTTCCAGGGTTTTCCGGAAGCGCAGGATGTACTGCTCCGCCAGGCGGATTCCCATGGCGGTCTTGCCGCCGGGCTGCGAGAGGGCGTCCGCCACCATCCTCAGGCCGTCGGCGCTCGCCCGGCTCGTGATCTCGATAGCCTGGGCGCGGCCTTCCGCCACGTTGATGCGGCGCTGCTTCTCGCCCATGGAGCGGTTGATGGCGTCCTGCTTTTCGCCCAGGGACACGTTGATGCGGGCCTGCTTTTGCCCTTCCGAGGAAAGAATGCTCGCCCGCTTGATCCTTTCGGCGCGCATTTGGCTTTCCATGGCTTCCATAATCGTCTCAGTGGGGGTAATGTCCCGGATCTCGTAGCGGGTAACCTTGATTCCCCATGCGTCGGAGGCCTCGTCCAGGGCGCGCACGATATTGTCGTTGATGCCCTCCCTGCCGCAGAAGGTCTTGTCGAGCTCGAGCTTGCCGATCTCGCTGCGCATGGTGGTCTTCGCCAGCTGGGTAACGGCGAACCGGTAGCTCTCGATGCCGTAACTCGCCTTGACGGGATCCACTACCCGGAGGTAGAGAATGCCGTCCACCTGCACCTGAACGTTGTCGCTGGTGATGCACAGCTGGGGGTCCACGTCCAGGGCCTCTTCCTTCAGGGTCTGCTTATAGGCCACGTGATCGATGAAGGGAACGAGAAGATGAAAGCCCGCCTCCAGGGTTTTCGTGTATTTACCCAGCCGCTCTATGATGTAGCTCTCCCTCTCGGGAATCACCACGGCGATCTTGAACAGCACCACGATAGCCACGAAGGCAATCAGGTACACCAATGCAACGCTCATACGCATCTCTCCTTTTTTTCTTTCGGTTTCGTCTTAAGGTTGGGGGGGAATCACTCGCCGCCCAAGGGGGCGATGATATAGGTCATGCCGGTGCGCTCGATCACGATGGCCCGGGAACCGGGAAGGATCGTGGCCGAACGGGTACGGGCAGGCCAGGTGGTTCCCTGGAAGCGGATCCTTCCGTCGGTGTGGGGGGAGACGGTCTCAATGACCTCGGCAGTCTCCCCGACCCCGGTTTCCTCGGGGTCCGCGTGCTGGGAATCGAATACGGTGCCCGCGAAAATCTTGGTGAAGCGCCTGCGGAGAAACACCAGCGAAAGGATGGAAAAGATCACGAAGAGCAGGATCTGGAGCCATAACAGGCCGGATACCAGGGGAATGAGACTGAACAAAGCCGTCGCCAGGGCCCCGATACCGAAGAAGAAGATTACGAATCCGGGCATGAGCATCTCTAAGCCGATGAGGGCAATGCCCACGAGAGCCCAGATGAACCAGGGTTGATACATGGATATCCTCCTAGACCTTTGAGTATACCACCGATCAGGGGGATTTTACGCGCTCAGGTCGAGATATTTTCGCGCTTTGGCTATCTTCCTGTCCAGGAGGTCTCCCATGAGACCCGGATAATTCCAGTCCCTCACCTTCTCGGGCACCACCCGCCGGATCGCGGTTATGGCCTCCTCCAGGTCCGAGAAGGAAGAGGATTCCCGCTCGGAAATTTCCTTAACCAGGTCATGGAGGGCATCTATCTCGCTTCGGTAAAGGGCCGTGTTTTCCCGGGTCACGTATTCCGTGGAGGTACCCTCCGCAAGCTTACTTCCCGCCGCTTCTATCATTGTTCCGCAGTCGTCCGCGGCATCCTGCAGCTCCAGCTTGAGTATCCCGAAAAAGGTTCTTACAGAGTTCATGGCAACCTCCCTACAAACCGAATTCTCGGCTCCCGGGGAGGCAATGTCAAACCCCGGGGGGATTATTGTTTGTCCGGTATCAAAAGGGGCTTCCGGGCCAAGCCAAGATCCACGTGGCAATAGCCCCCGGGATTCTTCACCAGATAGTCCTGGTGATAGGCCTCGGCGGGATAAAAGGGCCCGGCCTCGCGGATCTCCGTCACGATGGGCCTGCCGTACTCCCCCTTAAGGCCCGCGACTACCCCTTGGGCCTCGGCATACTGATTCCCCCCGACGGCGAAGACCGCGGACCTGTACTGGGTGCCCACGTCGCCGCCCTGGCGGTTGAGGGAGGTCGGGTCGTGCATCCTGAAAAAATGCAGGAGCAGTTCCCGGTAACTGATTACCCCTGGGTCGAAGTCTATCCTGATAGCCTCCGCATGGCCCGTTGTGCCCGTGCAAACCTCTTCATAGCTCGGAAACGCGGCGGTTCCGCCCGAATACCCCACCTCGGTGGAAAAGACGCCCTCAAGCTGACGGAAATATCCCTCGGTACCCCAAAAGCATCCCGCCGCGAAGAGGGCCGTTTCCCGGGAACCCCGGCCTTTGTCCACCAACGGAATCCAGGGTCCATAGCCCCGATCCTCCATTTCGGAAAGGGGAATAAAGGTAAGGGCCGCCGAGTTTATGCAGTACCTCAGGCCTTCAGGGCCCGGACCGTCGTCGAAAACGTGCCCCAGGTGGGAGTCCGCCAAGGCGCTGCGGACCTCGGTCCTCGCCATGCCGTAACTCCTGTCGGAAACCTCGTTAACCGATTCGCGCAGGATGGGCTGGGTGAAACTCGGCCATCCGGAACCGGAGTCGAATTTATCCGCCGAGCTGAAAAGGGGAATCCCCGACACTACGTCCGCATAGATTCCCGCCTCGTAGTTATCCCAGTAGGCATTATTAAAGGCAGGCTCGGTACCGCATTCTTGGGTTACCGCGTATTGCAGCTCCGTCAATCTCCCCTTCAATTCCTGTTTGTCGTCCCTTGTTTCCATAGCCTTTATCCCCTTGGTTGCCCCGCAACCCGTAAACAGCGGTAAAATCGCGATTAGAGCGGTTCCAGCGCGCCAAACCTCTCGGAGTCGTTCCCGTGTCCCCATGGCAGGTACCCCCGTTAACAGAAGTTAACAATAACGTTTCCTAAAAACAACAATCCAACCCTTGATTGGTTATTAGGAATTATTCTCAAAAATATATTTTTTTAAATTTGCCCCCAATACATTCCTTGTGTACAATGTAAAACATGACTAACACGAGGAGATAATAATGAAAACATCCCGGTACACCCCGGCATTCAGAGGGTTGACCCTTGCCCTGACCGCGGCGGTTTTACTGACAATATCCTGTACGAGATCACGGCCCATGAGCGGCGCCACCGCCTGGGAAGGGGGTCAGGCCTTCGACGCCTTGGCCGTAGAGGGTGTAACCGCCGGCGTAGGACGCCTGGTAGTTACCATTCCAGGTTCCGGAACCGTCATGGGGGTCAGGGAAGCGGCCGTGGTAAGCCAAACCCAGGGTGTCATCACAGCCGTGAGCTTTTCCACGGGGGACCGGGTAAAGGAAGGCCAGGTTCTCCTGCGCATGGACGACCGCCTTGCGTCCTTCAATCTGAAAAGGGCCAAGGATCAGCTTGATTCCGCCGTATTGGACCTCAAGGCGAGGCAAATACTCGCGGAATCCGGCGGCGCCTCGGCCTCGGACCTTGCCCGGGCCCAAAGTTCCGAAAGCGCTGCCCGCTCCCAGTACGAACAGGCAAAAAAAAGCTTCGAAGACGCAACCATACTCTCACCCATATCCGGGGTAGTGGCCTCCCGGGACGCCCAGGCGACAGAGGGGAACGTACTTTCCGTATTTGCTCCCGTGGCCAGGATCGTGGATAATTCCTCCTTCAGGGTAGGCATAGGCGTGGGAGAGAGGGAAGTAGGCAGGCTCCGGCCGGGACTCAAGGCCCGGGTCTTTGTTCCCTCCGCCTTCGGCGAGACGCCGGTAGAGGCCGAGGTAGTGGCCGTCGGCGGCGGCGCGGATCCCCAAACGGGAAGCTTTCCCGTCATCGTGGGCTTTGAGAACCGTTGGGGAGATCTCGTGAAGTCCGGCATGTCCGCCCGGGTGGAGGTGGTTCCGGAAGAGGGCAAGCCCTTGGTTATCGTTCCCCTTTCGGCCCTGGTTAGGCGGGGAGACGCCTATGCCCTGTTCGTGGCGGAAGGAGAAAAGGCCAAGATAAGGACTGTGGACGTGGGTTCGCGTAACGGCGTAAGGGCGGAAATAGTCCGGGGAGTGAAAGAGGGGGAAACCATCATCGTAAGCGCCCTTTCCCGCCTGGTAGACGGCACGCCCGTGTCGGTAACCCTTCGGGGCGACTCGGCGAGCCGGGAGTAGGAGTACGCCATGAGCCTTCCAAAATTTTCAGTGGACAACCACGTACTTCTCAATATACTGCTCGTTACCCTCATATCCCTAGGGCTCATAAGCCTAGCGAGGCTACCCCAGGAACAGTTCGCCGAGGTTCCCTTCTATTGGGTGAACGTGGCGGTTCCCTACCCCGGGGCCTCAGCGGCGGACATAGAACGCTCCGTCACGGTTCCCGTGGAGAGGGAGATGCAGGGCATCGACAGCCTCAAACAGATACAGAGCGTGACCAGCGACGGGCTCGCGGTGGTGCGGGTCCAGTTTGACGACGGGATAACAAGCGAGAAATTCGAGCGCCTCTACCAGGAGGTGAACACGCGATTTTCCCGGGTAAGCCTTCCGGAGGGAACCCTGGACGCGACGATCGCGGATTTTTCGAGCAACGATTTCCTTCCGGTCATCGAGGTGGTTCTTTCGGGAAGCGCGTCCCGGGACACCCTGGAAGATACGGCCCAACGCTACCGGGACGCCATTCTCGAGCTTCCCGGCGTCTCGGGAGCCAACCTCTCGGGTTCCCGCTCAAGGAAGATCCTCATCGCCGCGGACCGATCCAAGCTTGACGGGGTGAAGCTGCCCCTGTCGGAAATCGTCAGGGCGGTGCAGGGAAAGAATATCTCCGTCCCCGGGGGAACCTTGAGCACCGATACCCGGGAGTACCGTCTGAGGACCCTGGGGGAACTCTCGGCCACCTCCGACTTCGGGCAGGTCATTCTCAGAAGAAGTCCCAACGGCACGGTCATTCACGTTGACGACGTGGCTTCCGTCTCTCAGGTTTTCGACGAAACCGCCCCGGCGGTCCGCATGGACGGGGAGGATGCCATACGCATTCTCGTGACGAAGGTTCCCAGGGGCGACGCATCCTCCATCGTCGCGGGGGTGAGGCGGATTCTCGCGGAACCCTCCCTCGCGCCGAGGGAGGGCGTGAAGGTTAACCTCGTAAACGACTCCACCGTGCAGATCCGGGACTCCATTTCGGTCCTGGTGGTGAACGCCGCCCAGGGGCTCGTGCTTCTCACCCTGATACTGCTCTTTTTCATAGGTATCAGGAACGCCCTCATGACGGCCCTCGGGATACCCGTAACCTTCGCGATTACCTTTATCATCCTTGAGGCCATGGGGGAAACCCTCAACTCCAACACCCTCTTCGGCCTCGTGCTCGTGCTCGGCATGATCGTGGACCACGCGATCGTGCTGACGGAAAACGCCCTGAGGCTCAGGCAGGGGGGAATGTCCTCCCGGGACTCGGCGATCGCCGGTACGGAAGAGGTCATGTGGCCCATCGTATCCTCGGCGCTTACCACCATGGCGGCTTTTTTGCCGCTGATGCTCATTCCCGGCACCATCGGCAAGTTTCTGAGGGTAATTCCCCTGGTGGTAACCGTGGCCCTTGGCGTTTCCACGGTGGAATCGATCCTGTTCATCCCCTCCCATCTCGTGCATTGGCCAGGCGGGAAAAGGCTGCCCCCCTCGGGAGACTATTTTGACCGGATCCGCGACCCCTTCAAGAACCTGCTCCGGGTCCTCTACCGGCACCGGGCCCTTACGGTATCCGCCTTTTTCGGCTTCGCGGCGCTTATTTTCTCCACCCTCGCCTTCGTGAAGGTAGACCTCTTCGCCACGGAAGACTATTCCCTCTACAACGTGGACATTACGATGCCCCCGGGATCCAACCGTCAGGAAACCGACAGGGTGGTCGCCGCCTTCGCGGAGAGGCTCCTGCCCATGATCGGCAACGGCGAGGTTCAGCATGTCATTTCGACCTCCGGGGACGGCGGAGCCAGCAAGGGCGAGATCATCGTGGACCTTTCCGAACGGAGCGAAGGCCGCAGGCGGTCGATTCAGGCCATCCTCGACGAGGCACGGTGGCTCACCAAGGACATCCCCGGGGCCGACACGGTGGCCTTCTCGAAAGCCCAGTCGGGACCGCCCGTGAGCGCCCCCGTAGGCTTCCGGGTCAGGGGCGACGACTTCTCCGCCCTGGAGGCTGCCATAGAGGGAATGAGGGAGAGGCTCGCCACCTATCCCCAGATTTACAACGTGGAGGATACCCTGGAATCCTCGGCTCCGGAACTGCGCATCAGGATCAACGAGGAACGGGCCGTGGCCTACGGCCTCTCGGTAGCGGCGGTCGGCGGCTTTATTCGGGGTATCTACGACGGATACCGCGCCGGAAGCGTATTCGTGAACAACCAGGAGACGGATATCGTGGTGAGGTACGCCCTGCCCGCGGATATCCCACCCCTGGATTACCTCATGACCCTCAAGATTCCCACGCCCTCCGGGTCTTTCGTGCCCTTCTCGGCGGTATGTTCCGTGACGGGGGATGACGCCCTGGCCGCCATCAAGCGGGTGGACGGAAAGAGAGAAGCCTCGCTGTCGGCGGAAATAGAGAACAAACGTGCCGTTCCGGGCATCAACGCGGACATTGAACGATGGTTCAAGGAGGAATTCGCGCCCGCCCATCCGGGAACCGTCCTCGTGACGGGGGGCGAATTCTCGGAATTCGCGGACCTTCTCCTGCAGATACTCCAGGTATTCCTTCTCGGCGTTTTCCTGATCTACGCGATCCTGGGAGCCCAATTCAAGTCCTATACGCAGCCCTTCCTTATCCTGCTCTCGATACCCATGGCCTTCGCGGGGGTAATGCTCTTCCTGGCCATTTCGGGCACTCCCTTTTCCACCACCGTCCTCTACGCGGGGGTCGCCCTGGCGGGTATCGCGGTCAACGACACCATTGTGCTCATCGATTTTATTAACACCGACCGAAAGAAGGGAAAACCCGTGGAAGAGTCCGTACTCGACGCCGCCGCCACGAGGCTGAGGCCCATCGCCCTAACCTCCTTGACCACCATAGCGGGGCTCCTGCCCACGGCCATCGGCATCGGCGGGTATTCGGCGGTGTGGAGCCCCATGGCGAGCACCATCATATTCGGAATCCTGTTCTCTACCCTGACGGCGGTAACGGTGGTTCCCTCGTTTTACGGCCTGCTGTTTGACCGGAAGAAGAGGCCCGCAGCGACCTGAGAATGGAGTCCGCGGCGAGGGCGCCGGAGGAAAGGGCAAACTGAATGTTGAAGCCCCCGGTGTCCCCGTCCACGTCGAGAACCTCGCCGGCGAAGTAGAGTCCCTTCACCAGGGTAGATTCCATGGTCTTTGGGTTGACCTCGCCGGTATCCACGCCCCCCGCGGTGGCCATGGCCTCGCCAAAGCCACCCAGGCTCTCGACGACCCAGCGAAAATCCGTCAAAAACCTGCCCAGGGCCAGCCGGAGGGCCTTGGGCACGGCGGCGCCGCTGTAGTCCTGCGGTTCCCCCGGGACCGAGGGCCTGCAGCGGTTCAGGACCGAGCGGGCCAAGGCATCGCTTAGCCCCAGAAGGGTCAGGATGTTTTTCAGGTTCTTTTTCGGGTTCTCCGCGCAGGCCCTGAGGAGCCGCTCGTCCGCCTCGCCGGGAGTAATGGGCAGTAGGCCGAGGGACACCGTATCCCCGGGGGATACGTACCGGCTTGAGTCGAGTATTCCCGGCCCAGAAAGTCCCGCATGGGTGAAAAGAACGTCCCCTCTCCTCTCGTGTATCTTTTTCTCCCCCTGAAGTATCCTCACGGCGGCCTTTTCCAGGGACGTGCCCGCGCAGGATCCGCAGTCCCAATCC
>QKDA01000216.1 GCA_003246765.1 Spirochaetales bacterium | reverse complement strand
GGCTCTGAATTCCCGGTTCTCATGAACGCCTTCGGAAGCGAGCGGCGCATGGCCCTGGCCCTGGGAGCGGAATCGGTGGACGCGAAGGCCGCCGAGCTCGGAGAGCTCGTGGACTGGCTTTTCTCCCAGATGCGAAAAATCGACATCCCCTCGTTTTTCCCGAAACTCAAGTGGGCGCGGCTCTTCCTTCCCCACGGGGTAAAAAAGGCCCCGTGCCAGGAGGTGATCGACCGCAACCCGGACCTTCGCAAGCTTCCGGTGCTCACCTGCTGGCCCGGCGACGGCGGCCCCTTTTTCACGCTTCCCCTGGTGATCACCCGCGACCCGGAAACCGGCGCGCAGAACATGGGCATGTACCGCATGCAGGTCTACGACGCGAAGACCACGGGCATGCACTGGCACCTCCACAAGGACGGGGCCCATTACTACCAGAAATACAAGAAACGGGGCGAGCGAATGCCCGTAGCCGTGGCCCTAGGCGACGATCCCGCGGTAACCTACGCCGCCACGGCGCCCCTCCCCGAGGGCGTGAGCGAGCTCTTCTTCGCGGGCTACCTTCGGGGAAAGCCCGTCGAAACCGTCAAGTGCGTCACCTGCGACCTGGAGGTGCCCGCCAACGCCGAGTTCGTCATCGAAGGCTGGGTCGATCCCTCGGAGCCCCTGCGGACCGAGGGCCCTTTCGGGGACCATACGGGCTATTACTCCCTGGCCGACGAGTACCCGGTATTCCACGTGGAATGCGTCACAAGGCGCGGGAACGCCGTCTATCCCGCCACGGTGGTGGGCAAGCCCCCCATGGAGGACTGCTTTCTCGCCAAGGCCACGGAACGGCTCTTTCTCCCCCTGCTCAAGAAGATGATTCCCGAGATCGTCGACATGAACCTCCCCCTGGAGGGGGTCTTTCACAACTGCGCCATCGTCTCCATTGAAAAGCGCTATCCCGGGCAGGTACACAAGGTCTTTAACGCCCTGTGGGGGCTCGGGCAGATGATGTACACCAAGATGATCGTCGCGGTGGACGCGGAGGTGGACGTTCATGACCTTTCCGCGGTGGCGTGGAAGGTCTTCAACAATATCGACGCCCGCCGGGACCTCATCCTCTCGGACGGGCCCCTGGACGCCCTGGACCACGCCTCGCCTCGCTCCCGTTTCGGCACGAGGCTCGGGATAGACGCCACGAAGAAGGGCCCCCTGGACGGACACGAACGGGAATGGCCCGAGGATATCGCCATGAGCCCGGAGATCCGGGAGCGGGTGAGCGAACGGTGGAAGGAGTTCGGCCTTGATTGAGCGAATCCGGACCGTCGGCAGGGCGGTCATGATCGAGCACACCCTTTTCTCCCTTCCCCTGGCGGTTACGGCCTTTCTCGCGGAAAGCCGCGGACGCCCCGGCTGGAGGGTAACGATCCTGGTGCTCCTGGCGGTTTTCGGCGCCCGCAACGCGGCCAACGCCCTCAACCGCCTCATAGACGCCCGAATCGACGCCGCGAACCCCCGGACGGCCGACCGGGACCTTCCGGCGGGAAGGGTGTCAAAAAAGGCCCTCCTCGCCTTCACGGCCCTCTGCTCCCTCATCTTCCTCGCCGCCGCGGCCCTCCTCAATCCCCTCTGCCTCGCCCTGGTTCCCGCCGCGGCCTTCCTCATCGGCGGATATTCCTACACCAAGCGCTTTACCTGGCTTTGCCACTGGTGGCTCGGCATCACCTGCTCCGCGGCGGTCATGGGAAGCTTTCTCGCCCTCGCCGGCCGCTTCGAGCTCCGGTTCTTTCCCCTCACCGGGGCGGCGGCCCTCTGGATTGCCGGTTTTGACGTGATCTACGCCACCCAGGACGAGGAGCACGACCGGGCCCAGGGCCTCCATTCAGCCCCTGCCCGCTTCGGCCGCCGGGGAGCCCTCATCCTTTCGGCCTTGAGCCACTCGGGGACAGTTTTCCTTTTTGCCCTCCACGGATATCTCTACGGCTTAGGTCCCTGGTACTATGCGGGTACCGCCGCAGCGGCCCTCATCCTGCTGGCGGAACAGGTTCTCGCCCGAAGCGGCCGCGAGGGGAGCGTTCCCCTAGCCGCCTATACCCTCAACCAAATACTCTCGCCGGTTTTCATGGCCTTCGCGGTACTCGCCGTGTATACTCGATAGTATGGATCGAATCCTTGCCCCCGAGGGAGAATCGCCCCTGCTCGTGGGAATTACCGGGGCTACCGGGGCCGCCTACGGAATCGCGGTGCTCCGGGCCGCCTGCGGTACGGGCATACCCGTGCGCCTTACCGTGACCCGCGCCGGGGAGCGCGTACTGTTGGAAGAAACGGGAAGAACCGCGGCCCAGTGGATCGAGGACCTCTCCCGGGAGGCCGTGGAATCGGCCGGACAAACCGCCGGAGCCCCGCTGCAGCCCGTCCTGGACGACCTTTCCGACGTGGGAGCCCCGCCCGCGAGCGGATCCTTTCGCACCCGGGGGCTCATAGTGGCCCCCTGCTCCATGGGAACCCTCGCCCGCATCGCCGGGGGTATCTCGGGAAATCTCCTGGAACGGGAGGCGGACGTGTGCCTCAAGGAACGGCGGCCCCTGGTCCTCCTCGCCCGGGAGACTCCCCTCTCGGCGATTCACCTGAAAAACATGCTCGCCCTCACCGAGGCCGGGGCGGTTATCATGCCCCCGGTGCCCGCCTTTTACGCAAAGCCCTCCTCGGTGGAGGATATCGTGAGGGATACCGCGCTTCGGGCCCTCGGCCTCATGGGGTTCGACATCCCCGGGGCCTTCCGGTGGGGAAGGGAGCGGTGATAGAGTTCCGTTCGGTCCGCTTCAGCCGCCGGTCTCCGCCGGGTGACCCGGGACGTCCCGTCATCGAAGGTCTCGACCTCAACCTCGAAAAAGGCCTCCTCCACGTTCTCGTGGGACCCTCGGGCTGCGGCAAGACCACCCTCCTCTACCTCGCCGCGGGGCTGCTTTCCCCGGATTCCGGAGAGGTGCTCGTGGCGGGAGAACCCGCGCGGCCGGGAAGGAAGGATACGGCGGTGGTGCTGCAGGACCACGGACTGTTCCCCTGGAAAACCGTACTCGCCAATCTTGAACTCGGCCTAGCCCTGCGGGGACTCCCGCGCAGGGAAAGGAAAGAACGGTCCCTCGCGGCCCTGGAAGAAACGGGGCTTCTCGGGCAGGAAAAAAAATACCCCCGGGCCCTTTCCGGGGGGGAGCGGCAGCGCCTGGCCATAGCCCGGGCCCTGGTGCTCTCCCCGGACCTCCTCCTCCTGGACGAACCCTTTTCCTCCCTGGACGCCATCACCCGGGAATCCCTCCAGGACCGGCTTCTTTCCCTGGTCGGCAGGGAACGTTCCCTCACCACAGTCATGGTCACCCACGACATCGCCGAGGCGGCCTTTCTCGCGGACCGGATCCACGTAATGAACCGCCTGGGTAAAATGACGGAGACGGAAAGCGGCCGAAGCGGGACCTGCGCCATACCCCGGGCCCGCCGGGAACGAGCGGCAGGTTTCCGCTCCGCCCCGGAGTTTTTCGCCCTCTGCGACGGGATCCGGGAGGCCCTCCGATGAGGTCCTTCGCCCCCACCCTCCGAATGGGCATCACCCTGCTGACCCTTGCCCTCCTCTGGCAGGCCGCGGCGGCCCTGGTCTCGCGGCCCATACTGCCCCCGCCGGGGGAGGTGGCGGCGGCCCTGGTCTCGGAGCTCGCGAAGGGAACCCTCGCCCGGCACCTGGGCATATCCGCCGCGAGGGTAGCCGGCGCCGCCGCAAGCGCCTTTCTCCCCGCCCTCATTTTGGGCATGGCGGCGGGACTTTCCGGAACCGCCGACAGGATCCTTTCCCCGGCGGCTTACATCCTGGCGCCCATTCCGAAAACGGCCCTCCTGCCCGTGATTCTCCTCTTCCTGGGACTCGGCAACGCCTCAAAGGTCTTTCTCGTGGCCCTAATCCTTTTCTTTCCGATGTACCTTGCCGTACGGGACGAATGCCGGGGCCTCGATTCCTCCTGGTTCGACTCCCTTAAAACCCTGGGAGCCGGGGGGGGCGGGATCATCCGGCACGGGGTTTTACCGGCCATTCTCCCGAGAATCTGGTCGGTGCTCCGGACCTCCGCGGGTACGGCCGCTTTTCATGGCTGAAACCTTCGCCACCCGGGAGGGTATAGGGTGGTACATCATGGACGCCTGGACCAGGATCGACTACGTCCGCATGTACGCGGGCATTGCCGCCCTCGCCCTCGCGGGTCTGGGAATAACCGCCGCGATCGATCTCGCCGACCGGCTAACCTGCCCCTGGGCGGTCCCGGAACAGGGCCGAGGGAACTAACCGCCGAAATACAGCGGGGATTATGGAGTATGCGGGTACCCCGACTTACACGACTAACAGGAAATTAACTATTTTTTACCCTTCCGGAACCCGGAAAAGAATCCCGAGACGCCCTCAACCAGCTTCTTTCCGGTCATCCGCGCGATGTTCTGGCCGTTTTTTACCGCCGCCGCAACCGCTTCTACCCGAACGGAATGCCTGAACTCACAAAGGGCAAAAACGGGTTCCTTTCGGTAATTGAGGGTCATCCGGATGGAAAAGCGCCCCGAGGCTTCCGTTACTCCCCGCTCCCCCCGAAAGGCGGCTTCCACCGCAGCGGCCAGGCCGTAACCCGGAAACACCGCGTCGCAGTTCTTCCCGATCGCGTCCCTTCGTTCAATGCCGGCTTCGCTGATCAGCTCGTCACTGGCGTAGAGAACCGTGCCTACAGCCGAGCAAACCAGGGAACGGCCTTGTCGGGACGAAACGAGATCATCCGCAAGACTGTGCAGAGCGGCAATTTTAAGCGACTTCTTCTCGCTCATCCGGTTCATCTCGCCCAGAATATCGGCGATCCTTCCGCCGGCGCTGCCCAATCCCCGAAGGCCTTCCTCCGGCGAGAAACTGCCGTTCTTGCTCATTCTCGCCAGTCTTTCCAGTGCTCTCGTGAAGTGGATACTCCGAAGCGCGAGGAAACCGCCAAGCATAAGGACGGTCAAACCGAAAACGATCCCCGCGAGAAGCAGGTTCTCTGCCCAGAATTTGACCGCTTCGGGAGTGAATTCCGCAGATTGCGTGAGCAGATACCAACCGCCCCAGGCGATTGACCCGATGGAGAGGGCGGACAATAGCGACAGCAGCGCCAAAGAGCGGGGTTTTACCAGGATCATAAGCCGTTTCCCGCCTCAATAAAGGCATCTACGTCGGTATTGGTTCCCACCACGAGCAGCACGTCGTCCGGAGAGAGGGGCAGCGCGGTATCCGGTTGAAGGATCTCCTCCCTTTTTGACGGGTTTCCGAGTTCGTCTACGTCCAGGTGGTTTCGCTTCACGATCACCAGCTGAAGGCGGAATTTTCGCGCCACGTCCAGTTCCGCCACGGAACGGCCGGCGAAAGCCCTCGGAAGCTGAACTTCCGCCAGGCATATGTCCTCGGAAATCGGGATACGGTCGAGGATATCCGGCGCCGCCAAACGCGCGGCGAGCCTTAGGCCCCCGTCAACCTCAAGGTTGATCACCTGATCGGCCCCAACCTTGCGCAGTACCCGGCCATGTATCGGGGACACCGCCCGGGCGACGACAAAAGGAACCTGACCCTCCTTGAGGATCGCCGTCACGAGTACGCTCGCCTCAACGTCGTCGCCGATGGCCACGATGGCTACGTCTATCTCTCCCAGGGAAAGGCTCTTCAGGGCATCCTCTTCCATAGCGTCCAGCCGAACAGCCTGGGTTACCATGCCCCTCACGGCCTCCACCGCCGTAAGATCCCGGTCGACTGCGATAACCTTGACGCCCTTTGAGCTTAAGGTCTCGCACAGTTGCATGCCAAAGGCCCCAAGCCCAATAACCGCAAAAACCCGCTGCATAAGCACTCCTTTACGTCGCGTTTGGCGCGAAATCGCCTACCCGATCGAGACATCCGCCTCGGGATAACCGGTCGATGGGGCGCGCCTGTTCGCGAGGATGGCCGCTGAAACCACCGTAAGGGGTCCTACCCGGCCGAAAAACATCAAAACCATAATCACGAGCTTTCCCGGGCCGGAGAGGGTCGGGGTAACACCCGTGGAAAGACCTACCGTACCGAAGGCCGAGACCGCCTCAAAAGCAAGCGAGAGGGAGTCTGCCTTTTCGGTAAGGAAAAGCGCGAAGAGGCCCAAGAGAACGATTACTATCCCCGCGACAAACAGTAAAAAGGCGCGGGTTACAAGGGAAGGGGAAAGCCGATGACCGTACAGGACAGGCTCCTCGCCGTGCCTCGAGAGGCTTCTCGCCGCCGCAGCCATGACGCCCAGGGTATTGACCTTGATTCCGCCAGCGGTACTTCCGGAAGCCCCGCCTATAAACATGAATGCCATCATGATCAGGAGGGCCGGCCGCGAAAGCGACCCGAAGGAAATCGAGTTGAAGCCGGCGGTCCTGAGGGTCACCGATTGAAAGAGGGCATTCAAGTACTGGACTCCAACGCTCTGATCGCGCATAGAGTTCCCGTGCTCGAAAAAGTACACCAGCAAAGTCCCGAGAACCACGAGAACCGCAGTGTACCGCAGCACGATCCGGGTATTCACCTTCAGGGGGCGGGAACGTACTGCAGAATTCGGGGAAATTCGGTCCAGAAGATCGAATATGGCCGAAAAACTGAGTCCCCCTAGTATTATTAGGCTCCCTACTACTACAAGCACCGCCGGATTCCCGGAGGTCTCAAGGCTGTCCGAGTAGAGGGAAAACCCGGCGTTGCAGAAGGCCGAAACCGAGTGGAACAATGCATTGAAAGCCCGTGGGCCCGCCTCAAGCCCGCGCGACGGGAAACTAGCATACAGCAGGACAGCGCCGATACCCTCGATGGCGAAGGTGCTCAGGACGATGCGGGCAACCATGGCCCCAACCTTATCGAGGGCATCGTCGTTTACGAGGAAGGACGCCATAAGACGGTTCTCCAGCGAAAAGGCGCGACGGAACATGAAGAGCGCCGAGAAGGAGAGGATCATGATGCCGAGTCCGCCTATCTGGATCAGGGAGAGCAGAACGATCTTGCCCCAGAGACTGAAGCTTGAGGCGGTATCGACGACGGCGAGGCCGGTGACGCAAACCGCGGAGGTCGCGGTGAACAGGGCGTCCAGAACGGACACGGATTTCCCGGGAGCCGCCGCGGGCTCCATGGAAAGAAGAAGCGCCCCCGCGAAAATCACCAACAGGAAGCTTGTGACGAAGGTTTGGGCGGGAGTCGTCACGAGGCTCTTGAGAAAATCCGTCAGCTTCCTGAACCGGGAAAAGATCTTCAGGAGGAGGAACGAGTTACGGAAGACTATCAGGCCCGCGACACCGCCGAAAGAGGCCCCCCTCCCGGTGAAAAACAGCCACTTGCTTATGCCGAAGAAAACCGTGAAGAGGCCGAGGAACAGGATGGAAAACCAGTTC
>QKDA01000260.1 GCA_003246765.1 Spirochaetales bacterium | reverse complement strand
CTGCATATGCTCAACGGGGCTGCCTGGACCTCAATAACCCATAAGGGAACCCAAAGCGGCGTCGCGAGCCTCGCCTGGCTGCCCCGCGGATCGGATTCGGGCGTCGTGCTCCTGGGCGGCGGTAAGACGGAGGGTTACTCGGAGGTGACCGTAACGGCCCTTCCGGGGACCCCGGCCCTCACCACGGTTCAGTGGCCGGGGAGCCAAACCTTGAGCTCCGTAGCCCCTGGCGACCAAAGCCAGTACGACAACTCCGTAGGGTTATGGACCGTCGGCGCCGTCTTCGCGGACGCCAGCGCCGCCGGAACCGGAAGCAACGACTACGTTATCTACGCCGGCGTCGTAAACGACAAGGGCTACGATGGCCTGTGGGGCTACTACCCCCAGACCAGGAGCGAGTGGAACCGCGAATAAGGGATAAGGGGGAGCCCCATGGAGCTTTTTACCGCGGCGGGAAGCCATGAACCCCTGGCCGCCCGCATGCGGCCCCGCAATCTCGACGAATACATCGGCCAGGACCACATCGTTGGTCCCGGGCGCCTTCTCAGGAGGGCGATCCAGGCGGATCAGCTCTCGTCGGTAATCTTCTACGGCCCCCCGGGCACGGGTAAAACCACCCTCGCCCGGGTGATCGCCAATCATACCAAAAGCAACTTCATTACCCTCAACGCGGTTCTCGCGGGGGTTCAGCAGATCCGGGAAGCCACCGCCGCCGCGGATGAGCAGAGGAAGCTCTATCAGAGGAGATCCATCCTTTTTGTGGACGAGGTTCACCGCTGGAACCGCTCCCAACAGGACGCCCTCCTGCCCTGGGTGGAAAACGGGACCATCATCCTAATCGGGGCCACTACGGAAAACCCCTTCTTCGAGGTAAACAAGGCCCTGGTGAGCCGGAGCAGGGTATTCCAGCTCAAGGGGCTCACCGCCGAGGACCTGACCAAGGCCGCCCTGGCGGCGGTACGGGACCGGGAGCGGGGCTACGGCCGCTGGAACGTTGAGTTTTCCGAGGGATCCCTGGAGCATCTTGTAGAAACCGCCTCGGGGGACGCGCGAAGCCTCTTGAACGCCCTGGAACTGGCGGTGGAAACCTCGGTTCCCGCATGGCCCCCGGAGGAAGGAGCGGCCATCCTGATAGACCGGGAAACCGCGGAAGAGAGCATCCAGCAAAAGGTGGTGCTCTACGACAGGGACGGCGACTACCATTACGACGTTATCAGCGCCTTTATAAAGTCTCTGAGGGGACGGGACCCCGACGCGGCCCTCTACTGGCTTGCCCGCATGGTCAAGGCAGGAGAAAGCCCCGCGTTCATCTTCAGGCGAATGCTCATCTCCGCCTGCGAGGACACGGGGCTCGCGGATCCCCACGCCATCTCGGTAGTGGAAAGCTGCGCCGCCGCCTTTGACCGCATCGGCTTCCCGGAGGGGAACTTTCACCTTACCCACGCCGCCCTCTACCTCGCCACGGCGCCGAAGTCGAACAGCGCCATGGCCTTTTTCGACGCCTTGGCCTCGGTGGAAAAAGAGGACGCGGAGGTTCCGAACCACTTGCGTGACGGAAACCGTGACGCCGAGGGCTTCGGCCACGGCCAGGGCTATATTTACCCCCACAGCTATCGGGAGCATTGGGCCGCCCAGCAATACCTGCCGGATCCCCTGGTAGGCAGGGTCTTTTACACGCCCAGCACCCAGGGATACGAAGGCTCCATACGGGAAGGGGTTCTTTCCCGGAGGGAGCTCCAAATCGCGGGAATTCTCGAGGACTCAGGCCCCTCCGGAGCCTACGACCGGCATTTCTTCAAGGCCGAGGGCAAACAGTGCGGCGGCGAGCCCCCCCGGGGCGAGGTTCTTACCTTTTCCCCCGACGGGAAACGGCGGGATGAATGGGTAAAGCGTTCCGACTCGGGCCGCTCCGAAACCCTTCTTGCCATACGGCAGGCTGTCGTCCGCAAGGCCGGGATATCCCGTCACCACCGGGTGCTCGTGTACGGCGCCGACGACGGCCTTCTCGTATGGGAGACGGGACGCCTCGCCCCCGAGGGTTATACCGCGGGACTTTGCAGAAGCGGCCAAGCCCGGGAGATACTCGCCCAGTATGCCTCTACCCTGGAGGAGCTGGACCGGCCGAGACTCGAGACGATAGACCCGGAGAAGCCCTTTGGCATCCCCAATTTCGCTCTTACCTTCGACAGAATAATCGCCAAGGATCCCGCGGGAACCCTGGAGGGCATTCTATCATTTGCCAAGGCCGCCTCTAGCGCCGCCTCGAAAGGGGGCCGGGTCGCTTTCTCCCTCCGCTGTCCCGCCCGGGGAATGAGGCTTTCCCGGCTCTGCAGGAACCGGGATCTGGCGGAGCGGGCAGAGGAAGCGGAAAAGGCCCTTTATGAGTCCGGGAAACCGCCCTTCGACTGGGGAGAACGGGAACTGACCCTCGCCCTGGAACGGGAGGGATGGACGCCGGAGATAGAGGAGATGAGGATCAGCGAGCCCAGGCGGGTTACGGAGCGGGATCTCGAACGCTGGCTCGACGGCTCCTCCGACTACGGCTCGGCGGTTCTCGAGTCCCTCGGGGAGGAGGGGGTCAGATCCTTTAGGGACGACCTTACGGCGGCGATCGCCAAGGGCCCGGCAACCTGGGAATATTCGGTCTTTATCTGCGCCTTTGACGCGGAATGTGCTATGCTTCAAGAATGATGAAAGAGGAGAAACGGATGAAGAAAACCCTTCGGATAGCGCGCACCCTGGCGCTTCTCGCCCTCACGGCGGCCGCCGCCGGTCTCGCCTCCTGCGCGAGTACGCCCTACGCCCCGAACGAGCGGGACGTGCTTCGCCTCGTGGACCTTATCAACCGGGGCGAGGTTTCCTCCGTTGAGGGACTGACGCCGGTACCCTTTGTCTTGGACACTGAAACCCTCTATCTGGAGGGAGACGTGGAGACGATGTGGAAGAACCTCGCGGAGGCCTCCTTCGCCATGAGAGACGCGAAATTCGCGTCTACCGAGCGGGTCGGGGAAGACACCTGGAAAACCTTCGCGGAATCCTACGACATGAAGAACTTTTTCGAGAAATACACCGGCGCGGATACCTCCCTCGTGAAGGTAGATACCGCCGACGGAAGGTATTTCCTTCTCCTGGAGCGCAAGCTCAAGGGATTTCCCCGGGTCCGCGGACTCAAAGGACCGGTACGATGAAAACGACACAAGAAGCCAAGCGCAGACTCATCGCCCTTTTTGCCGTTCTCGCGGTCACGGCCTTAACCGCCGCTCAGGCGGCGGCCCAGAAGGCCAACGTGGTGTACCTGGAGGGGACCGCCAAAATCAAGTCCAGCGCGGGGAAGCTTAGGCTCGCCGACTTCGGAAGCGCCGTTACCTACGGGGAGTCGGTAATCACGGGCAAGGACGGACTCGTGGAGCTGACCCTGCCGAACGGAAGCTCCATCAGGGTTTCCCAGGACTCGGTATTCACCTACTCCGAGACAGGGACGGGCTCCGATTCCCGCCCGGTACTCGCGACCCTGGCGGGAAGCGTTTCCTACAAGCTCAACAAGAGCGTGGGCCGCTCCCCGGTTATCCAGAGCAACAGCATGGTCGCGGGGGTGCGGGGCACGGAGTTCACGGTGTACTCGGGCAGGGACGGCTCTACCCTCCTCGCGGTTACCGGAGGCATCGTGGACGTGACCGGCGAGGGAGAAACCGTGTCCCTCTACAAGGACGAGGCCGTGGAAGTGGTTCCGGGCCAGGCGCCGGGGGATAAATACGTGTGGCTCGGCAAGGAACTTGACTTCAGCGACTGGAACCAGGGCAAGAACTCGGAATTCCTCGCGGACCCCCTTGCCGCCCTGGACCGCATTGAGGCCCAGCTCGCGAGCTACCAGAAGGAGCTTTCCGCCCTCAAGGCCCCCTACGCGCAAGCCACCGAAACCTGGAAGACCGCCGTGGACCACTACAAGAAACTCGTCGCCGCCGGGGATACGGAAGCCATAAAGGCCTTCCAGGAAAGCGACCTATTTCCCGCGGAAGACGCGAGGGCGACGTTGATCCTCGACATTCGCTATTGGGCCCTGAACTACCTCTCGGTGCGCCGCTACGTGCTCTCGAACATGTACATGGAAATGAAGTCCCGGCACCCGACGGAAAGCTCCGCGGAGATTCAGGCATTCTTCAATCGCCACGGCGAGCTGCTGGCCCGCTACGAGGGCGCTATAGTTCCCGAACTCAACGGCAACGATTATTAAGGAGGAACCGATATGAAACTGTTTTC
>QKDA01000231.1 GCA_003246765.1 Spirochaetales bacterium | reverse complement strand
TTCATGGTCCTGGCGGGACGCGTCGACGCATGCCTCGCCAACTCCTACAATTTCGACAACTTCATCGGCCGTCACCCGGAGCTCCGGGAGCGGTTCACGATTGTTACCCAGTCATCCAACCCATTGTACGTCTACTTCTCCCGCTGCTTCATCGCCCTTAACCCGGGGTTCCTCAAGGAGTTCAACGCGGCGGTTGTCGCTTTCCGCAAGCCGGAGTGACTGCCATGACCGTAAGCTGCCCGAACAGAGGACTTCCTACCGCTCGCTAAGGGCCCGCCGGTCCTCCACCCGCTTGGCCTTGCCCTCGGACACCGGCAGGGAGCCCGGCTGCTTGATCTCCACCGCGGGCTTGATCGTGATGAGGGCCGAGAGCTCCTCCCGGAGGCGTTCCCTCAGGGCGTTGATGACCCTCGCGTCGTCGGCGAAGGTTTCTGCGGTAATCTCCACCTGCACCGTGAGCCGGTCGAGCTCCCCCTCCTTCTCGACGATGATGAACCAGTTGGCCCCCACCCCCTTGGTGCGGAGGAGCACCTCCTCTATCTGGCTCGGGAACACGTTCACCCCGTTGATGATGAGCATGTCGTCGGTGCGGCCCGTGAAGCGGGCCAGGCGGCGGTGGGTCCTGCCGCAGGCGCACTGACCGGGAATGAAGCGGGTGAGGTCCCGGGTTCGGTACCGGAGCAGGGGCATGGCCTCCCGGCAGAGGATGGTCACTACCAGCTCCCCCTCCTCCCCGTCGGGAACGGGCTCAAAGGTTTCGGGATCGAGAATTTCCAGAATGTACCGGTCTTCCCAGGCGTGCATGCCGTCGCGGTAGACGCACTCGAAGGCGACCCCGGGGCCGTTAAGCTCGCTCATGCCGTAACAGTTGTACACCTCGATGCCGAGCTTTTCCTCTATCTTGCGGCGGAGCTCCTCCGAATGGGGTTCCGCCCCGGTCACCGCCCGGCGGAGCTTCAGGTCGCCCCGGTTCATGCCCCCCTCCTCGATCGCCTTGTGGAGATGGAGAAGATAGCTCGGGGTGGCGTGGATCATGGTAGTGCCGAAGTCCTGCATGAACTTCAGCTGCCGGATCGTGTTGCCGGAGCTGGTGGGAATCACCATGGCCCCCATAAGCTCCGCCCCGTAATGGAAGCACAGCCCCCCGGTAAAGAGGCCGTAGGTCATCATATTCTGGACCACGTCGTCGCTGGAGCCCCCCGCCGCGGTGAGGCAGCGGGCCATGGTGTCGCTGGCGAGGTCGAGATCCTTTTGGGTGAGGTAGATCACCGTGGGAATTCCCGTAGTGCCCGAGGAGGCGTGCACCCGCACGACGTCCTTTCTGGGTACCGCGAGGAGCCCGAAGGGATACGCCTCCCTCAGGTCGCCCTTGGCGGTGAAGGGTATTTTTCGGATATCCGCGAGGCTTTCGATGTCGTCAGGGCCCGCGATTCCCGCCTCAGCGAGCCTGTCCCGGTAAAAGGGCGTCTTCAGGGCCAGCTCTATCTGCCGCTTGAGGCCCTCGAGCTGAATCGCCTCGATGGTTTCGCGGGAAGCGGTTTCCACCGGCCGGTCCCTGAAGGGGGTCGGCCTCTTCCGCCCGTCCCCCGCTGGTATGGCGGCGTTCACCTTCCGGTCCCGGCGGCGGAACGGCCGAGCTCCAGGGCCTTGAGGTTAACCTCCACGAGCCGCGGGTCCTTTTTCGCGAAGGTTTCCCTCACCCCCGCCTCCACGGTTTCCCCCTTTACGGGGAGCACGTCCAGGGCCGCCCCGATGAGGACCATGTTCACCGACTTGAGGTTTCCCGCCTCCCGGGCGAGACGCTCCGCCTCCACCACCCGGCTTCGGGGGAGTTTCTTCACCGCTTCCAGGATCGAGTCAAGCGAGGGATAGTCGGGTATGTTCACGAAGGGTTCCGCGGCGGTCACCACGATGCCGTCGGCCTTGAGGAATGAAAGGTAGCGCAGGCTCTCCACGGGCTCCATGGCCAAAATCATGTCGGCGCCACCCGAGGGGATGAGGTCGCTGTCTATCTTGTGGTCGGCGATCCGCATGTGGGCCTGTACGCCGCCACCCCGCTGGCTCATGCCGTGAACCTCGGACTGGCGGACTTCAAGGCCGTCCTTCATGGCGGAACGGGCGATCACCGTCGCTATGGAAAGCACTCCCTGCCCGCCTACGCCGGCGAGGATTATATCGAAATTCATTTGGACTTCTCCTCCACAAGTTTTTCAAAAGCGTCGATGTCACGGATAAAGAGGTCAATCCCCCCCTTCCAGAACCCGGGATCCTCAATGTCAAAGCCCGCCTGCCTGGTAAGGGCCACCGCGTCCATGCGTCCGGTTTCCCGGAGCAGGTCCTCGTACGCCGAGGCGAAGGAGGGGCCTTCCTGTTGGAACCGGGCGTAGAGGGCCATGCCGAAAAGCTGGCCGAAGGCATAGGGGAAGTTGTAAAAGTCCAGGCCGTAGCTGTAATAGTGGGGCTTCACCAGCCACATGTAGGGGTGGTACCCGTCCTCCGCGAGGCCGCCGCTGGGCGGCGAGCATCTTCTCCTTAAGTTCCTCGGCGCTTGCCTCAGCCTTCGCCCGGGACTCCAGAAGGGAAGTCTCGAAGTAGAACCTCGACAGGATATCCACCAGGATCTGGCATCCGTCCTGCAGGTGGGCTTCCAGAAGGGTCAGCTTTTCCTCGGGAGAGGCCTTTTCGAGGACCGAGTGGAACACGATGGTCTCCGCGAAGATCGAGGCGGTTTCCGCCAGGGTCATGGGATAGTCCTGGTGCAGGGAGCTTTCGTCCTTAAGCACCCAGGAGTGGAAGGCGTGGCCGAGCTCGTGGGCCACGGTAGTCACCGTGTTGAAGCTCCCGTCAAAGTTGCACAGGACCCGGGTTTCCTTCACCAGGGGCATATCGGTGCAGTAGGCGCCTCCCACCTTCCCGTTCCGGCTTTCCGCGTCGATCCAGGAGGAATCGAAGGCCCTCCGGGCGAAACCGGCGAGCCGGGGAGAAAAGCTTTCAAAGTTCTCGACCACCGTCCGCTCCACGTCTTCCCAGGAATAGGAGGGGGAGGCGGAACCCACGGGGGCGAAGAGGTCGTAAAACTTCAGGGCCGGAAGGCCCATGAGCCGGGCCTTGGCCTTTAGGTACCGCCGCCAGTGGGGAAGGGTTTCTTCCATGGCCCCGATGAGGGCCGAGAGTGCCTTCCTTGAAAGCCGGCCCTGGGCCACGGCCTTGTCGAGGTCCGCCTCCCAGGAACGCCGAGAGTTCATGGTGTGGTTCGCGCCCTTGATGCCGTTGATGCAGGCCGCCACGGAGAGCTCCACGGACCGGCACACCTCCTGCTCCTTCCGGAAAGCCTTCTCCCGAACCGAGCGGTCCGGGTCAAAGGCGAGGGAACGGAGCTCCACCAGGGTTTTGCGTTCTCCCGTGGCCTCGTCCCAAAGGCAGTCCGCCGACGAGGTAAGCTGTTCCTGGAGACGGCCCCAAGCGTCGGCCCCGGAGCGGGCCAGGTCCGCCGCAAGGTCTTCCTCGGCGGGGGAAAGGGACTTTTTTTGCCAGAAGAGGGCGTCTTCCAGGTGAAAGGCGAAGCGGCCGATCGAGCTGTCGCCCTCGATGAGGGAACGGGTTTCGGCCTCCCGGGAAGCGAGAATGTCCGCGAAGATCACCGAGGCCTTCGCCAAGGGGAGGGATATTTCCTCCACGGCGTTAATTTCCGCCATGGCCTTGGGATTGGAGGTATCCGTGGTGTACACGACGCCGCAATAGGCCTCCAGGGTACGGGCCAGGGTCGACAGCCTCTCCTGGAGGGAGAGGGCCCCGGCAAGCCAGGAGGCGAAGCCTTCCGGAGGGAGCTTCCCGCCGGATGCGCGGTCAAGATGGGCGAGGTATTCCGCGGCGAGACGCCCAAGATTCTCCTTCGCCGCCCCGTAGGCAGGATCCTCAAAGCCCCGGAACACGGAGTCGAGGCTCCATCGGGGCGGCTTTTTCTCAGCCTCAGCCATGGGTTACGGCCTCTCTTTTTTTCCGGAGCCGGACCGCCTCGAGGCATTCCCGCACGAAGATCACCACCGAAACGCCGGGGTACTCCGCCTCTTCCTGGAGGATCCGGGCGTTTTCCTCCACCTTGCCGGGAAGGGCCTCAATGACCTTCAGGTGTTCCCTTTCAACGCCGATGCCGAGCACCGCCTGCTCCAGCTGGCTCGAGGGGAGCATAGTGGGCTGGCAGCCGGTCATGGCGACGATGGAATTGTCCAGGATTATTACCGTCACCGGGGTCTTGGAGGAAACCGCGTCCACGAGGCCCGTGAGCCCCGAATGGAGGAAGGTGGAGTCCCCGATCACGCCGAAGGCGTACTTGTAGCCCGCCTCGGCGGCTCCCCGGGCCATGCCGATGGAAGCGCCCATGCACACGATGCTTTCCACCGCCTTGAGGGGGGCCACGGCGCCCAGGGCATAGCAGCCGATATCCGCGGCCACCACGGTAGAAACCCTGCCCTCCTTTTCGTTGAGCCGGGAAACGGCAAGGTTGAGGGAACTGTAGGAATCGTGATGGGGGCAGCCCTTGCAGAGCTGGGGGGGCCGGGCGGGAAGCTCCGGGGCGGGAGCGCCGTCGAGAACGCTCTTGTTCGGGGGAAGGCCGAGGGCCTTGCGCACCGTATCGGGGTTAAGCTCACCCGCCCTGGGCAGGGTTCCGTCGTACTTTCCGAGGATCCGGTTCTTGCCCGGTATGATGCCCCGCAGCTGCTTCTCCAGGAAGGGCATGCCCTCCTCGATTACCAGGAGGGTTTCCGCGCTGTCCGCGAGCTTGCGGATCAGCTCCGAGGGAAGGGGAAGGGAAGCCACGTGCAGGGTAGAGGGGAGGCCCTTAGCGCCGCAGGAAGCGCGGTAGTCCCCGAGGTTCTCCCGGAAATAATTGCGTCCGAGACCCGAGGTGATCACCGCCAGGTCCTTCCGGGACTCGTTGATGACAAGCTCGTTGCGGCTCCAGGAGGAAGCCCATTCCCCCAAAGGTCCCTGTTTGTCGATGAGCTTGGCGTAATTTTTCCGTGCCAGGGCGGGAAGGAGCATCCAGTCCTGGGGAAGCCCCTTGTCGAGGGGATTCTGGCTTCGGGGTTTTTCGGCGACCCGGACCACCGCCCGGGAGTGGGCGAGCCTGGTCACGATGCGCATGACCACGGGAACCGCGAAGCGCTCCGAAAGCTCGAAGGCCTCCGCCATCATCTCGTAGGCCTCCTGCTGGTTCACTGGCTCGAACAGGGGGACCATGGCGAAGTCGGCGTAGAACCGGGTATCCTGCTCTCCCTGGCTGGAGTGCATGGAGGGATCGTCCGCTACCACGCAGACGAGGCCCCCCTTTATCTGGCAGAGGGCCGAGTTCATGAAGGGATCCGCCGCCACGTTGAGGCCCACGTGCTTCATGGTGACGATGGCCCGGCGCCCCGCGAAGGAGACTCCCAGGGCCGATTCATAGGCGGTTTTTTCGTTGGCGCACCAGCGAGCAGCGGGGCCTTCGCCGCGCTCGAAGGCGTCGACGAGGTATTCGAGAATCTCGGTGGAGGGCGTGCCTGGGTAACCGAAGCATCCGGACACACCCGCATGCATCGCCCCGAGGGCAATCGCCTCGTCGCCGAGAAGGACCATTTCTTTCATCGTGCTTTTCTCCAGTTCCGCGAGGTAGGGCGATCCGGATTTCACCGGTTCGCCGGCCCCCAGTATAGCAGGGAACCGGGAGAATGTGAAACGGAATTCTAGAGGTTGTAGTACAGCTTCAGGGGCAGGGCCTTCCCGGCGGCGGCGCTTCGGGCCGCGCTTATCGCCTGAGATTCGGTCTTGCCCGTCCCTGAAGCCTCTACGCTGCCGCTCCAGGTTTTCGCGCCCTGCTTAAAGCTCCAAACGGAGACTTCGGTCGCGCAGACTGCGGTCCAGGCGCCGTCCTCTCCCTGGGAGGTCGAGGAAACCTTGGTAGTCCCGTAGATCAGACGCTCCACCGACGAGCCGAAGAGCTTTTTCGCCGCCGCGATGAGGGCGTCCTCGTCGCCCGAGGCGAGCTGGTTCGGAAAGTCCGCCATGCCGATGCGGGAAAAGCCCATCTTCACCAGAGGCTTAAGGCATTCCGTGGCGGAGACGCCCATACCCCCCAGGGGTTTCCCGTTTTTATCGAAGTCCAAAAGGGCAATACTCGTAGGAACGCTCTTGTTGCGGGTTCCCGCAAGAAAGGGCATGGACAGGGATCCCGTTCCGGAACCCTCCCGCAGGGCGCTGTCCAAAAGGGCATCCTTCGACCGGAGGGCCAGGGAAAAGCGAACCGCGCCCTCAACGGAGCGGGGCGGTACCGGCGGGGTCCAGGAAACCCTGCCGTCTTCGCCGGTAGTCAGGGAAAGCGCCTCGGTTCCGACGGTGCCGTCCTCGCCGAAGGAGGGAACCTCCGCCTCCACGGGCATGCCCGGCAGGGCCGTACCCTCGCTCCCGGTCAGTTCCGCCGAGAAGGGGGCCTTGAAGGGACTTCCCGACACCGTGGCGGGAGGGCTGGAGACCGGGGTGAGGCTTATGCCCCGGACTGCGTCGCCAATGGAGGCGCGGACCCTCTCAAGGGTCTCCGCGGTTCCCGGGGCCTGGGCGGCGGCATTCGGGGGAAGGCCCCCGACGGCGGACTCGTAAGCCTCCACGGCGCCGAGAAAATCCCGGCGCGCGAGCAGGTCCGACACGGCGGACTCAAAGCCTGAAGGCAGCGACTGGATTTTTTCCGCCTGGGGGCTCTTGCCGGAAGCGGACCTTCCCGACGCGGCGGAGGTCCCGGGGGCGGGAGAGGCGCTGGCGCAGGAACACACGAAAAGGGACAGTGAAATAAAGAGAGCAAGCATGCGGTACATCGGAAAACCTCGAACTATTGTTGATGGGGAAGATGATAGCACGAAAAAGGCTTTATTACCCCCTCCGTCCGCTTCTTGCGAAGAAAATCCCCGCGGAGTACAATACCCCATGCGCGCAACCAGAGCAATCATACACCTCGGAAATTTACAAAGCAACATTGCCTCCATCCGGCGCTTTCTTTCTCCCGGAACCAGGCTGTGCGTGCCCGTAAAGGCCGATGCCTACGGGCACGGGGCCATTCGGGTCGCCATTGCGGCCATCCGCGCCGGGGCGACCCATCTCGCCGTGGCCTCGGTGCAGGAAGGCATAGACCTAAGGGAGGCGGGAATCGTCACGCCCATCCTTTCCCTGAGCCTTCCCATCCCCGAGGAAATTCCCTCCATAATCGATTACGAGCTCTCCCCCCTGGTAGTGGACTCGGAGTTTATTGAGGATCTCGCCCGGGTGGCGAAGATGAAGGGGCGCCAGGTTCCCGTGCACCTGAAGATCGACACTGGCATGAACCGGATCGGCTGTTCCCCGGAAAACGCCGCGGAACTGGCCCGCCTCATCGGCAGGCACCGGAACCTGGAGCTCGCCGGCACCGCCACCCACCTTTCCGTGGCGGATTCCGCCGCCCAAGAAGACATTGAATATACCCGGGAACAACTGAACCGGTTCGACGCCGCGGTGGAAACGATCAGGCAGGCCGGAGTCGACCCGGGAATCCTCCACGCCGCGAACTCCGGCGCCATCGTGCAGTTTCCCGAGTCCCACTACGACATGGTGCGGCCGGGAATCCTCACCTACGGATACGCCCCCTCGGCGGACCTGGAGGGCCGCATCCCGGTGGTGCCCGTCATGGAACTAGAGACCAGGGTAGTGGCGATGAAAAAAATCATGGCCGGATGCCCGGTATCCTACGGAAGATCCTGGTGCGCCCCGGAAGACACCTGGATCGGGACCCTGCCGATCGGGTACGCCGACGGCCTTCCCCGAAAGCTGTCGCCGGGGCTTCGAGTACGCATCGGCGACGGTCTGTTTCCGATCGTGGGTAAAATTTGCATGGATCAGTGCATGGTGGATCTCGGCGCCGACCCCTGGGTACAGCGATGGGACAGGGTGGTAGTCTTCGGGCCCACGGGAAACCCCGCGGAAGAGAAGATTCCCGAGGTTCCCTCCCCTACGGCGGAAACCCTGGCGGAAATCCTCGGTACCATTCCCTACGAGGTTACTTGCGGCATCAACAAGCGGGTACCCCGGGTTTACGACGGCGAGAACGCCCGTTAGGGCGTTCCATGCCCGTTAGGGCGTTCCATGCCCGGTTTGGCCTTTAGTCCTGCCACACCTGAAAGCGGCGCTCCCAGGAAACGATATTGCCTCCCTCAACCGCGAGGGAAAAGAACAGCTCCGGGCTTATGACCCCCCGGTGTCCCCAGAGGTTAACCCCCGTGGGAATAAAGGAACCGGACTCGCGCAGGCACAGGCCGGTTTTGAGGTCCCGGAGGGTCCAGGAAGCCGCGAGCCCGTCCCGTTCGCCAACGCCGTTCGCGAGCCCCCCGATGAAGAACACCCGGCCGACGGAGCCGGTAAAGCCTAGGGTTCCTCCCGTAAGCGAAAGAAGGCCCTCGGGATCCACGAATTCGTCAAAACAGTCCGTCCGCGGGGACCAGGGAAACTCCAGGCGATAGCGGGATCCCACGGGGCCGCCGCCGGGAAGGACAAAATTATGGGAATACTCGTCCGTCACGATCCTCTTGGAGCCGCGGTTTTCAAGCCTGTAGCGGACGGTGAACTCCCCCTCCCCCGCCTCGATCTCCTTGTCATACTCGTAGGCATAACCGTTTCGCTCCCCCGAAACGCAGCGGAACAAGGCCCGATGAGGCTCCAGCTCGGCTACCTCAAAGGATATGGGGTCAAGGGCGTACTCGCGGTGAAAGGCATAGGGAAGGGCGTCCTTCTGGAGCCAGCCGACGCCGATTTTCGGAAACCAGCCGCCCGTAGGTATTTCGTCGTACCCTACCGCCCGGAGAATTCCGAACTCATTGTGAAGTCCCCGCCCAAACCGCCGACGATCCCGCTGAAACCGGGGCTTTTCGTCGGAAAGCAGCTCCTTACCCCTGAAACGGGCGGAAACCACCGTCCCGTTGCGGTCAAAACGGGTACCCCGGTATTTTTCTCCGGCCTCCTCGACTGAAAGCCGGAGATCACCCTTCTTCAGCGTCAAGGACACGGTTAGGCCCTCACCGCTTCAATCATGGCCGTGAACTCCTCGGTCTCCTTTTTCGCGGTCTTGATGAAGGAGTTGTCCTCAACCCGGCCGAGCACGGCGTCCCGTTCCGCGTCGTTCCGGTAGGTTATGCTGCGGAAGGGGTTGGAATAATCCTTCGCCTTGGTGACGTACACCTGCTCCTCCACGAACCGGCGGATGCGGAGGGCCTCATCCAAAAGGGAATTCCAGGCGGCGGCGTCGATGTCGGAAAGCCCCGTTAGCCGGCGAAGAACCTCGTAGGCGTTCTCGGCCCTCTCCTTCGGGTAGACCGTCCACCACGACTCGTATTGCTCATGAATCTCAGCCCAGCTCGTGAAAAGGCCCGTACGGATTCCGGCCCTCAAGCCGTCTACCTTGGACCCGCTCACGAGCTGTCCCCCGAGGTTAACCCAGTCCAGGGACACCTCGCGGGGCACCTGGGCGGCGAAATAGCCGTAATGGATGCCGAAGCGGTGAAGATAGGCCGCGATGGAGCGAACCCCGTAGAAAAGGAGCATTTCCCGATAGGCGTTCCAGGCCTGGGCGGGCTTAAGGATGCGTACCGGACGCTTGGAGCGCTCCATCATCTCCCCGGCGACGAAAAGGTCCCGGGCCGTCTCGGGTTTGTTTCGCAACAGGTCCCGGCCCTGGGCCGCGAGGGCTGCCCTATCCGTTCGCCCTGGATCCTCCCCCTTGGAAACCGCCAGGGCCTTCCCGGTCCAGTATTCCAGGAGGTCCATGGCCTCGAGTATCTCCCTTGCCGTGTCCGGGGCAAGATGGTCCGCCTCGATATGCTGGACCACGGTCTTTCGCTTGTCCCGGGTACGGTACTTCCAGCTGTTCCGCTCCAGGGCGTACATGTTGTACAGCCACCAGTAGGCGGGCATCACCTCGAGGCGGTTCTGCTGTTCGTTGTCGATCAGCAGGCTGAACGGGAGGGGTATGTTTAGCTCCGAGGGGTAGTTCCCCTTGGTAAGCAGGGTATAGCTCGCGAATCGGCAGTTATGCTTGAGGGTGGTGGAAAGCCCCGGCCAAAAGCCCCGGCCCGCGATGATCTCCCCGTCGTTCCCGCGGCTGTTGTGGTTGGACCCCACGGTGGCCCCCGCGGCCATGTTGGACTGTCCCATCACCATGGAGGCAATGAGGAAGGAGTTGTTGTGATGCTGTTCATGGGCGGGAAAAACCAGGTTATTGAGAACCTCGCAGCAGGAGATGGTCGAATTGTCTCCGAGCACCGAGTGAATGAGCCGGGCGCCGTACTTGAGGCTCGAGTTGTTCCCGAGCACGAAACGCACCGCCTTCACCCCGTAGAATATGTGGCAGCCGTAGCCCACGATGCCGTTCACGAGCTCCACGCCCTCCCCTATCTGACTCGGCTCGGATAGGCTCGACTTGATCGTGAGGTTCTTGAGTTTATTGGCTCCCTTCACGTAGGAGGCCGGTCCGAAGCGGACGTCCTTGATGATCCTGCAGCTCTTGATGACGCTCCCGTTGCCCACGGTGCCGTACCATCCCCGTCGAGGATCCGCCCCCTTTTGGGTGATCTCCTGGAGCTTTGCCATGAGTTCCCGGTCGTCCCGGTACACCGACCACAGGTAGGCGTCGGCGCAGATCATCTCGGCGAAGGGGAGAATGGAGCGGCCCCCGGCCTCGTTAATGGGGTCAATCCAGACCCGTACCGACTCCGGTTCACCCTCTTTCAGTATTCCCTCGCCGAATTTGGCGTGATCCGTGGAGGCCATCTCGTCGATGCGGCTGAGGATAACCCGGTCGCCGAGTATATAGTGGGAAAGGTGGGCGCAGTCGTGAATGGCGCAGTTGTCCCCGATATCGCAGGAAATGACCCTGCTGTTCGTTATCCCCGCGGGCACCATGAAATCGTGGTACTTCAGGTAATGGTTTTCCAGGGCCCCTATGCGCACCAAGCCCGCGAACATCGAGTTCTTGACGAGATTTGGGTCGAAGGGTTCTTCCACCAGGAGATTTCCCCAGTTGGTGCAGGTGTTGCCGTTCCTTACCAGGGCCTCTATCTCCTCGGGATTGAGGGGGCGCCACGAGTGGTCCGCGGCGTTGCTCTGAATGTCGCGGCACCAGTACTCGTCCCGGCCTTCGGGCAGGAACTCGGGAGAAACGAAACCATAGCCGAACTTTTCGGCCGGAAAGAGGGAAATTTCACTCATAAACGGCAGTATACCGCAGGATTTGCAAAAGAAGCAAATCCCTGTTAGTATACGAGGCATGAGTACACATATCGGCGCAAAGCCCGGAGAGATCGCCGAGTCGATCCTCCTGCCCGGAGACCCCCTCCGCGCGAAATTCATTGCGGAAACCTTTCTTGAGAATCCCGTTTGCTATAACGAAATACGAGGAATGTACGGCTTCACTGGAACCTACAAGGGCAAGAGGGTATCCGTTCAGGGCACCGGCATGGGCCAGCCCTCCCTCTCCATTTACGTCAACGAGCTCTTCCGCTTTTACGGCGTGCAGAAGGCCGTACGGGTCGGCACCGCCGGGGCGGTGCAGGAATCGACCAACCTCAGGGACGTTATCATCGCCATGAGCGCCTGCACCGACTCCGCCCTCAACGCCCACCGGTTCGGCGGGCGCTTCTTCGCTCCCACCGCCAGCTTTGACCTCGTGAGGAAGGCCTACGACGCCGCCCTCAAGAGGAACATCGCGCCCCTGGTGGGTTCCGTCACCTCCTCGGACAGCTTTTACGACGATCAGGAAGCCTGGAAACTCTGGGCCAAATGGGGAGTCCTCGGCATCGAGATGGAGGCGGCGGAGCTCTATACCCTGGCTGCCCAGTTCGGCCGGGAAGCCCTCGCGATCCTCACGGTATCGGACCACATCGCCAAGGGTACCGGGACGACCGCGGAAGAGAGGCAGAGCACCTTCCGCTCCATGATCGAGATCGCCCTCGAGGCAGTGGCGGGATCCTGAGCGGAATGACTGAACTCCAGCCAACGGAAATCGAGTTCAGGAAAAGGGGACGGGAACGAGGCTCCAGCTCGGCGAAGAAGATCGCCGCCGCCGTAGGCGCGGCGCTTTTTCTCCTCCTGGCAGCGGGTCTCACCCTGCTCCTGGCGCATCGGGCCTCCTCCGATCCCGCCATTCTTGAACCCTCCACCCTCCCCGCCGACGAATAAGGCGGGAACCGCACGCAATCCCGGGAGGTTCCATGAAACCGGACATCGGATTTATCGGACTCGCCGTCATGGGCGAGAATTTGGCGCTCAACATGGAACGGAACGGGTTTACCGTAGCGGTTCACAATAAAACCACCGCCACCCTGGACCGCTTTCTTGAGGGACGCGGCAAGGGCAAGCGGTTCGTCCGGGCCGCTACCCTCGCTGAACTCGCGGCGCTCCTCCCTGCACCCCGTATGGTAATGATGATGATCAAGGCGGGAAGCGCCGTAGATCAGGTGATCGAGCAGCTCCTGCCCCATCTCGACCGGGGGGATACCATAATCGACGGGGGCAACTCCAATTTCAACGATACCTCCCGGCGCCAGGACTACCTGGCGGGACGGGGAATACGCTTTATCGGCACCGGGATATCCGGGGGCGAGGAAGGGGCCCTCAACGGGCCGTCCCTCATGCCCGGGGGGAGCAAGGAGGCCTGGCCCGCCCTGGAGCCGATTTTCACGGCCATATCCGCGAAAGCCCCCGACGGGGCTCCCTGCAGCGCCTGGGTAGGCGGCGGCGGGGCGGGGCACTTCGTAAAGATGGTCCACAACGGCATTGAGTACGGGGACATGCAGATCGTTTCCGAAATCTACTGGATCATGCAGGAGTACCTCGGCCTCTCCCACCACAGGATGCGGGAAATCTTCACCCGTTGGAACCGGGGAAAACTCGATTCCTATCTCATAGGGATCACCGCGGATATCCTCGGCTATCAGGACGCCGACGGAGAGCCCCTGCTGGAGAGGATTCTCGACGCGGCGGGCCAGAAAGGAACCGGCAAATGGACCGGGATCGCCGCCCTTGACGAGGGCACCCCCCTTACCCTCATCGTGGAATCGGTCTTCGCCCGCTGTCTTTCCGCCCAAAAGGATACCCGCCGCCTCGCGTCCCGCCGGTTTCCGCGGGAACGCCGCCGCTTTACCGGCGACGTCGAGACCTTTCTCGGCCGCCTGCACGACGCCCTATACGCCGCAAAGATCGTATCCTACGCCCAGGGCTTTGAGCTCCTTCGAATCGCGTCGGAAACCCACGGCTGGGACCTCGATTTCGCCTCCATCGCCCGAATCTGGCGGGGCGGCTGCATCATCCGGTCCGCCTTCCTCGACCGCATCGCCGAGGCCTTCGCCTCAGAAGGATCCTTGCCGAACCTGGTGCTCTCCCCCTATTTCGCGAAGGAGCTCCTCTCCGCCGAGGAGGGCTGGCGTTCCGTGGTGACCGAGGCCATGGGAGCGGCCCTGCCGATTCCGGCCCTCGCCTCGGCCCTTTCGTGGTTCGACGGCTTCCGCAGCGAACGCCTCCCCGCGAACATGATCCAGGCGCAAAGGGATTATTTCGGGGCCCATACCTACGAGCGGACCGACCGCCCCCGGGGAGAGAGCTTTCATACCGACTGGACCGGCCGCGGCGGAAGCACGACCTCGGGAACCTACAGCGTGTAGGGGCAACCCGGAAAAAAGACGAGTGACTCGTTGCGCAGCGCCGGATCAGTGCCTTACACTGGTATATGGGCATACCGATGCAGGAATCCAGCGCAACGAAGAAACCGAAGATCCTCTGTATAGACCCAGCTCGCCCTTTTCAAGGCGGAACTCTCCGCGTCCTATGCCGTGTCCGGGGCATGCAACTACGAGGAATCCATCGCCCAGCTCTCGGTGAACATCCCCGACCTTATCCTCCTGGACATGAATATGCCGGGCATCGACGGGCTGGAATTCCTGGACATCCTGCGCTATACCCCGAGGTTCAAGCACATACCGGTCATGATGGTGTCCGCCGACCATGACCCCGAGCGCATCAAGGAAACCTTCCGCCGGGGAGCCATGGACTTCATCCATAAGCCCTACGACCCCGAGGAACTGGACCTACGCATCCAGAGGACCCTCAACTTGATCCGACAGGCCGCGGTCAGGGCGGTTGCCCCCGCGGAGGACCTCTCCTCCCAGCAGCTCATGATCCAGTCCCTGGCGGACTTGGCGGGCACCAGGGACAACGAGACCGGACAGCATCTCCTTCGCATGGAAAAGTACGTAGAGATTCTGGCCGTCCAGGCCTTCAAGTCGCCCCGGTACCGCAACGATATCGAGCCCCTCTTCGCTGAAACCGTTACCTCCCTCGCCAGGCTGCACGACATCGGCAAGGTCAGCATCCCCGACCACATCCTCCATAAGCCGGGCCGCCTCACGCCTGAGGAATTCGAGGTGATGAAAACCCATACCACCAAGGGCGCCGAGACCATCGTGCGGCTCCAGGAATCCTTTCCCGCCTATCATTACCTGTCCACGGCGCGGGACATTATCCTTCATCACCATGAACGGTGGGACGGTGCGGGGTATCCCGCGGGGCTCTCGGGAAACGGCATTCCCCTTTCTGCCCGGATCGTGGCCATAGCCGACGTCTTCGACGCAATTACCATGAAGCGCGTGTACAAGCCCGCCCAGACCATCATCGAGGCCTTTGTGCTCCTCAACGACGAACGGGGAACCCATTTTGACCCGGATCTCGTGGATCTCTTCCTTTCGGTGTCCCGGGAGATAACGGAAATCCATACCCAGTATAGGGACTCATGAGCCGTATTCTGCTGGTAGACGCCGAGCCGGAATCCCTTGAGACCCTCGCGAAGGACCTCGCCTCGGAGGGGCACGCGGTGGAGACCCGCGCCTCGAGCCGGGAGGCCCTCGCGCTTATCTCGGAAAACCCGCCGGACCTGGTGCTTCTGGACTGCGCCCTATGCCGGGAGGACGGAGCCCGGATTCTTAGGAGAATATGCGAAATTCCCGAAGCCCGAGATACGCCGGTACTGTTCCTGACGGCCCAGGAGGACGAACACCGCTGCCTTGAGGCCGGGGCGTCGGACTTCCTGCGCAAACCCGTCAACGTAAACGTCGCCATGCACAAGATCCGCGTACTGCTGAAGTCCCAGGAAACGCTGCGCCTTCAAGACAGCCGCATCGAGTCCCTGGAAGCCGCCGTCACCCGAAGGGGGGTCGAGCTGGCCGCGTTACACCGGCGGCTTGAACTTATCAACGACAGCAAAGACCTTACCTTAAAGATCATCGTCAGGGAAATTTCGGCTCCCGCCACCGGGATCGCGGGTATTGCCCGGCTTGCCCTCCTGGACGAGCCTGACCCCGAAAAGAGGGAGCGGCTCACGGCCCTGCTCAACCGAAACGTGGAGGCTATGGACACGCTCCTGGCCAACGCGGAGCACCTGGGAACCCTGAAACACGCCTCCGCCTTGAGGGACAGCAGCCCCATAGAGCTGGTTCCTGTCCTGGCGGCGGTCGCGGACCTGGAGAGGAAACGCCTCGAGGAACGCGGCTTGAGCCTTACGATGCGTTATTCCCCCGAAACCCATCCCGTTCGCATCCGGAGCGAACTCCTGGCGCAGATGCTGCAGCCCCTGGTGCGCATGGCGGCCCTCTTCGCGGATTACGGTACACCGATAGGCATAACCCTCGACGACGTTCCCGGGGAACTTTCCTTGGCGCTGTCCTGGTCCGGGGAACGGCAAAACCAGGGAATCGTCGCCACCGCCGCGGATCTTGGAAATGCCGTGATTCAGGATCTTGCCGCGGCGGGGCTCATGAGCGAAATCTTCCTAGCCGAGAAAATCGCTCGAATTTGCGCTGTGACCGTGGTCTGGGACTTGCGGAACCGCAAAAAGTCCAGCTGTACCCTACTTTTTCCGTTGCCCCGGGAGGAGGAGAAAAAGACCCCCTGAGCGAACCCTGCTCCCTTGACAGAAAGGGCTCTTTCCGTTAGTTTTATTCCTGCGTCCCGCGAGGGAAGGCAATCCCCGGATGGTGGAATTGGTAGACACGCTAGTTTCAGGTACTAGTGCTCTTACGGGCATGGAAGTTCAAGTCTTCTTCCGGGGACAAAAAACACGCCGATTGGCGTGTTTTTTTTTGTCTTTCGAGCGGGGGCGGCCGAGCGAGGGTCATGGAAATGACCATGCGAGGATTAGCAGCCATGGAGGGCCGCGACAGGCTACGGAGGCGTCCCGGAAAACTGAGGCACGAGGCCGAGGTTTGGAGGGCAAGTCTTCTTCCGTATACTAACAAAAGAGGATCGCCTCACGGTGGTCCTCTTTATTTATACCCAGTCCAGAAGGAAGACCCTGGGCGAACTTACCGGGACGGTTCTTTTTTATCGCTCTTTGGGTTACACTACGCCGAAACCGCGATTCAAAGGCAGACTCTCCATGAAAAAGACCGTCATCATCGGCGTACCGGCCCTGCCCTCGAGAAATGACGACGTGAACATTCGGTCCCAGACCGTCACCCTCGGCGGGTGCGCCTACAACGTGCAGAACGTCCTCCGCCTCGCGGGGCTCCCCCACGTGCTGTGCTCCCCCGTCGGGACCGGACTTTTCGGCGATTACGTGTACAAGGAACTGGCGGCCCTCGGCATCGAGCCCTTCCTGCGCGTCGCCGACCGCGACAACGGCTACTGCTACTGCTACGTGGAACCCGACGGCGAGAGGACCTTCGTCTCCTACCACTGGGCCGAGTTTACCTTCCGCGAAAGCTGGATGGGCGCCGTTCCCCCCGACGAGATCGACGGCGTCTACGTTTGCGGGATCGAGATCGAGAAGCCGACCGGGACCGAGATCATCTCCTACCTGCGGAACCTGACCGCCTCCCGTTCGCCGACCGTTTACTTCGCCCCGGGGCCCCGGATCAACCATATCGGGCTCGATAAAATGGAGGCGCTATTCGCGCTCGCCCGGTACTTCACCTGAACGGGGAAGAGCTTCTCGGCTTCACGAAGGCGGGTTCCATCGCGTGCCCACGGTTCACATGGCCGTCGTCGATACCATCGGCGCCGGGAATTCCCATATCGGCGCGGTCATCGCTTGCAGAAAGCTCGGGCTTCCCTACCGCGAAGCCCTTGAATACGCGAACCGGGTCGCCGGGGCGGTGGTTTCGGTCAGGGACGCTACCCTCGGACCCGACGAATTCCGCGGGATACCCCTGCCCCGCGGGAACGCCTGAACGGGCGGGCCGCGGCGCCTCCCGGCCTTCCTACCGTTTCCCGTCCCCGTCCCTCCGTGCCTCGATCTCGTTAAGCCGCTTCAGTATGACGTTCTGCCGGTAGTCGATCGTATGCACGATCATGAACATGAAGTGATTGTAATTATCCTGGCGCCGCATCAGGAATATGATCTTTATCGAGACTAAAAGGGTTCCGATCTCCAGGGAGACGAAATCGCCGATCCAATGGGTCAAAACGCGCGCCGAGAATAAGAGTACCAGGAGGGCGACGAAAATCGCGTCGATGTACTTTTCAAGCGGCGTCCGCTTGTTCTCGTTTATGGCCTTCAGGACCTTCTTGATCTTGTCCCGCTCCCTCTTGAATTGCCTGAGTTCATGGGCGAGTTTCGCGTCGTCTAAATCGTCCTCGAGATCGTCAATCGTATGCATCCTTCATCCTCTGTTTCGCTTGACCCGCGCGCCCGCAGGCCGCTGAAAACCGCCGTTGCCGCGGTATCGAAAGGGGCCCGGCCGAAAGGCTCAGGCTCCCCCGAACTTTCCCTCCAGGTCCGCCTCGGGTCGTTCGCCCCGTATGACCGCTTTCGTCAGTTCCGCCAGCTCCCGGGACGCTCGATCGCCCGAGCAATTCAGGAAGGCCCGCAGGGGCATCTCCTCGGTCTTGCTCGCGGCCATGCGCGCCTCGGCCGAAGCGGGTTCCAACTTGCCCAAAGAGTCGAGAAAGGGTTTCGCGAGGGTATCCGCCAAGCGCCGTCCCGCCGGATAGGCCCTGAAATCGGCCAGGGTCGAGTGCATGTCGGGAAAGGGAATCCCGGCGGAGGGATTATGCACGTCCAGCGCCGCCTCCAGGCGGATATCCTCGCTTGAGGCGCCCGCCATCACGTCGAAAATCCCGCTCTCGAACCGCCAGCCGCTTTGCCCCTCGTCCCAGAAGGACCACGCGCGGGGGTCCAAAACGAACCGGACCGTCTTGGTCTCGTGCGGCTCCAGGGAAACCTTCTCGAAGGCCCTCAATTCCCGTTCCAGGCGGTGAACCGAGGATTCCCGGTCCCGCACGTAAAGCTGCACCGCTATTTTACCGGGCACTTTCCCCTCGTTGGTCACGTCCACCGATATCGATACGTCCTTTGTCCCGTCAATCCTTCCCGAAGGCGCCCTCAGGTTGCTGAAGCCGAAGGTCGTGTAGGAAAGCCCGTGGCCGAAGGGGAACAGCGGCCTCAGCCGTTTCGCACGGTAGTAGCGGTACCCGACGTAAACCCCTTCCCGGTATTCGGCCTTCTCCCTGCCGCCGGGATACCAGGGATAGGCCGGCGAGTCCTCAAGCCGCGCGGGAAAGGTCTCCGCGAGATGGCCCGAGGGATTCACCCTACCAAATAACGTGTCGACTATCGCGCCGCCCGCGGCCTGCCCGCCGAGATAGGCCTCGAGGACCGCGGGAACCCGGTCAAGCCAGGGCATCGCGACGGGAGCGCCGTTGATCAAAACCACCGCCGCGTTCGGGTTTACCGACGTGACCGCGTCGATCAGGGCCCTATGGGCCTCGGGCAAATCGAGACTGGTCCTGTCGTATCCCTCCGATTCGATCCTGTCCGTCGCCGCCGCGACGCGCCGGGCTTCCTCGATGAGCGCGGGGTCGCTCCCGTCGGACGCGGCGGAATACCCCGGCGCGTAGGTCAGCCTGAAACCGCCGAGGCGGCCCGCTTCCCCGTACGGATCGTCCACCCGGGTCGGCTGGATATGGGAACTGCCGCCGCCCTGAAACCGGGGTTTTCGGGCAAACTCCCCGATGAACGCGATCGTTCCCTCCGGTTTCAGGGGCAAAAACCCGCCTTCATTCTTCAATAGCACGATGGACTCTTCCGCGATTTCCCGGGCGAGCGCGTGATGGGCCCCAAGGTCCGCCGGTTCCCGGCTCCGCCCGCTTTCCGCCACCTTGGACGTCAGGTCAAGGAGCCGCGCCACGGTTCGGTCCAAAACCGCCCCGTCCAGGGTTTCGCCTTCCTTACCGCGATCTCGAAGGCCCTCAAGTATATCTCGCGCAGGGTCCACTCATCGAGGACCGAATCGGACAAAAGGCGGTATCCTTCCTGGTTGTTCGCCGCGAAGTGCTTCAGCGACGTGCCCACGCCCTCGCCCTGGTCCCCCTCGATAAGCGAGGCCGCGAGTTCGCCGGCAAGCAGGGGGTCCTCGGAAAAATACTCGAAATTCCGCCCGCACAGGGGGCTCCGCTTCATGTTCACCCCGGGGCCGAGCAGCACCCCGACGTCCTCCGCCCTGCATTCCCTGGCCACCGCCGCACCGACCTTTCTCGCGCATTCCCGGTTCCACGTCGCCGCGAGATTCACCGCCGGGGGAAAGCAGGTGGCCTCGACGCTGTCGAAGAGGCCGGTTCCCTCCCCCGCCGGCTTTTGCTTCCTCAGTCCGTGGGGCCCTTCGGTCATCATCCAGGACGGAATGCCGAGCCGCTCGACGGCCCTGGTATGTCAAAAACTCTCGCCCGCGCAGAGCGAAGCCTTCTCCTCGAGGGTCAGGGAACCTACTGAATCGCGAAACATATGGGGCCTCCGTCCGCGGTATCGAACGGATAAAAGTATACCATGGCTCGCGGACGGCCGGGTTTTGAAAACCGTGAGGAGGGGAAAGAATTATCGGGGAACGAAAAAAAGCCGTCGGGCCCGGCCCCGGGCGTAAACCCGGGCGGGCGTTACTCCTCCGCGGGCCGAAACACCCCGCGCTCATAGTCCTTCCGCACGTCTTGCCAGGGGAAGGTCCGCCCATTCATCGCCACGTAGACCCCGGGCGGCAACAGGCGCGAAGCCATAAAGGCCGAACCCAGATTGAAAAGCGCGTCGGAGCCGAATATCTGGTAAGGAACCATCGCGCCGGTCAGAACGATCGTCTTGTTGATGCCCAGGGGCCCCAAAAAACGCGCCGTCTCCGCCATGCGGTCCGTCCCGTGGGTAATCACGATCCGCCGTTCCGCGGCCCGCTCGCAGGCCGCGCGAACCAGCTCCCGGTGCTCGTCCGTCATGTGCAGGCTGTCGATCAGCTGCACGATCTCCAACGCCACCGGCGACACGATCCTCGCCTTCGCTATAATCTCCGGCAGGTGGCTGTCCTTGAAGGTCAGCTCGCCCCGAAGCTCGTCATAATGCTTGTCAAAAGTCCCGCCCGTAATGATAATGCGCACCGGATCGTCATTCATGCCCACGATTCTCGCGCGAAGCCCCGCGTCGCGTCAATCCGCCCGAGACCGGGGCCGAGGCACCCCGAGGGTCGCGGGTCGAAGGGGCCACCGCCGGAGCCCCCGGCAAGAACGGGCCGCGAAGGCGCGCTATACTCTCCTGAAGAAGCAAACGCGCGAACAGGGAGAGCAAAACCGTGAAAATCCTCAAGACAATCGCCATCGTCCTCGTCGTCGTCCTCCTCGCCTCCGCCGCCGCCCTGGGCGGCCTGTATTTGGGCTGGTACCCCGTCCCGACCCCCATCGTCGCCTCGATCGCCAAGGCCCAAGGCCTGAACGACAGGGAAGCGGGACAATTGACAGACATCGTCAACCTGTACCAGGTATTGAAAACCGCCCCCGAAGCCCCCCTCCTGAAGCGAGCCTTTACCATGGCGGGCCGGGATACCCCCGAAACCGAATGGAAGGCCTTTGTCCACGATACCTGGCCCCGAATTTCCGAAGAAACCCTCCTCAAGGTCAAAAACCGGCTCCGCATAGAAGACGCCGACTACCTGACCGTAAAAACCATCCTCGACGCCCGCATTACCCGGGCCGCGTCGCCCGATGACATAAGTCTCACCGGCGAGGACATCGCGCGATTCAAGGCCCTCGACTCAAAATACGGTTTCTCGGAACTTTTCAGGAAATTCGCGAGCGGAAGCGGAAAGGGAACGGGGGGATGGTGACGCGCCCCGGGAACCCCGCGCGGGGAAAATCCTCGGGAATGCGGGCCGGGGGCGTGACTCCGCTTGAAAATGATATAAGGTATTCCTCAAGCCAATACGCAAACGATTTTGAGCGTCAACTCAAGGAGGCTCATGAAAATATCGATAATCGGCGCGGGCAACGTCGGGGCTACCGCGGCGAAAACCATAGCCGACCGAAACCTGGTTAACGAAATCGCGCTCCTCGACGTCATCGAGGGTGTCGCGCGGGGAAAGGCCCTCGATATCGCGCAGAGCGCTTCTATCGCGGGATTCGATACGGTCCTCTACGGTTCCGCCGACTACGGTGACACCGCCGGCTCGGACCTCGTCATCGTTACCGCCGGCATGGCCAGAAAGCCGGGCATGAGCCGGAACGACCTGGCCCACTGCAACGCGAAAATCGTCCGCTCCGCCGTGACCGAGGCGGTCAGGCATTCACCCGGATGCGTCGTTCTCATGGTAACGAATCCCCTGGACGTGATGGCCCACGTGGCGCTCAGGGAAACGGGCTTCCCCAGGGAACGGATCATCGGCATGGCCGGATTGCTCGACACGTCGCGATTCAAGCTTTTTATCGCCCGGGAACTGGGCATCAATCCCCGCGAGGTCGACGCCCTCGTCCTGGGCGGGCACGGGGACCTCATGGTTCCCTGCGTCTCCCTGGCCTCCGCGCGGGGCAAGCCCCTGTCAGGGCTTCTCCCCGCCGAAACGATCGACGCGCTCGTGAAGCGCACCCGCGACGGCGGCGCCGAGATCGTGAACCTGCTTAAAACCGGCTCGGCCTATTACGCCCCCGGGGAGTCCATCGCCGAGATGGTGGAGGCGATGGTCAAGGACCACGGCCGGCCCCTCCCCTGCACCGCGTACCTGGAAGGCGAATACGGGCTTGACGGTGTCTATTGCGGGGTTCCCTGCGTTTTGGGTCCCGCGGGGCTTTCGCGCATCGTCGAGCTTCCGCTGTCCGAACGCGACAGGCAAGCCCTTCACGCCTCCGCCGATTCGGTCAAGGAGCAGTATGCGCTGCTCCTCAAGACCATGGACGAGGAAAGCTGAGGGTGGAGCGGCCCGGGAATCGGCCCGTCGCGCGAGCGGTCAGTGGCCGCCGAGTCCCGATAGCCTGCAGGCCGAGGGTATCGGCGCCTGAAAATCGCCCGTTTCGGAAAAGGCGCTGCCGGGACATCGCTTGCAACTGTCTTTCTTCGGGCACGCGTGGCATATGCCGCTATCCTGGGGGGTGGCTTCGCGGATCTTGACGAGATACGGATCGGGCTTCGCGTGCCAAATATCGTAAATCCTGTTCTCGAGCACGGAACCGACCGGGCGTCTCCAGATAAGGCAGGGGTATACCGAACCGTCGGGGGATACGCAACAGTTTATTTTGCCCGCGTTGCAGGTGAGTACGGCTCCGCCGGATAATTCTCCGTCCTCGATAAAGCCGCCTGTCAGCAGTTTCGGGTCGAGCGACGCGGCGGCCGCGGAATCAAGCCCCAGTTCCTGGGGCTTGCTGCCCCCGTCAACCGTCGGTAAAAGGGTCGCGTTCGCGCTGAACATCACCTTCAGGGAGTCGGCTACCCCGCGCATTGCCTCGAGCTCGCCCGCGTTTTCCCTGAGAACCGTCGCTTTCATCACGCCCGGTATTTTGCGGTCGCGAAGCATCCGCATGCCCCTGATCATCTTATCGAAAGCCCCGGGATGCCGCATCAATCGATCGTGGGTTTCGGCGTTTCCGCCGAGGATGGACATCTCGACGTGATGCACGCGGCAGTCTCGCAACAAGTCGGCCATCCGCTCGTCGATCAGAATTCCCGTCGTCAATACCGATATCTTGAACCCGGCCTTGTGGGCCGCCTCGAGTATGACGGGAAAATCCTTCCGTATCATGACCTCGCCGCCGGTGAGCCCCAGGTCGATCGTCCCTTCCTCCCGCAGCTGCTCCAACAGGTCGAGTACCTGCGCTGTATCGAGCTCGGGGGGATTTTCGTCCAATAGGTAGCAATGAACGCAATTGGCGACGCAACGCCACGTTAATTCGAGCATCGCGGCGTATATGCGATTGTTTGAGCGATAGTCCCGGTATATACGCTCGAGAAGCTCCTTCATTGAAGCGTTTCCACGATTTCCTGGGTAATGAGGGAATCTAGATAGGACAAAAGGTCTTTCTCCGCGACGGACTTATCAACCTCGTATTCGGAAAGTATATCCGAGAGTATCTGGGCAATGGTCCGCACTCCGTCTATCCGGGAATAGATAAAACTGCCAAGCTCGTCGGCAACATGGATGGCGGACCCGTTGGCGTTAAGGAAAAGGGTTTCCTCGCCCATTTTTCTGACCGTAAATCCCTCTTTCGTTTTAAGGACACTCCCGCGATTCATTTCGGCACTCCTTTCGTGTTTCTAACTTTTTCGTTTTATGATTGCTTATTCGGCGAAGGTCTCGAGTATTTGGGGCCAGTAGCCCCCTTCTACGGTGAAAGACATGCGGTAAACGGGAATCCTTGAAACGAGTTCCATGGCCCGTTCCATCATCGCGTTGGCGGTACCGGGGTCAAAGGCGTCCTCAAGCCCGATGGGGGGAACGATTTGCCCCGCGATGACGGATACGGCCATTGCGGGTGAAACGGGCGCGAGGCGGAATTCCTTGGCGTGATGCAATATGAAAATCGCGCGAAGTTTCGCCCTCTCCTTGCATTTACCCTTGAAATAGGCGTTGAACGGGCTGGACTCGAGAAAATAACCGGTTTCGCCGAGGGAAACGACGTTCATCTCGTCGTTGAATACGCCGTATTCCCGGCTATGCGAAGCTACGGTACTCTTCCCCATGCCGGAGGCCCCGATGAACAGGAAACCCGATCCGCCGGCGGAAACGCCGCAAGAGTGGATCATGAAGGCATTCAATCTTTCCTTGGAGACCGCCGTATAAAACGCCTGATAGAGGAATTGCTCGAAGACGCGGGTCGTTTGGCCCTTCAAGAGGTAATACTTAACGGTTACCGTCCATAAATTGAGTATGGGATCGAATTTCCCGGCGATCATGCCGTCGGCAATGCTGAACGAGCCGTTCTCCCACCTTTTTTCCTGGACTAGGCTTTGGGGAATCGTCCCGACGCTTTCGTAGGGCGCGGTCTTGAAATTGATGAAAACCTTCGGTTTTCCGGAGCCTTCATGGCCCTCGAAATACTCCGCCAATTTGCGGGTTTCCATTTCCGACTCGAAGCGCAGTCCCAGATCGCAAATTCCAAGGCTTAACGAGAAGTAACCGTTTTTTTCAGCGCACATTTGACAATATCCTTTACGAGCCTGGTCATGATTCGTTGACGCCCGCGGCGGGCCCATTTAGCGTTCACGCGGGCGTTCTCGAGCGATACGCTTGCGTTCTTTTTCCTGACTTCGGTGCAACGTCCAACGATCGATTCCGGCTCGATCAGTTCGCCCCTGGACATCGCGTCCCCTGCCTGGAAGAGAAACGCCCGTCCCCCGAATCGAATTTTCAGCAGCAATCGATGGGACACCAACGTATAGCCCCTCTTGAAGACAATGATATCACCCGTTCTGCATTCCTTCCAGGAACAAGGCGCGATACTCACCAAGTCGCCCGTTTCGATAGCGGGACTCATGCTGCCGGAAAGCACGCGCAGGCTGACCATGCCCTCCAGGCCGCCGGCCAGGAGAGAGGCGAAACCCTCGCTCTCCGTAAAGGCGCCTTCAGTCGCCATGCTTGATTTTCCTCAAGGGATGTATCGCGGCCGAGTAAGCGAAGGAAAGGCGGGATCCCGGGGTGCCACCGTAGAAGAACGGGACGATCAGGCGGTAAACATAGGCGAAGAACGGCTTGCTTTCCCCCAGGCCGTCGAAAGCCGCGAAATGTATCCGTTCAAGGAAGCGAAACCTGCGGGGCATCGCCTGCCAAACCCTTTTACGCAACCCGTCCGGGACGGAGGCAGGGAAGTACGCCGAGAGAATCGCGAAACCCAGAAAGAGGTGTTCCGCGATCCTGTAACGGCGCGCGAGCATGATTACCGTTTCCCAGTCCAGGCCCTTCCCTATAACCGCCGCGAGATCGAGACAAGTCCTGATCGCGAAGCGGTTCTTGCCGGGGCAGCGCTTTACGGAACCGTGAACGCACAGGAGAAGAAAGAGATCCTCGCGGCAAAGCCCTTTCAGGCCGATATCGGGATAATCCACGGCACGAGACCATAGGTCCTCTACGGAATCCAGGTAGACGTTCAGGTTCTGGGGAAAAACGCGCGTGCGCGGGAATAAATTCGTGTGAAGCTCGATAAGCAAGCCGGATTGACCGTGTTTGAAGAGGTATTCATTGTTCCACAACGACTGGCGGACTATATTCCCCTTCTGGGAAGAGGGAACGATACGGCTGAGATCGTCGCCGACGTAGCGATAGCCGGCTTTCGTAAGGGTTTCCGCGGCGGCCACCAAGTCCTTTTCCCGGATCATGATGTCCAGGTCGTTGATATCCCTGGGATAATCGCAGGGGATCGTCAGCCCCTTCAAGACGAGCATTGGAATCCCGCGTTCAGCGAGCGCCCGTTCGCAGTGTCGGGCCTGTTGCCTGAGAATGTCCACGACGAGGGCGTTTTGCTGGAGCACGGTGGCGAAAAGCTTGAGGGGATAGGAATCGGGCAGTCGCAACTTGAGCAGGAATTCGCTTAAATAGGCCCGAACCAAGTTTTTTTCGGCGAGTGAATAAAGTACCCTTTGTCGAACGGTCCCGCTATCGATCAGATTCTGGGCATAATCCGTATCATCCTTGAGACAGGCCAAGATAAGCGAGGCCTCTGTGGTCGTGTCCATCATTCCCTTACAATAACTTATTGAGATATTAAAGATTATTATGCATCTGGAGCTACTGTCAAGGTAAATGCTTGTCAGGTAACAAGGGGGGCGGTATGATACAGGCAATGTCAAGCGATAAAAAAGTACCCTTGGTAGCCCTGGCGGGCGTATCGAAAGGATTCAAGGTAGCCCAAGTGAATCCTTTCGCGAAAAAAAACGCGATTGAAGTCTTAAAATCGGTCGATATCGATATCGCCGAAGGGGAAATCACCTGTTTGTTGGGCCCGAACGGCGCCGGCAAAACGACCCTCCTGAAGATACTCGCGTCCCTGATCGTTGCCGACCACGGGGACATTCGATACCGGGGCCAATCCCCGAGCGACTCCGCGCGGGCCATGAACGGCCACATTGGGATCGTGACGCCGAATGAGCGTTCGTTCTACTGGCGCCTCACGGGCCGCCAAAACCTTCGCTTTTTCGGTTCCCTCTATAACCTTCGGGGACGAACGCTCGACGAGCGGGTGTCGGAGGTCCTGTCCGATACCGGCTTGACCGACGCGGCCGATAAACCGTATCGCCTGTATTCCGCAGGAATGAAACAAAAACTGAACATCGCGCGGGCGGCCATAGGGCGACCCGAACTATACCTGCTCGACGAGCCCGCATCGCATCTTGATCCCTTCGCCCGGGAGGAATTCTGGGCCTTCGTGCGGCGTAACCTGGTGGAACGTCAGGGTCGAACCGTTTTCCTGTGTACCCACGATCTTGAGGAAGCGCGCATACTCGCCGATTCCGTGGTCGTTCTCGACAAGGGAAGCGTTAAGGCGAGGGGGACGATCGGCGAGCTGGGAAGGCTTACCGGCGGCCTGGCAAGGCTCATATTGACCTTTGCGGGCGAAATACCCGCGTCATGGCTGGCGGAACATGAAGGGTCGACAAGGCTCGAGAGCGACGGGTCGCTCAGCGTCAGTTACGACGGGAACCGGGAAACCCAGGAAGCGATGTTGCGTTCCTTCGTAAGCCAGGGGGGAAGGCTCCTCTCCGCCGTCGCGAACGATGGCGACCTCAGGGAACTGCTGCATAGGACCGCGGGGGGCTAGCGTGTATAAACTACTGCAATTCATCAAAAGGGATTTTTTGGTCCAGATCAGCTATCGTTTCCGCTTTTTCATGGGTTTCGGCGGGATCTTCCTGACCGTTTTCATGTTCTTCTTCGTCAGCAAGATTTTCCAATCGGGCATTTCGGTTTCGCTTGCCCGTTACGGGAACGATTATTTTTCCTTCGTTTTATTGGGCATGTGCGTAAGCACCTTCGTTTCAACGGGATTGCAATCTCTCTCACAGGAAGTACGAGGGGCCCAGATGCAGGGAACCCTCGAAATCCTCCTGGCAACACCGACTTCCCCGAACGTGGTGCTCTTCGGCAATTCGCTGTGGTCTTTCGCCTCTTCCTTCGTGTTGAGCCTGATCTATCTAGCGCTGACCGTCGTGATAGGGAAAATCGGCGTTTCCTTGATCGCCATAGGGCTCGTCCTGCTTGTCCTATTCCTCACGTTCATCTGCTTTCTCTCCCTCGGAATGGTATCGGCCGCTTTCATCCTGCTTTTCAAGCAGGGAAACCCGGTAAACGTCGCGTTCGGCATGTCCAGTTATTTTCTCGGAGGAATCATATTTCCGATTGAAGTGCTGCCCGTCCCGCTGCAAAAGCTGTCCCAATTGTTGCCGATCACCCACGCTGCCACGGCAATAAGGGAAATACTTCTGGTGCCGAACGGCCAAGGTCACTGGCTGGCGACTATCGGGTATCTTGCGTGTTTCGCCCTCGTTCTTTTTCCTTGCGGGCTCGCGAGCCTCCGGGCGGCCGTTTTCCGCGCGAAGAAAGAGGGCAGCCTAGTGCAATTTTAAAGTTTTTTTTGGGGATTTATTGGTTCGCGATAAAACCGGGTGCTATTCTGTACGGTAACGATCAACAAATTGAGGAAAATCTTGAATACGGAATTACTGGAAGCTACCTGCCCTAAAACGAGCGAATTCGTGCCCGATTCCGACCGAAATCTGGTATCGATCGTGATACCGGCGTATAACTCCGCAAAAACGTTACGGCACACGCTCCCCTCCATTTTGTCCCAGGAACAGGACTACATAGCCGATATCATCGTCGTTGACTCTTCGGACGACGGATTGATGCCCGATCTCATCGCCGAGTTCGAGACGAAGGGAGTCCGTTTCGTCAATTCGGGGATACGGGTTCAACCCGCAACCCAGCGAAATATCGGCGCCAGGGAAGCGAAAGGCTCGGTTCTCGTGTTCTTCGACGCCGACGTTATACTCGAAGACGGATACATAGAGAAGTTGGTGGGTCATTACCGCGAGGGTTATAAGGTAGGATTCGGAAGCGTCGCGCTTCCCCCGTTCCAGCGGCGGAAACTCGTAGCCCTATCGCAGTATTACCTCCAGCTCAACGAATATCTTCCCGTCGGCTCGCCCCAAGAGAAGCCCTATGTCATCGGGTGCAGCAACTATATGGAAAAGGAGCTCTTCGACCGTATCGGGGGCTATCCCGACCTTCGGGCAGCCGAAGACGTGATCCTGGGCATGAGATTGAGGGAATTCACCCCGATATATTTCTTTCCCGACATGACAGTAGACCATATTTTCCGGGAAAGCTGGAAGGGCTTTTTCAGGTACGAAATCGTGCTTGGCAAATTCGTCGCTCGGTACAAACGTACCGAAACCGAAAGCATCGCGTTCCGCGGAATACTCCCCGTAGTGCTGTTCCCCCTATTTCTTGCGTTCAAATGCTACAAGATTTTTCCGCGCCTGATTAAGGCCGGACCGAAACATATCGCCCGCAGCCTGCTCATCATGCCTTTTTTCATGGTTGGGCTGTTTTACTGGGGAATCGGGTTCTTGAAGGAAGCGCTGAATAAAGACAAGTTTACGTACTGATTACAAATTCGTATCTCTCTCCAAAATTGTAATTATCAGAATGGACTTATTTCTTAAATCGCCTAAAATGGCCATTTAATTATTTCTTTATCCCGCAAAGAAATAACCGCTTTAAAAAAAATTGTCAGTTGGCACATTCATTGCTATATCTCCAGTGCGTCGGACACACGAAATTAATTTCCGGCGCCAAGGAGTTCTTTATGGCTACTCGTCATCCCACAAATATTAAAAGTAAAATGCTTTTTGCGATATTAGTGTCTGGTCTTGCTGCGCTACTCGAAATGGGCTGCTCAATGCAACCCGCCCTCGAACCGGAAGCGCCTGCCCCGGAACCGGCAAAAGGCGTGTTGGTCGTTTCGTTCATCGACAACGCGTCGCGAACGATAGCCCCGACCATAAGCATGACCCCGGCGAGCTACGAGATATCGGGAACGGGTTCCAATTCAGATACCTTTACGACGACCTCTTTGGGTTCTTCCGTCACCATTCCCAACCTGTCGGCGGGAACCTGGACGGTCACCACCGTCGCCAAAAACGCGCAGGGTAAATCGATCGGCCTTGGAACCGGCGTCACTACGGTAACCGGCGGGGCTACCGTCACCCTCGACATCAGCGTTAAGCCGTATACGGGACCGGGTACCTTGGATCTTACGATAGATTGGACCCCCGGGGCCGTTATAAACCCATCGGCAATCGTCGAACTCATTAACGCCGGCAACGTGCATATTCCCCTGACCGCCGCGATAGGGGTAAACAAGGCCACCGTCGACGATCAGGTCGAGGCCGGTTACTATACCCTCAGCGTCAACCTGCTTGACGGAAGCGAATCCGTGGCGAGCGCTGTAGACATCGTCCGTATAGTGGCGGGTGAAACCTCCAGCGGAACCGTATCGTTCCCGGATCTCATGGTTCCCTCCGGCGGCGTGGATATCGAGGTTTCGCCTTCGCTCTCCGATCCCCTTACCGTAACCATCGGCAACGTAAGCAGCAGCGTCGCGTCGGGAACGGCTATCACCCTCACCGCGTCCAGCGACGCAAACGCCTCGAACGTAAGCTATTCCTGGTTCCTTAACGGCTCCTCCGCGGGTTCAGGCGCCGCCCTTCCCCTGAACGGTTCCGCTTCGCCCCTGACCGCCGGTTCCTACCGGGTCGACGTAACCGCCATGACCCTCGACGGAGCCCGCGCCGGGTCCGCAACCGCCACCTTTACCGTAACCGCGGCCGCGCCCTCTACCTATGCCGGTCCGCCTTCCGAAAGCCAGGTTGGACCCCGCGTTGCCCTTACCTCAAGGACCGGCGGCAGCCTGCCCGCCGGAACCTACGAAGGATACCGGTTTACCACCTCCGTGTCGTTACAGAACAATACCGGCGCCTACGTATTCCGGGATTGCAGTTTTGACGCGGGTTTCGGGGTCTTTGACGGCAGAAGCGGCGTTTCGAGAACGGTTCTCCTTGATCATACCTACGTATTCGGCGGCATCTACTTCGAATACGGCGGACAGACCAACTGGACCGTGAAGTGGACCAGAATCGTCGGCGACCGCAAGGCGTTCCGCCCGACCGGTTTGACCGGCCAGCAGGATACCACCAGCCCTACGCCCTGCGTCGTAGAGGATAGCATCTTCTCGATCACGCTGCTGGGGACCCCGTCGAACCATGTCGACACCCTTCAGGCCCTGGGCGGCAACGGTATGACTTTCACCCGGGTACGTTTCACGACCCCCGGGCCCTACGAGGCCGGAGTAACGGGACAGACTTCCGCGGTGAACGTAAACGCGGGAAACACCCTGCTGGATTCCTGCGAGTTCCTGGAAAAGGGCGCGTTCTACTACACCGTGTATTCGAATGCGGCGAACGTGCGGTTCAAGGATTGCAGAATAATCGGGGGCTTGGCGGGGTACGTGTATCCCTCGAATCCGAACAAGGCCGCGTTCGAGAACTGCGTGGACTATGAAACCGGAGCCTTGATACAGCAATAACTTTGGGCAAAAAGCCTGAAGGACGAAAGGAAAGCCCCGTTCGGCAGAACGGGGCTTTTTTCATTGAAAAGGGCCGTTAGGTGAACTAAAGTATACGGTAAGTAATGCAAGTTTTCGAGAGGCGAAGAAATGAAGAAAAAGTACCGCGCCCTTACGGCGCTTTTATTTACGGCCGCGCTCTTCACGGGCTGCCGCATGGATTTGATTTCAATCACGGAAGGCACGAAATACACGGCAAAGCCCTATGTTTTCCCCCCCGCCGAAAGCGCGGTAGGACCCCGATACGCGCTCACCGATCGATTAGGGGGCAGTTTGCCCGCCGGAGATTATGCCCGTTACAACTTTACCACCTCAGTATCCCTCCAAAGCAAAACGGGAGCCTACAGCTTCACCGATTGCCAATTCACGGCAGGTCTCGGCACGATCGACGGCCGCGGCTTGTCCGGCAGGACGGTGCTCGTGGATCATTGCTATATTACCGGCGGAGTATACTTCGAATACGGCGGTCAAAAAGACTGGACCATGCGGTGGACCCGGATCGTGGGCGACAGGAAGGCTTTCCGCCCGGCCGGCGTAGAAAGCCAACAGGATGTCACTACCCCAACGCCCTGCCTGGTTGAGGATTGCGTTTTTTCGATAACCCTTCTGGGTACCCCGTCCAACCATGTCGACACCATGCAGGCCCTCGGCGGGAATGAGTTAAGCTTTGTGCGAGTCAGGTTCACGACACCCGGCCCCTACAATAACGGGGTTACCGGGCAAACCTCATCCGTAAACGCCAACGCGGGGGATACCCTTTTCGATGGCTGCGAATTCCTCGAATCAGGTGCATTCTATTATCCGGTTTATTCTAACGCTCCGAACGTGCTCTTCCGGAATTGCAGGATCATTAAGGGCATCGCGAATTACGTGTATCCCGATAATCCCTATAAAGCGACTTTCGTGGGTTGTACCGACTATACGACCGGAGTGCCCGCGCCATGAACGGTCGCCGGCCTACCGGGCTCCTGCCCTCCGGCAAGGTTCGGTCAAAAAGGTATCATGCCCTCCTCCCGATCCTCCTGGTCCTGTCGGGCCCGGCCAGGCTCTGCGCTGACTCCCTCGGCTTTCCGCCTGCCGCAGGCGGGTCTCCCCCCGCCCTTTCGGAGGTAGGGCCGCGGATCGCCCTCGCGGAACATCCCGGTAACTTCCTTGAGCCCGGGGAATACCGCGGGCTAGGGTTCGCGGAGCCGGTTTCCCTCGGCAAGTCGGGCAAATACCTTTTCGTGGACTGCCTTTTCCGAAAGGGATTCGCGGCGGTCGACGGCCGCGGCGTGACCGACCGGACCGTGTTGATCGACCATAGCGCCCTCGACGAGGGACTCTTTTTCGAGTACGGCGGCCAAACGGGCTGGACCGTCCGGTGGACCAGGATCACCGGCTGGAGAAAAGCCTTCCGGCCTGCCGGAGCGAAGGGTCAAAACGATATGGCCACGCCGACCCCCTGCTCAGTGGAGGATTCGATACTGTCCATCACGTTCACGGGCACGCCGGAAAACCACGTCGATACGATGCAGTCCCTCGGGGGGAACGGATTGCGATTCGTGCGCGTCCGTTTCACAACCCCGGGACCCTACGTGAAGGGGCAAAGCGGCCAAACATCGTCGGTGAACAACGGTTCCGAGAATACCCTTTTCGATTCCTGCGAGTTCCTTTCTGAAAACGCGTTCTATTACGCGATCTACTCCAAGGGAGAATCGGTGCTTTTCAGGAATTGCCGCGTGGCGAAAGGCCTAGCGGGATACCTTTACCCGAACAAGGGCGGCGCTGGCATGCCGTACTTCAGCAAATGCTCCGATTATCTAACGGGCGAATTAATACGGTAATTTCGTAAACAAGGATGAAAAAAATGATTAGTGTCTTCTTTCCGGGCTCCATGGCAAACGTGCAGGTAAGCTATACCTGTATATCCCTCGCCGAGCCGATTTCCCGGCAGATACCCGTCCGCATTTTCGCCAAGGCCCTCGTGAGGGGCTACAAGAACCCCCTGATAACGCCCTCGATTAACCCGAGCCTGACCAAAACGGGGTATCGATACGTGAAGGGATTGCTAGGACTGCAAGGACGTCTGGAAAGGCTGTATCGGGACGAAACGGCACCGGGAGACTTAGCCTGGATGTGGCCGGGACGGGTGGTTCCCGCGGCGAGGGAAATGAAGAATAGAGGCATCCCGATCGTGGCGGAAGTCATCAACACCCATCAGGCGTCAGCGCGCATGGTTCTCGACGGGGCGTACGGGCGGGCGGGCCTTCCGGCGGCGCACGGGCTTACTGATTCGCGCATAGCCGACGAGAACGAATTCTACCGCCTAGCCGATCGTATATTTTCCCCCAGCCCGAACGTCACGGCCTCTTTGCTTGAAAACGGCGTCGACGCGGATAAAATCATCGAGACGTCGTATGGCTGGAACCCGGCCATAATGCCGGAGTATACCGAACGGACCGTCGCGGACGCAGAAGGGCTCAACGTGATAACGGTCGGCACGGTCTGCGTGCGCAAGGGCCAGCATAATCTCGTGCGGGCATGGAACGCGGCTTCCGTACCGGGCAGGCTGGAAATCGTCGGATGGATCGGAGACGACTTCAAGAACGGCAGGCAGTCGCTCCTGTCCGGCCCGAACGTCGAGTTGGCCGGACCGGTAAAGCCCGCCGAAATTGGTAAACGGCTCGATCGGGCCGAGGTTTTCGCCTTCGCCACGGTGGAAGAAGGGGATCCCCAGGTCACCTACGAGGCCGCTTCCCGGGGGCTCGCGATCGTGACTACCCCGGCAGGCGCGGGCAGAATCGTTCGGGACGGCATAGACGGCATCATCCTCGATCCGTACGATACGGAGGCCTGGGTGGAAACCTTCCGAAAACTGCGGGCGAACCCCGATTTACGTCTCCGTCTCGGCCGTTCGGCCCGCGAAAGATCGCTGGAATTCAGCTGGGACAGGGTAGCGGCCCGGCGGGCCGAGAGCTTCCGGGATATCCTGGGCGTTAATTGAACGCGGCCTTCGCCTCCAGGGGGAGGCGCATTATCGCGCGGGGCTCTCGTTGGCCGAACTTCGCCTGGTAGAGGCTGCCGATAAAGCCGAGGGTGAGCCACCAGCAAAAGGTGATGTGGGAAAAGTACGAGACGCCGACGAAGTTCATCAAGTGGACGAGCAACGAGGCTCCCAGGAACCAATAATCCCGCTTTACGTCATTGTCGTCTGCGACCAGGGCGAGCGTGCCGACGTAGGAAAAGGAAATCGCGATCGACGCGAGAAAACACGCCAGTCCGATTATCCCGCCATTCGTCCCCGCCGAAACGTATTGATTGCACACGTCGATCAATCCATAACCCCAACCGGCCGTCGACCGAACCCCGATAGCGAACCATTCAGGCCATCTCCGAATGTACTGATCGATGAGATTGAACCGGAACCATCCGGTAGAGCCGCCGGTAAAGTCGATTTTCGCGACGATATACCAGATGGGATGATCCCATACCGCCGCGAGCCCGACGAGGCCGATGAGCGCCGCGGACTGCAGGCGCACTATCAGGTTGCGTTGCCAAAAGAGGGTTATGGCCCCCAATCCCGCCAGCACGGACATGAGCGGCGTGCTCGACGCGCATAGCACGATGATGATCAGTCCCGCGATAGCCGCGGCGATCATACCGGGATTTTTCTTGCCGCCTCGAAAGGCGGACGCGAGGAAAAGCGGTACGACCGTCGCCCAAAGGGCGCCGGCGAGAATCACGTGGGGATAGGGGCCCTGAACGCGCATCTTCCCCTCCCGTATCCAAGTATACGCGGCGACGCCGCCGAAAGACGCCATCGGGTTCCGGCCGGTAAGCCGTTCCGCGATGAATAACAGCACGATCGGGAAGCTGATCCACATTAACGCGCGGACCATCGCTAGAAAGTCCTCCCGATCCCGAATCATCGTCCTCACGATCAGATAGCCGCCGAGCGAATCGATCAGGGTTGAAACGTCGTAAACCATCTCGGAAAAGCTCGGGGTTCGTAAAAAACCGTCGATCGCGGAAATCACCATCTGGATGACGATTACGACGTCCAGGTTCAGCGGCTTGATCCACAGGTATTCCCTGGTCATGATTATGCGGAAAACCGCCAGAATTATAACGATGCGCATGATCGGAAGGTCCACTCCCGCGAGGGATATCCTTTGCGCGGACGTTACGAAGTTCATCACGATAAGCATGGAAACCAATACGGCTTTTCGGGATCGTACCAGGATCATCGGTATGATGACCGCGAGAAGGAGCGCCACCAGGGGATGAAGGTACGACGAGTTCGCGTACTCGTTGGCAATCCTGAGGTTCTCGCCCATGGGCTATTCCCCTTCCGCGAAAGCGGCCCGAGGCGATTTTTTCCTGAAAAAGGGCACCAGGGCGCGGGGCATCAACGCGTAGGCGAGGGCCTTCCAGGACTGGCCGTTTCCGGGGCGCAACCCGATTCCGTACAGGGCGGTTCGCAGGGCGGCGAACGGGTGCCCGTTTTCCTTCAGGGACTGCGCGCTCCCTACGAAATGGTTCATTAAACCGTTGTCTTTTTTAGGCTTGGCGAGCCAGGTTTCGTGTTCGGGGAATACCTTGCCGAAGTCGAGTCCGCGCCTGGCGCATGCCCGGCGAAATACCTCGCTGATATTGGCTTCCCGGTCCACGGGATTCCGTTTCGTGATGGACGTCGGGTGGATTCGGTACCCGTAAAGACAGTGTGCGACGCGCCCGAATTTGAACCGTTCCCCCACCCGGAGGATAAAATCGAGGCCTTCGGCGTTAGTCAGCTCCTCGCTGAACCGAAAGCCGCGAACCATGGAGGAGCGATACATGGCGGTCGGGTCATGACCCGGCATGGCGAAATTCCTGATATCGAGATCGCACCTCGCCGCGTCCTTTTCCTCGCAATGGGGCGCGATCCGCCGCTTACCGATGATGAGATCGTAGCCACAAAAAACCCCAGCGACGTCGGGTTTCGCCCGTAGGTAACCGGCTTGCGTCTCTATCCGATTCGGGTATGAGATATCGTCGGCGTCGTGTATCGCGAAATACTCGCCTGTGATCCGTTCGAGAGCGAAATTGAGCGCCGACGATTTTCCCCCGTTGGCGCGGTTGAAAAGCCGTATGCGCGGGTCCCCGTCCAGCAAATGCCTGGCCGTATCGAGGCAGCCGTCGGTGCTACCGTCGTCTATGATCATTATCTCGAGGTTTCGGTAGGTCTGGTTTACGACGCTCTCAAGGGAAGGCAGAAAATACTCGCCGGCGTTGTAAACGCAAATAATGACCGAGACCAATTCGTTCTGGTCCATACTTTTATCGCTCCGGATTATGGTATATAGTATATACCACATTTCATGCAAGTTAAGGATGATAAGCCCGATGATATCACTAAAACCGCTGATGCAATCTACCCGTAACGCTTTCGTGGACCTCGCCTTCGGCCTGCGTACCCTCAACATCGAGAACCGGAGGCCCCGCAAACGCGCGTACGTTCTGTATCTCTTCGCGGACCGGAAAAAATACCCCCACGCGAGGGACGCGGTCGAGCGACTGATCCGGCGAATGCCGGGATACGACGTAACCCTCATCGCGATCGACAACTTCGGGGAAGGCCGGCCGGCCGAACAAATTTCGCCAACGTGTTTCGAGATGGGAGGCGACAATACCCAATGGGAATTTTCCGGCTGGCAGGTCGGGCTTGACTTTATCAGGCGGCGAGGCTTCGATTGCGATGTCGTTCTTTTCGTGAACGATTCTTTCCTGAACAAAACGGCGGACGGCTACGATTTCGATTGGTACGCCCATTCCTATAATACGATCATGCTCGACCGAGTCACTCCCCTATCCGCGTTGGGACGTATCTGGAAATCCGAGGGGCCGCACCGAATCAGGGGCATCCCGGTACCCTACTACCTTCAGACGCATTTCTTCGCCCTCGGTGTAGAGCTTTGCCGCGAACTCGCCATGCCCTTCGTGAAGGACGCGGAAGCCAACGGGCTTCTCCCCCTGGAATGGGATGGGAAATGGTTCACGGAATCGGCCCTCATCAACGAAGAAATGAAGGATGACATAATACGCCATCTGACCAGCGTCTGGAAATTCAAGCGATCGGTCGGTCCCGATACCTGGCCGATCCTGCGGGGAAAGACTGTGGCGATGCTCAACGAGCGGTTATTGATGACCTATCTGCAGTCAAAAAACGCGAGAATCCTCGGTCTCGACGGGAAGAGAAACCTGCTCGGCGGCCACATGCGCGTGGCGGAATACGCGGAAGGCTGACCCGGGCCGGTCAGAGGCCGGTTCCCCACTTCCGCGAGTACGCGCGCTCCGCCAGGGGATACGCGAAAGCTATGTAGGCGTTTCTCAACAGGTTTCGCGCCCCCGCGCCGGGGGACGAGCCTTGCCTCGCGAGCCTGACCGCGGTGGGTTTGTCCCCAAGGGCGCAGGCGATCTCGGCCCTTCGCGATGCGAAATACAGTAAATTCTTGCGCACTACCGCCGCGGCGGCGGGATCGGAGGGAACCAATCGCCAGTAAACCTCCCCCTGGACGCGCAGATAACAGTCGTACCGGACGGCGGCTTTCTCCGGGTCGGGGGAGTCGGACAAACCCGGTTCCTTTCGGTTTCTCGTTATTGTGACCAGGACGCGATTGATAACCGCGCAGCCCGTATCGAGGGCGATTCGATGTATGAGTTTCGTGTCCTCCGCGACTCGCAGGGTCTCGTCGAACGGACCCTCTTTTCGGAATATATCCTTCCGCACGAGCATGGCCTGGACGAAGGGATGCCGCTGAAAGCGGAAAAAACGGCTGTCCCCGGCAGGATAATCCGCGGTCTCCGCAGCCCCGGGCGCACGGTTCATGAGGGCGATATCGTCGAGGGCGTTGCCGTCCTCGTCCGCGCTCGCGCAAAAACAAACACCGGCGCCGGTTCTTTCCACGCAGGCAGACTGTATTTCCAGTTTTTCCCGATGCCACGTGTCGTCCGAGTCGAGGAAGGCTATAAAATCGCCCAGGGATTCCTCGACGCCGCGGTTCCGGGCGGCGCTCACTCCACGGTTTTCGGTCTTGATGTATCTGATTTTTTCGGTAAACGGCCGAAGCGCGTCAACGGTGCCGTCGGTCGAGCCGTCGTCTATCACTATGATCTCGAAAGGCGGTACCGTCTGCGCGAGCACGCTTTCCACCGCGCGGGGCAGCACGTCCGCCCGGTTGAAGGTCGGGATTACCACGCTGATCCGGTTCATTCGGCGCCCTGCCCAAGTCCGTATAGATACGAAGCGTCCGCGTCGGTAATAAGCGCGTTGAACAGCCTCACGTCGGATATCTTGCCGTTCGTCACGAGCCCGCCCCACGGATGGGAGAACGCGCCTATCGACATATGGCCGGTAAAGGACCTCGAGGTCGGGAATGCGTCGGGAACGGGAAGGAAATGCTGTCCCGCGAAGAACGCGTCCCCGATTTTTTCGCCGTTGACATAACCCGTCGCCCTCGCCCCGTCTCCGGGCGAATTATCGATACACACCGTGAGCTGAGTCCATTTGCCCGCGTAAGTCGCCCTGAAATCCGGGAACAAAACCAGCTCGTAATCGACGGGCATATGGTGCAAAAGGAGCGTAACGTCGTCGTTATAGTAGTTGTAACGGAGTTGCCAGCCGTATTGCAGGTATACCGCCTTGTTGATGAGGTTCATGTGGGCAGTTTCCTCGTCGTAGGCCGTGCGTTCAGCCTCAGGAATGGACATCGGATCGGGAACCGGCCCTGAGCCGTCGAAATATACGGTCATTTCGTCGTCGAGATACACCCATAACGACACCGTAAGGGTTTGCATGGCGGTTATTTCGGTGAGGCCCTCCGGTTCCGCGTCGATCCAATCGCCGGAATAAGGCGGCCGCGGGGCGAGGGCTTCGGTCGCGGGGTTGCATGCGTACCTCAGATGTATGCCCGACCTGCCGTCGCCGGTCCAGAATTCGGGATTCGGGTCGAGCCCCGAATTATCCGTTGGATGGCCCCTCCAGGCTGCGTTATGCCTGCCGAGAACGTCGGTAAAGCCAGTCCTTAGGGGCCAATGGGAAACGATCGAGGGAATGGCCATGGTCTCAAAGCGGTAGGTCTTGGTGAGCGAACCCGCGGTGACCGAGACCGTAAAACCGTCGAGCGTAGTATCGAATGAGAGATTTTTCGTGTCGACCCCCGCGGTCGGGACTGAGCCGGCGATCGAGACCCCGGCCGCCGCCGAGACGGCAGTTGCCGAAACGGCAAAAATCGCCGAAGTTCCGCCGGTATCGCCATCGGCTACGACGCAATAGCGATCGAGGGCCGGATCGAAAGCCGGCACCAGATGGACGCTTCCGGTCAATGACAGGGAGGCGAGATTCGCGTCCACGACGGTCACGTCGCAATAGTCGACGTGACCTCCGTCGGTTGCCCTCACGCTTATGCGGGCATCGCCGGGGGAAACCGCGGTGACGCGGCCATTGGCGTCGACGAGCGCGATTCCCCGTTCGTCGGTATCCCATTCGCAAGACGGATCGCTGGCGTTATCGGGGGAGATCTCTGCCGTCAGGGTCGTCGTGTCCCCGACCGAAAGCGTAATCGCGGCCGGATTCACGCTCACGCCCGTCACGGGAATCGGGCGGACGGTCACGGTTACGACGCAGTTAGCCGAACGGCCGCTCGAGGGATTCCGCGCGGTAATGGTCGCCGTGCCAGCCGATATCGCGCTTATGGCACCGGCCGCGTCCACCGCGGCCACGCCCGGATAATTGCTTGACCACGAGATGGCCTTGTCCGTCGCGTTCTGGGGCGACGCCGTCGCGGTCAGGGCCGCCGTATCCCCGACATATAACTGGAGCGCGTAGGCGTCGAGGGTTATTCCCTGGACGCCGACGTACGTATTGCCCGATCCGGAGTCCTTATCGCGGACCCCGGCGTATATTTCCGCCCGCTCGATCAGGAAATCGCAGCCGGCAAACAAAAACGCCGCGAGAGCGATTCCCGTTAGTCTAACTGTCCGAACCGGCAACGCTTTCATGATTCATCCTTGTTCTCTTCCAAGCCGCCAAGATACGGGTTGCGGTAATCCATCGCGATGACCCGGGCGGGATTCCCCGCGACGAGCGCGTTCGGGGGCACGTCTTTCGAGACGATGGCCCCTGCCGCGACCGTCGCGTTGTCGCCGATGCTTATCTTGCCGGTGATAACCACGTTCGGCCCTATCCACACGTTCTTCCCGATGTCGGGGGTACCGTGCTTTCCGTCGGTATACCCCCACCCGATCGTGGTGAACTGGTGAAGGAAACAGTTTTCGCCGATAGTGCCGCCGATAAAAAGACCGGACGGGTGCGCGATGAAAAGGCCGGGCCCAAATTCGGAATAACTTTCGATATGGATATTGCTTCGGCGTTCAGCCCGTTTATACGCCCATTCCGAGAAGGCGCGGAGCGGGAAAAAAAGGAGCTTATTCCGTTTATAGAGCCTCCAGGCCGCGTACCGGAAACGATACAGGGCTACGAACCGCATGCCGGGCGTGCGCCAGAAAAGCTTCCATTTTTGCCGGCCGGACTTGCCCTGATAATCCCGAATCTTCCAGAATCGCGCCATGTCGTCCCCGAATGCCCCGGTATCGAACATATTCCTATTCTCCTTTCGTCCGGCGCCTTGCCGCCAGTCTTCCCGCCAGCGCGGCCAAATCCCGCCTGTTGACTATGCCCATCCAGGCGCACAGGGCGATCGCGGGTATCGCGAGCCTTACCCATTCGTTTTGGGAATAACCCCCGACGAAGGGGACCAGGGCCGCAAGCACCCCAACGAGCAGTATATTATTCAGAAAGTGCATCCTTACCGTTACGATAAAGGAAGCGAAGGGCATTTTCAATATTTTGATGAGAATGCCGGAAATCACTATCAAGGAAAGACTCGTAACGGCGGTAAAGGCGATAGCCATTCCCCGCAAACCGAGGAAGCGTATGCCCGCAAAACCGCACAGCGCAAGGAGGACCGTCGACAGAAACTGAACGAGGTTCCAAATCTTGACGCGGGCGAGGGCGACGAAAATCGGCTGGTTTTGCAGGCAAAAGCTGTTGATGACCAGGTAAACCATGAATATCTTCACCAAGGGCACGATATTCACCCACTTGTAGCCGAGCACGATGAGCACCAACGGTTCGGCGGCGAAGAAGCCGAAAATGAGCGCCGGCGTTACCCAGGAGAGAAAGAAAACCAGCAGCCTGAGAAAATTGCGGTTGACCCGTTCCGGTTCGTCGTTGAACGTGGAAAAGACGGGAAAGAGCATCTTCCCGAAAATGCCCACGATTTTTTGTATCGGGTATTTGGAGACGCGAAAGGCCATCGTGTAGAGGCCGAGGGCGTTCTGGCCGAGCAATTTGCCGACGAGGAGGTAATCGACGTTATCCGCCGCGAACATCATCAGGTTGTTGAGCGTAACGTGCACGCCCATGTCGGCAAGATTGGCGAGCCGTTTCATCGAGAACGCCAACCTGGGCGTCCATCTCGTCAGGACGACGAGAACGGCCGCGCGAACCGCCGTTTTCGAGAGGGCTTGCCCGACGAGGCTCCATGGCCCCATCCCGGCGTACGCCATCGCGACCGCGATCAGGCCCGAGACGATCACGCTCGTTATTTCCGCCGCGGTGATGATCCCGTACTGCAGTTTCTTCGTCTGTATGACCTCAGGTATGTAGTTGAGGGGCATGACCAAAAAAGTCAGGAATATCACCCGCGTCACCAGGGTTAATCGGGGCTCTTTATAAAAAAACGCTATCGCGGGAGCGGCAAGGTACACGGCCAGGTAAAGGACCGCGGAAAGTATCAACGAGCTCCAGAAGACCGTATCGATATCGAGCTGGTCCGCGTCTTTCCTTTGGATCAGCGCGGCGGTAAGCCCGAATTCGGAAAGATAGCCGATGAACGCGGTGAATACCACGACCATGCCGAAGAGGCCGAAGTCGTCGGGCACGAGCCGGTGCGCCAGTAAAATGGTGATGAGCATATTGAACGCCTGGGTACCGAACTGTGACAGCCCGTTCCAAAGCGTTCCCCGGATCAACCGGTTCAGGGTCGAGGGCGCCGCGTTCGGCGATGGCGGGGATTCCGTCGCCCGGGACTCCGCCATGGGCGTTCCGGCACCCGTCGGTGTTTCGTCTGTCAACGCGATATCAGTTTGTGTCAAAGTAATTTCTCAAAAAGTGAATTAATTCCGGGGCGGCGGAATCGGAGATTCCCGGCCCCTCCGTCAAATCGCCGCGGCTGTTCAAAAGCCCGAAAAGTTCCCGTTCCGTCGAAGCGCCGTGAATCCCGGGCCTGTCGCCCAGCCATTTCACCGTCGCAGCCTGGTGATCGTTCCGGTGCTCGCCGAGATCCGCCCTTCTCGGAAGGACGATCAGGGGCTTCCTGTATTTGAGCGCCGCCAGGATGGAACCCATTCCCGCGTGCGAGACGATAAGGTCGGCATCGCGAAAAAGCGCGTCCGCCCGTGACGGCGAGACGAAGGGTTCGCTCGGGAACGCCAAATCCTTGAGTTTTGAGGGGCCAATTTGGGCGAATATTTTCTCCTCGGGATGCTCGCGAGCCCACGTATCCATGGCTGTCACGAGTCGATCGAACGCGAGCTGGGTCCCCACGGTCACGAAAATCATAAGACGCTGCCTTTATGGGAGGGACCGCCCTCCCGCTGCAAATGCCGCCACTGGGTAAGCCATACGTTCGCGAACGGTCCGACCTTACTTCCCGAGGAGGATAATTGCTCTGAATTCGCGACGCTGTCGATCCATACGGTCTTCGCGCCGACGATCCTGCCGAAGAGCAACGCCGCGAATCCCGGGGCGGCTCCGGTACTGATCACGAAATCGGGCCTCACGGAGAGGACGATTCCGGCGACCTGCAGGAACATCCTGAATAATTTCAGCTTGTCCCACATATTCGCGTCCTGGACCACGTGCAGTTTCCCCTCGACTTCCGCCCGATAATCGGGATTCGTCGTGACGTATTCCACGTTAAGCCCCTCGAATGCGGGGCGGAGCCTGAGCAACTGCGTCCAGTGGCCTCCGCCCGAGGCGACGGCCAATAAGGTCCGGGGTCGATCCGCCCGTTTTCCGAGGGACTTCACGGGTTAACCGGCGCTTTTTTTCTCGGAGATGTACCGAGCGAGATTCGACACGCTATCCAGGTTCTGGGGGACCGTCTCGGCGTCTTCTACGTGGAAATCGAAGGTCGATTCAAGAAATCCTATCAATTCGAGGATACCCGTGGAGTCGATGATCCCCTTCTCTATCAGGGATTCTGCCTCGCCGGGCATGCGGAAGGCGTCTCCGAACAAAAAGTTCGCCACGATGAAATCTCGTACCTGTTCTTTTACACCATTCATTTCCGTTACTTCCTTTAATCTTAAAAGTATTTATTATCAGCTGGTTAACCTTCGTTCCAGATAATTCCTGTTCATTACCAGGCCCTTCCAATCGAAGAGGGAATACCAGGCGCCGCGCAGGTACGTTCCAAGCGTCTCGGCATGCACGGCCCGGTGCCCGCGATCGACAATGTATTTGATGGCCCAAAAAGGTACGCGGGCGAGGAAAAAATTCGCCGTAAGCAGCCTCATGGCCATGAAAGCCGCCCTGTTTCTGTGCAGCCTGCCGAATATCAATTGGCTGCCGGAAAGCTGAAGGCGGAAAGCCCGCTTCTTTATCTTGGACGACTGCCCGCCGTAATGGATGATCGAACCGTCCGGCACGAATACCACCCGCCAGCCGGCCTTCCTGAAACGGAAACACCAATCCGGATCGTCGCCATAAAAGAAATAAACCGGGTCCATCGGTCCAACCTGGGCCAGGGCTTCCCGACGAACCAGCGAAAAGCATCCCGATATGGTCTCGACGTCCCGCTCCACGGAATAGTCCCACCACGTCATGAATTCGCGGCCGAAAAACCTGCTTTTCGGGAAAAGCTTATATAAATAGGTCGATTGGATCAGCATATTCAGCGGCGAAGGATACATAAAGCAGTTTCGCTGAATCGTCCGGTCGGCGTTCAACACCTTACAGCCGAAAACCGCCCCGTCCGGGATGGAATCCGCCCGCTTTATCGTTTTAGACACGGCGTCGTCGAGGAGAAGGGTATCCGAGTTCAGGAGAAGCACGTAGCGCCCGCGAGCCCGCTCGAAGGCGATGTTGTTGGCGGCGACGAAGCCAATATTCTCGGCGTTCTCTATCACGATAACCGACGAAAACGAAACATGAAGCATCCCGACGCTACCGTCCGAGGAGGCGTTGTCAACGACTATGATCTCGTATGAGGCTATTTTCGTTTCCCGCACCACGGATTCGATACATTGCCGAAGCAGTTCCATAGTATTCCAGGAAACGATTACTATCGTTACGTCCGGATCGATTATATGCTGGCTCATCGCTTACTTTTCATCCTCGTTAAAAAACCGAAACGCTATATGAAATGTCGAAGAAATCGAAATTCCGTATAAAAAGTATGATATCTCGCGGTTTTATTGTTTTCAATCAAAATTGAGATATAGTACGCATTATAAGAAATTAAAGCCTTGAGCATACGCGATCAGAGCGCGGGAGAGCCAAAAAGTGGTAATAGAAGACCTTAAGGATCCGGGAGAGCGAAGCCTGCTCGACGGATTGATTTATTTCCTGAATATCCTGTTGGCCTATAAATGGCTGATAATGAGCGTCACGTTCGTAGTAACGGCCGCGGTCGTGGTTTACTGCTACGTCAGCGTAATGCTTCCCCCGGATCAAAGCCCGATGCCGAATCAATACTCGGCGAACGCGATCATCATCGTGCAGCAAAACGACCAGAACAACATCGCCGACACGATACTGGAGGCGATGGGCGCATCCGCGGCAGTCGGTACCAATTCCTTCAACAGCAGCGCCATGCTCATGGAGGTCTTACGGAGCAGGACGCTGATCGACTCCCTGATCAAGGAATTCAGCCTGAATGACCGGTACGGTATACCCGAATCGGCGAAAGGTCAGGCCCGAAACGTGGTGATGGGCCATCTGAGGTATTACTTCAGCCCGACTACGGGAATGCTCAGCATCATGTATACCGATACCGATCCCGTCATGGCCCGGGATATCGTAAACCGCCTCGTCGAGCTGCTGGACCGGTGGGTAAAGGATAATTACAACCTCGACAAGCAGCGCAAACGGGAATTGCTTGAAAAAAAGCTCACCGAGGTCGACGGTCAAATCATAACGATCCAGAAACGGCTTCAAAGCCTCCGGACAAGATACGGCGTCATGAGCGGGAATGAGCTCGGCGCCGGTTTGTATTCGGTCGCGGAAGAATTCAATCAACTGACGAACGAGCTTGAGGTGCAGCAGCGCATCTACAATACCCTCTCACCCCAATTCGAGGCCGCGAAGCTTTCGTCGGAATACGAACAGATCTTTCAAATCTTTGAATTGGCCGAAACCCCCGACGAAAAATCGGGACCGCGCAGATCGGTATTCGTCATGATGGCATTCGGCGGAAGCTTTGTGGGAAGCTCCATCCTGGCGGTACTCCTGAGCGTTTTACGCGCCATACGGCTGAAAAAGAAAGCAAGCTTTTGATCGGGCTGCCATAACATGAGGGAACTAATAATGACCGCTAACGATATCGATTCGATCATCGACGAATTTTACGCGTCGCGGCTGCCTTTGCGCGACCCGGCCTTATCCGCGCTGGAGGCGGCATTATTCCTGGAGGAATGCCTCTCGCTAACGCTTACAGACTCGGATATCGCGTCGCGCGACCTGGGTTCGCGGGAAGCCCTTCGCGATATAGCACTTGATAAATTGGGGGTATAGCGATGTGTGGCATTTGCGGGGCGGTTACCGCGCGTAACGGCCCGCCGGATCCCGAATTGATTCTCGCTATGATGAACCGTCTGCACCACCGGGGACCCGACGGCCGGGGATATTTCCGCGACGAGCGGGCCCTGCTCGGACATACCCGGCTGGCGATCATCGACCGGGCCGGCGGCACGCAACCCTTAGCGAACGAGAACGAAAGCATTTGGATCACCTTTAACGGCGAGATTTTCAATTATGTCGAGCTCACGGCGGAACTGAAAGCCCTGGGCCACCGTTTCAGCACCTCGTCCGATACCGAGGTAATCATTCATGCCTGGGAAGAGTGGGGGCATAAATGCCTCGGCCGGTTCAACGGACAATGGGCTTTCGCCCTTTGGGATCGAAGAACCGGAGAACTCGCGCTCTCCCGCGATCCATCGGGAATAGTTCCCCTGCACTACGCGTTCGCCGACGGGAAATTCATATTCGCCTCGGAAGTCAAGGCTCTTTTCGCCGACCCGACTCTCGGGAGGGGTTTTGACCCAGAGGGTTTGGACGAAATACTCACCTTCTGGATCCCCGTCGCCCCGCGCACTCCCTATAGGGGCATATCCGAGTTGCCTCCGGGCCACTGGGCCCTGCTATCCAACGGACGGCTCCGGATCGAGCAATACCACCGACACCAATTCCCGCCGACAGTACCCGAGACAAACCTTTCTATCGAGGAAAACGGAGCCGAGCTGAGAAGGCTGCTCATCGAAGCGACCAAGCTTCGATTTCTTCGGAGCGACGTTCCGGTCGGGGCATACCTTTCAGGGGGAATCGATTCCTCCGTGACCGCGGCGATCATCTGCACCTACACGGATGCGCCGTTGCGCACGTTCTCCCTCCGTTTCGAGGAAGGGGAATTCGACGAGGGGGCATTCCAGAACGAAATGGCGACCCGCCTCGGAACCGAGCATACCGACGTCAGGGTTTCCTCCTCCGACATAGCCAATGTATTTCCCGAGGTCGTGTGGCACGCGGAACGGCCCATCCTCCGGGCGGGTCCCGCCCCGATGTTCCTTCTTTCGAAATTCGTGCGCTCTTCGGGCTATAAAGTCGTCGTGACCGGCGAGGGTTCGGACGAAATGCTCGGCGGGTACGACATCTTTCGGGAAGCGATGATCCGGCGGTTTTGGGCGCGGGATCCTTCCTCCGCGCAACGGGCAAGGGCCGCCGAGCTCCTGTATCCCTGGATGGATAGGTCGCCCGGGAAGGCCCCCGCCTTCGCTCAGGCATTCTTCGGCCGAAACCTGGATCCTCAGGACCCCGCGCTCTCGCACAGGCCTCGTTGGGATTCCACGGCTGCTCTCAAGGGTATGCTTACCGAGGAATTCAGGCTGGCGGAGGGGAATACGCGTGTGGACGAGGCCCTCGTGTCACGCATGCCCGCCGATTGCGCGGAATGGTCCCCGCTCGCGAGGGCGCAATGGCTTGAGCTGAATACGATACTGCCGGGATATATTCTCTCGTCCCAGGGCGACAGGATGCTTATGGGAAATTCCGTGGAAGGCCGTTTCCCGTTTCTCGACCCGGATTTCGCGAATTTCGCGCACGGATTGCCCCATTGGCAAAAACTGCTCGCCCTCGACGAAAAGCACATCCTCAAGAAGACTTTCGCGGACCTAGTCCCGGAAACCATCCTTCGGAGGCCAAAACAACCCTATCGGGCTCCGGACGCCGCGGCATTCTTCGCGCCGGGGGCGCCGGATTGGATCACCGACCTGGTTTTCGGGACGTCGGTAAAGGACGCGGGCATCTTCAATCCCGCGATGGTCCGGAGCCTGTTCGAGAAATGCTCCAAGGTGGGCGGATCGAAGATGAGCAACACGGACAACATGCGGGTCGTCGCCGTGCTATCCACGCAATTGCTGCATGAGCAATTCATCGTGCGCGGCGGTTCCGCTGAACGTTTCGGGAACCCCCAGGGCGATCTTGCCGTCTTCGACAGGACATCCAAGAAATAAGAGCTTCAACAGATAAAGCCATACTGTAAGGAGAAACAAAATGAGCGATAAAGTAAAGTTTGGTCCGGAATCACTGAGATTGGACGCCGAGAAGGAAACCAAACGCATCTGCGACGGAATCAGGGACTATCTTCTCGAGAACAAGAGAAAGGGCGCGATAATCGCCATGTCGGGGGGCATAGACTCCAGCGTTTCGGGAGCCTTGGCCGTTCGTGCCCTCGGCAAGGATAAAGTCTTCGGCTTGCACATGCCGGAAAAGGAATCGTCATCCGAAACCCTCCCGCTCAGCCGCCTTTTGGCCAATTCCCTCGGCATCGATTCGGCGGTAGAGGAAATTTCGCCGCTTCTCGAGGCATGCGGCTGTTACCGCCGGCGCGACGATGCGATTCGCCTCGTTTATCCCGAATTCGGGCCGGGCTACAAGATGAAAATCGTCCTGCCGAGCGTTATCGATTCCGATTCGTTCCGCATCTACTCGATCATCGTCCAGGACCCGAGCGGGAAACAGACCAAGGTCCGCCTGAGTACAGAGGCCTATTTGGGTATCGTCGCGGCGACGAACTTCAAGCAGCGCACGCGCAAAATGATGGAATACTATCATGCCGACAGGCTTAATTACGCCGTAATCGGCACCCCGAACCGGCTTGAATACGATCAGGGCTTTTTCGTAAAACTCGGCGACGGTTCGGCGGATTTCAAGCCGATTGCCCATCTCTATAAAACGCAGGTGTACCAGCTCGCGGAATACCTGGGCGTGCCTGAGGAAATCAGGAAGCGGCCCTCGACGACCGACACCTACTCGCTGTCTCAATCCCAGGAAGAGTTTTACTTCTCCCTCCCGAATTCCTTGATGGACCTTTGCCTTCTCGGAAAGAACAACGGGGTTCCCGTCAACGAGGTGGCGGCGGCGGTCGGTATCTCCGAGGAACAACTTTTGCGCGTGTACCGGGACATCGAACAGAAACGCAAAACGACCGAATACCTTCACCGGCAACCGGTGTTATTCGGCAAGGTTCCGGAAATCACCGTCCATTGACAGTCTTGCCCGGTTCCGCCGCCTCGGCTAGCGCCGTGGCGGTGGCGTATTCATCGGAATGCGAGAGGGATACGTGCATGGTCCCCACGTTAAGCTCCCTTGCCCGCGCGAGCAACTTCCCGTGAAGGATCACGCCGGGAGCGTGATTCCCGTCCAGGACGATCTCGGCCTCGCGGAGTCGGACTCCGTCCGAGGCAGGCAGCCTCAAGGTTTTGATAACGGCTTCCTTCGCGGCAAGCCTCGCCGCGAAATGGAGCCAGGGCTTCAGTTTCCCGGAACAGTATTCCCGTTCCGAGGCGGTGAAACAGCGTTCTATAAAGGAGCTCCCCGCTGTATCCATCAATTCTTTCACCCGAAGGGTAGACAAAATGTCCGTTCCTGTTCCAATAATCATGTAGTATCCTCGAATTGATACAAGATACCAGAAAGATAACTGGCGTACCAGTTACCGTCGGCCTTGGACCGTAAAGGAGAAAGGAATTCCGCGATGCGCACCAAAAATATAGTTTACGCCTTACTCATACTCGCCCTCAGTAACCCGTTCAGTGCGGCCGCCCAACAGACGGCACCGCAACCGGCCTCGAACACCGAGGATCATCTGAGCATCGCCCTGACGAGCCTTGATTATCCGGTGACCTTCGGAGACCAATACCGCCTTAGCTACCGCCAAACCGGCGGGACGGTGGTAAATTCGGACTTGTTGGTGGACGAAAGCCTCGTGCTGGATCTGGGTTCTTTCGGCAAATACGAGTCAAACGGCAAGACGTTCATCGAAACCAAAAGGGAGGTAGAGGCGCTAATCGTGAAGAAATACCCGTTCAGCCAGCCGTATCTCTCGATCATCATGCCAGGAACCTTTCGCGTAAAGGTTTCGGAGGGAACTTCGCCTGTACAGTACGTCCAGGCCTGGGGCCTTTCGCGGCTCGGGGATATCGTATCCCAGCTGGAATCCACCTCCTACTCGTCGCGCAGGATAGAAATTCTCACGCAGGAAGGCCATTCAAGCTTATACGATCTGGTTAACGCCAAGCTTCTGCAAGACCCCGGGCTCGATCCGTTGATGCATCCGGGCGACACCGTTATTCTCCACCCTCCGGCCAAAACGGTGGAGATTCAGGGAGAAGTCAGAAAACCCGGAAATTACGAGATTCTCGGCTCCGAAGGAATATACCAATTGGTCGAGGTATTCGCCGGCGGCCTGACGAGTCAGGCTGACGGAAAACGAGTTCGTATTGACCGGTCCGCCGGCTCGACCGCGGAAAGCGTTTACGTTTCGATTCCCGACGCCTATCAAAGCAGGATCGTCCTGGAGGACGGAGACCGCGTGATCGTCAGGGCAAAGTCCGATCAATTTTCACGCATCTGGTTCGAGGGTTCCGTTACGGCCCCGGCGAGGGAAAACGCCGCTGGCGACGAACCGGTTCGCATGCAGGGGTCCGGGGTTACGGGCGCCGCGACGGGACAGGATGCCCCCGCATCCGGTACCGGAGGGCGGTTTTCCTACCCGATCAGGGAAGGCCAGCTGCTCTCCGACGTATTGCAGGAAATTCGGGGAGGGTTTCTCCCCATGGCCGATCTCTCTTCCGCGGTGCTCTTTCATCCCAATTCCCTGGTGGGCTCCCGAGTGGACATCACGTCCCTCCTCAGCGGAACCGATATGTCAACGGACGTGCAGCTTTCCGAGGGATACCGCATCGTTATTCCGGAAGTGAGTACCACCGTCCTGGTTTCCGGAGCGGTGTACGCGCCGGGTATGGTTCCGTATCGGCCAAACGCCCCGGCTAATTATTACTTGATCCTCGCCGGCGGCGTTGACCCGTGGAGAAACGACTTCCGTTCCTGCATCGTTTACGATCAAAACGGGAACAGGCGGAAAAAAGGAGAGCCTATCCAGGCAGGTGACCAAATTCACGTCAAGGAGAACAGTTTGCTATACGGTCTCGAGCGAAGGGTTCCCGTCCTTGCTTCGGTGGTATCCCTCTCGATAACGCTGCTTACGTTCTTCGTTCTCGCGCGGTAAACGCGGATGAATCAATCCAGGAAGCCCGAGAAAGCGCTCAACATGGCGGCGACTACCCGAGAGCGACCCTCACCGTTCAGGTGGCCAAAATCTTCGGTATATTCGCGCCGCAGCAAGTAATAGGTTTCCCCGGAGAATCTCCTCGCGATAACGTTTCCGTTCCGCGAGGAGGCTTCCGCCAGGGCCAGGTCGAAGAACGGGTTTTTTCCCGCGTACTCGGCCCTCACCAGCCTGTTGAAGCGTTCCCGGTTCAGGTTTGCCTCGCGCGAGTCAGTCGACCTGCCGAGGATATTCTTGACACGATCCTTGAGGCTCTCCGCCCGAAGGGGAACCGTCAGGTAAACGAACGTTACATTCGGATAATCCCGCTCGAGTCCGGACATGACACTCCGATACGCCTCAAAGAGGGACTCCGTATCGGTTTTCTCGTTAAAATCGACATAGCAGAATTTCATGAAGGAAACGTCCACAACTTCGGCCATGCCGCCCCTCATGATCGATTCGTAATCGGCTATTTTTTCGAGCGGTCTTTCGTTCTGGCCTATCATCGCGTGGTAGACGCCCGGTACCCGTTGAGCGGGAGGCGACCGCGTCTCGATGATCTCCGGTTCGGCGGCCCCGAGCCTTTTTGATGTCTCACGTAGCCCGTCGAGAATATTCAGCCCGACCGATTGATGCCCAAAAAAAACGGCCCTATCCTGAAGCTTGCCGAGAACGGTGCTTAACATCGAATCATCCCCCGTAATATCCGCCTTGCATGCCGTAAGCGATACGGACATGCAGATCATGACGACTGTCTTTATTAGGTTACCTCGCGCGAACGACATGTCAGCCCTCCCCGGCATCGTTGGCCATTTGCCTTAAGGCGGTTTTCATCACCTTCCCGTTGGAATTTAGCGGCATCGCCTTTATTACGTGAACCTTTTGCGGAATCATGTGCTTTCCAAGGCGGGAGCGGCATCTTGCGATTACCGTTTCTTCGTTCACGGCCGTTCCCGGTTTGACCGTGATGAACACGTGGATCGATTCCCCGGCGCTCAAGTCCGGAATGCCCACCGCGGCGGCGGAAACCACGTTCGGCAAGCCGAGCACGCAGCTTTCGACTTCCTGGCTGCTGACCCGATAACCCCAGGACTTGATGAAGTCTTCCTTTCGGTCGACCACGAAGATGTATCCCTGTTCGTCCTGCATCGCCAAATCGCCCGTATGAAGCTCCCCATCCACGAATTTCGCGGCAGTACTCTCGGGATCGTTTAAATACCCGGGCGATATATTCCCGCCGCGGGCATAAATTTCGCCAATCGCTCCCGGCTTCACGGGCTCGCCGTTCTCGCCCATAACCCTGAGCGTTACGCCCGGGATTCCCCTGCCGATGGAACCGATTTTATCCCGCAGCATTTCGGGCGGTAAATAGGACAAGCGCGCCGTTGCCTCGGTTTGTCCGTACATCACGAAGATCCTTACGTTTGGCTTGCTTTCCATCAACTCCTCGAGCAATACCGAATGCAATTTCCCCCCCGCTTGCTGTAACAGGCGCAACTTCGGGAATTCCCGGGTTTTAAAGGTGCTTATCCTCAAGAGGAGCTGGTACGAGGAGGGAACTCCGGCAAAACCGGTGCACTCTTCACGCTGCATCAGGTCGAGCGCCATTTCGGGGAAGGTGAAGCTATTGCATATAACCACGCTCCCCCCGACCCTCAGGTGCGTATGCAGGAGCGACGTGCCGAAACAGTAGAAGAACGGTAAAATAACCAGCATGCGATCGCTTTTGGCGAGACTGAGATACTCGATTATGCTGGCCGTATTGCTTTGGATATTGGCGTGGGTTATCCTGACGGCCTTGGGCCTCGATGTGGTACCCGAAGTGAACATGTAGGCGGCGGCGGCTTGGGTGTCGAAGGAGGACGAGGCATGGGGCCAAAGCGGTTTCCCGGGCCCGTCAAGGATATCGTCAAGCAACCGGGGTAGCGCGGGGGGAAACGCGCCGTCGAACTTTTTCTGTTGGCGCCGATCCATCAGCACGCCCTTGCACTTGGCCCATTCCGCGTTTCTCGATATCTCCTCGGGAGTCAACAGAATCGAGAAAGGAACCGCGATGAGGGAAAGTTTCAGTACGGCGAGGTAAGAGGCGACCCAGAACACCGAGTTCTGGCCGAGAATACCCACGGCATCCCCGGGTTTCAATCCGCGTTCGCTCAATTGAGCGGCGATCAAGCCTGCCTTGTCCCTCAATTCAGCGTAAGTTACCCGATGATCGCCGTCAATGACCGCGATATCGCCATCCTTCCCGTTTACCAAGAGGTAGTCAGCCAAATTCATTTCTTTCTCCGTAAATTTTTTTTGCAATTCATCGATCCCGCTCAACGGGTCCAGGATATTCGTGCCCATCATCTTCAGGAAGACCTCCGAAAACTCGGGATCGAACTGCGACCCCGAAAGCCGGCGTATTTCGTCAAGCGCCTCATTTCTCGACATTTTATCCCTGTACGGCCTATTCCCCGTCATCGATACGTAGGCGTCGGCGATCGCCAGGATCCGGCTTACGCGCGGTATGGCGCGCCCCCCGATTTTGCCCGGATAACCGCCCCCATTGTACCACTCATGGTGATGCCGTATCAAAGGGATTATTTTCTGTAGCATCGGAATCGAGGAAACCATATTGGCGCTTTCTGTGCTGTGCGCCTGGATCGTCGATAACTCGTCGTCGGACAAGACTGATTTCGCGTTCAGCGTTTCGTCAGGGATAGTGTACATGCCGAGATCATGAAGAAGGGCGCTGAGCTCGAGGAGGAAAAGATCCATCTCGCCAAGGCCTAATTGCCTCCCCAATTCCAGCGCCAGCGCGGTAACCCTGGCGCTCTGTCTCGCGGGAAGCATATTCCTCGACTCTATCGTATCGATGATAAGGGTCATGGTGTCGATGTACGCGCGATATAACTGTTTATTCCTGTGCGTCAGGTGCGATATCAGCAACGCGTCGGTTTCACGCAATCTAGACCCCAGCTCGCGCATTATATGGTGGGTCAAAACCGGGGCGCTAAACAGCAAGCCCTCAAAATCTGCCTTCGAGATCATGAGGACGAGCGTGGGCTCGATCGCCGTGACGGTGGAAGAACGCTTCCCCTCGTCGAGTAAGGCGATTTCGCCGAAGAAGGCCCCGTCGCTTAAAATGCACAAAACGGCCCTTTCGCCGTCCTCAAAAAGCTTCGATATCTCTACCTTGCCCCTGACGATTATATAAAAATGATGGGCTTCCGTTTTTTCCGCAAATATCAATTCGTCAGGACCGAACTCCCGTTCCTGCACTATTTCCGCGATCTGCTGCAAATCAAACGACGATAGGTTCGAAAAAAAACTGATTCTCTGTAGGTCATCTAGCGTTAACGTTTTCGTAATGTCTCCTCCGCCCTATAATTCTATACCAAAACGGTCATATTAACCGCTCTTTTCAGGATTGTCTCCTTAAATTGAGATATGCTTTCCCAAGGACGCAAAGATGGGAAAGATACTGATAATCGATAACAACGAAGAAAACTACGATCACATTCGCCAGTTCTTTAACGTGCTCGACCATCAAGTCGACTACGCGGCAAATTTTCTCGCGCTTGAATCGCTCGTCGAAGTTGACAGCTACGACGTTTTGATCGTCGATTATTCCATTCCCGACATCGATATCAAATCGTTGCTTCCGGATCTGAAGCGCAAAATGCCCGAATGCGCGATAATAGTCCTTTGCCCGAACAATATCGACGTCACCCATGAATTGGATCAGGCATCCTCTTACGTTTTTCGCCTGGTCCAAAAGCCGTATTACGATGCCGAGCTTTATTTCCAGGTTAAGCGGGCTTTCGAGAACAAACGAAAGGCAATAAACCAGGAAGAAATGTCGGAACGCGGCATGGCCTACTACGGGAAGTTCATCGGGCAAAGCGCCGCGGTCACGGAGATATTCAGGAAAGTAGAGAGGGTAAGCCGAACCGACGTTAGCGTCCTTCTCCTAGGCGAAACCGGCACGGGCAAAGACCTGATAGCCCAGATAATACACGAAAAAAGCTTACGGTCCGAAGGACCGTACGTTAAGGTCAATTGCGCAGCGCTTCCGGAACAGCTTCTGGAAAGCGAGTTGTTCGGTTACGAACGCGGCGCCTTCACGGGGGCGGACCGGACCAGGGTAGGCCGATTCGAATACGCGGACGGAGGGACCCTGTTTCTCGACGAGGTTGCCGATCTCTCGCTCGTCACGCAGGCGAAACTGCTTCGCGTGCTCCAACAAAAGGAGTTCGAGCGACTCGGGTCGAACGAGACAAAAAAGACCGACGTGCGAATCCTGTCGGCGACCAACAAGAACCTGACGTCCATGATCGCGAGCGGTCATTTTCGCGAAGACCTTTTCTACCGGCTTAACGTGATAACCATACGGCTGCCAGCCCTGAGGGAACGGGAAGGAGACGTAAGCCTGCTCCTCATGTATTTCCTCAAGCTCTCTAATACGAAAATGAAAAAGAAGATCAAGGGATTCTCCCCGGAAGCGATACAGAGGCTGACGAATTACCGTTGGCCCGGAAATATCCGCGAGATGGAAAACACCCTGGACCGGGCCGTGTTATTGTCTGATGGCCCGGTGATACAGATCAACGACCTGGATTTGCTTTTCGATCAAGCTGATGGATTTGCCCCGATTCCCGCGGATAACGAGTACATTAAGCTGCCGCCTGAGGGAATTAAGCTGAAGGATGCGGAATACCGCCTTATAACCCAAGCGATGACCAGGACGTCGGGCAATCAAAAATCAGCAGCGAAACTTTTGGGGATATCCGAGAGGGTCCTTTCGTACAAGCTAAAGATACACGAAATTCGTTAAGCCCCGAAAATTCGTCCTTAAGCGCAAAGGAACAATCGGATAACAGAATACCCGATTGTTCCCAAATCCCTTATTCAACTACAGCACAAACCGAAGAGAGGATGCAAAATTCCGATGGGATTCCAGTTGTGGTGGGACTCGCCAGTGTAATCACCGAATACGCCGATTTCAAGCTTTTCGGTTTTCAGCTGGGGGGCATTGTACGTTTTTTTCATCTTCGACCTCCTTCTCACAATATTTATTACCGGCGAATCTCCGCGACATCTATGCCGCATCGTTTCGCTGTTAATATAACTTCCTACAGGTTGATGACCATGCCGTTCTGGCCCGATCCGCCGCTTCCGTCTGCCTTGAAGCTTTCGCGGGAAAGGATAGCCTCGACGATCATTTTAACGATTGATATCGGGGTCATAAATATGATTGCCATATCCCTAAAGAAGGATATCGTTTGGCAATAGGTGATATCGAGTCTGATCATTTGCTTGAACGTCAGCTTGTTTTTTCCGCTGACCTGCCATAATCCAGAAAGCCCGGGGAGAACGTCGAACCGGTGCGTATGCCACCGCAAATATTCCTTTGCCTCGTAGGGAATGCAAGGCCTCGGGCCGACTAAGCTCATGTCGCCGCGCAGCACGTTCAATAATTGGGGCAATTCATCGATGCAAGACTTTCGCAAAATCTTCCCGCCAAAAATGATGCGCGAATCGTGGCCATCGAGTTTTTCCATCGGCACGTCGCCGTCCTTGATGAACTGCTGGGCATGCTTACCGTGAAAGCCCTGGTTGTTTGCCACATGCATGGACCTGAACTTATAGAGCGTGAACGGAAGTCCCTTGTAGCCGATTCTGGTTTGCTTGAATATGACCGGTCCGGGAGACACCAATTTGATATATATCGCCGTTATGGCAAGAATAGGCAAACATAGCACGACAAGCATGAGCGAGAATGTGATGTCGGTAACCCGCTTCCAACCGGGTATTTTCTTGACGAACAAAACCTCGAGCCGTTCGCGAAAGGATCGCAACTCCTGATGTTCAGCCTCCGGGATATACGCGAACTCGGTCGAATTTGCGAGCCAGTGCTCGGGGTATGAATACAGGGAAACGTCCATGCAAATCGAACAGGTCTCAAGGACACCCTCGACGACTTTTTTCGAGAATACCTCCGCTCCGTCTTTGCTCGTATCCGGCAATAAAACGCTTACCTGGCTCGACTCGCTCCACCCGATGCAATCTATCGCCCTTGATAGGTTTGCCAGTTCGGAAATAACCCGTTGGGGAATAATCTGGGTCATATCGGGCATGCTAAAAACCGCGACTGAAAAATGATTTCCGTTCCTGTCGGATCGAATTCTCTCGTAACGTACCAGGGACTCGAATTCAGAAGCGGAAAAAATATTGTTTTTGGTCGAAAGTTGAACTTGAATGAGGCCAGGCATCCGATATCGTTTTCTAGAGGTTTTCATTATACCTTCTCCTTCTTAACATCAAACCTTTTGAGAAAAACTCGAATCAAAATGCACTTTACTTAAGATATCTCCAATTTCTATAACATTCCATGAACCTGCGGTATGATTTTGATAGATTTTTTTCGGTAATAATCACTACCCTGGTCCTACTACTAAAGTAGTAGCGAACATGAGACGTTGAATCGGTTACCATCGAACACCATTACAAGCAACTAATACTTTTGACGCAAAAAGCATTACGTTGATGAGTATCGAGAATGCATATCGCAAACATAGGTATACACTCGGGGCTTAACTTCGCACTTTTAACAGTGATCCATTTTGATATTCATCACTACACAGAATATTGCGAATGCATTCGTCGCCAGTCTTAAAGGCTATGAAGGAACCTTGAGGTATTATTTAAATTCAAACCTGATACTCAATGGACACCGAACGCATGTAATCGAATGTTTGAATCAAGAGACTCGCCACCCCCGTCAGGAGCAGTCTCGAAACGGGATTTCGTCAACGAGTTTTCGCGATTTCGGCGATCAGTTTCCAGTACGCTTTCGCGAGTTTAAAAACACCCGGGCCGTTGGGATGTCCCCCGTCATGGCTGTATCCGGCGTACAGAACCTCATGGCCGAAAGAATCCGTATAGGCCATACCCGAATCGTCATGGCTTTCCAAATCAGCTATATCGTAAAGCCACTTGTCGTTATCGTTGCAGTAGGTACGCACGAGATCGTTATACCCCTGGCGGGCCGCGTTACCGGTTTCCTCGATCGGCATCGTCCACCACACGAAGGTCACGTTTGGATAACTTGCTTCCAGCCGCTCTATGGCCGCGCGGGCGGTATCGAACTGAACGGTTGAGGAGGCGGGCGAATCGATGTAGCAGAATTTAAACATGGCAACGTCTACGGCGGCGCCTAAAACCCCGGCGGAATAGTTCATGGCAGCCTCAAACCCAGACACCTTGGTCGCGGCGGAAGGATTCCCCCTGAAAAGATCTCCCAACCCGTTATTTGTGTCGAACCATGCCGCGTTCGCTACCCCGTTCCAAGAAGACGTTGAGGGGCTTTCCCACGATGCTCGGCCGCAAGCGTATCGAGAGTCCGCGGCCGCAAGCGCCCCCAATCCATCGAAGGGCCAGTCTCCGATCGGCGCGCCGCCGGTGATATAGCCCCCGACGGAAGCGTGTTCGAGATAGACGTCAAGCGAAGCTGCTGCCAGGATTTCACCGTCGGACAAGGCGGAAGGATCGTAATTGTTTGCGTTGATTACCTTGACGATATTCGCTCGGGTCACGGTAACGGTGTAGGTTTTTACCGTCACTCCGTCCTCGGCCGTCACATCGATCGCGATATCCGTGTCTCCTACCGCCAGGGAAACGCTTTGTCCCGATTGCCCGCCGACCGCCGCGGCGGCGCTTTCGGCCGTTCCCGTCGCCGTTATTTCCGTCACCCCGTAAGGTACGGATACGGCATACGCGGTCACGTTAGGCGCGAAGGCGGGCGTCAGGCTTCCCGCGCTCAATTCTATTTTGGAAAGATTTGCGTTTGCGGAAGGCAGGACCGCTTCTTCGCGGGTCACGGTGACGGTATAGGTTTTTACCGTCACGCCGTCCTCGGCAGTCACTTCGATGGCGATATCCGTATCCCCTACCGCCAGGGATACGCTTTGCCCCGATTGCCCGCCGACCGTCGCGGCGGCGCTTTCTGCCGTTCCCGTCGCCGTTATTTCCGTCACCCCGTAAGGTACGGATACGGCATACGCGGTCACGTTAGACGCGAAGGCGGGCGTCAGGCTTCCCGCGCTCAATACTATTTCGGATAGATTCGCGTTAGTGGAAGGCAGGACCGCTTCTTCGCGGGTCACGGTAACGGTGTAGGTTTTTACCGTTACGCCGTCCTCGGCAGTCACTTCGATGGCGATATCCGTCTCCCCTACCGCCAGGGGAACGCTTTGCCCCGATTGCCCGCCGACCGCTGCGGCGGCGCTTACGGCCGTTCCCGTCGCCGTTATTTCCGTCACCCCGTAAGGTACGGATACGGCATACGCGGTAACGTTCGGCGCGAAGGCGGGCGTCAGGCTTCCCGCGCTCAATAGTATTTCGGAAAGATTCGCGTTTGTAGAAGGCAGGCCCGCTTCTTCGCGGGTCACGGTAACGGTGTAGGTTTTTACCGTTACGCCGTCCTCGGCAGTCACTTCGATGGCGATATCCGTGTCTCCTACCGCCAGGGATACGCTTTGGCCAGATTGCCCGCCGACCGTCGCGGCGGCGCTTTCGGCCGTTCCCGTCGCCGTTATTTCCGTAACCGTATAATCTACGGAGACCGTATACTTCGTAACATCCGGTTTAAATGCAGGCGTTAGTTCCCCGCTTGAAAGAACCAATTCAGACAAATTAGCGTTATTAGCGTTCGCGTTGAAATCAACGCACGATGCAAGCATAAACGCAACGGAACTTGCCATTGCGAAAATCAGGAAACGTTTCATTATTCACTCCTTAGTTGGAGAATTCGTAAAAAACTCGATTTCATTCCCGATAACAGGATTAATTTAAATAATCGGCCGAAGAAGGGAGCATTTCACGATTTTTATACGTGCGAATAAACTTTATGGTTAAGAGTATAGGACGGGAATACTCAACTTTCAACGAAAGCCGTTTTTTCGCTTTTTATATTTCGATAGACCTGGATTATGACGGATTGTTTTACGACTCAGTCGTTACGCCGGTCGGTGATCGTGAAATCGCCTACGCAAGTATGTTTAAGGTAGCCCACTGGGATGCCTGGAGACGGTTGGTTACGTTGATTTTTTTAAATATGTTATAGAGATGGGTCTTCACGGTATTCGTGCTGATGAACATCTTTCGGGCAATTTCGTCGTTGCTGGCGCCCTGGCTAACGAGGGAAAGGATTTCGACTTCCCGGGTAGTCAGGCAACTCCGGGCTTCCGGTTCGCCCTGTTTATCCCGTAAGCCATCGTACACGCATTGGAGCAATACCGACCGGGAAATCCAAACCTCGCCGTTGAGAATATTGCGCACTCCCTTGAGGAACAGCTCGAAATGATCGTCTTTATAGAAAAAACCGCGAACGTTTTTCGAGAGGGCCTTTTTTTCGATTCCGGTGTTTTCCTTAAGATTTATCAACGCCACGTAGGAATCCGTAAAAAGGGGCTTGGCCGAAGCCGCCTCGATAATTTCCTCAAAGCAATGAAATTCCACGTCAATCAAAAGGAGCGTTTTACCGACGGCTTCCTCGGCCTTCGCCGCCGTTCCGGACCGTAGGGGGTTCAATTCCTTGTCATAAAGATAACAGGGAAACGAAAGCTCCTTCTGGATAACATAGGTGAAGAATTCGTTTTGAAGGTTCTGGGGGCCGATTATGAAAATATTGCAATTTCTCGCATCGACTTGTTCGTTTGTCAAAAACCCTTACCTCGACTTTTTACGGTCAAGTTTATCACGGGGTGGCGCGGAATTCAGACAAATAAGGGGAATTTTGGAGAATCCCCCCTAAAAGCCCCACACGTGAACCGGGACCCCGCCGACGATCCGCTTCTCATGGGGCATTCGGTCCTCCCACTGAAACTTCGGGTTCGTGTTGATGGCGATGACATGGACTTCCGGAGTCGTCCCCGGGGAGGTTTCGGTTCCCATGCCTCCGGACAGGTTGGGGTGCGAAGAGCTCCAGATCTGGAAACACTCCGCCAGGGAGGGGACCATCTGCTTGTAGCGGTCGATGGATTGAACCCTGACCAGCTTGATGAGAAAGATCACGCTCTGCTCGGCGGGGAAATGCCAATTGACGGTAACCTCGGTAAATCCCCTTTCGGCGGAGAAATCCCTGGTTATAGTGCAGTTTCCGTCCTCCAGCTTCTTGAGGAGCGCCTGGAAAACCAGTACGTAGCCTGCGGGACCGTAATTAATCCTTTCCACGAGCCGGTCTATGTGGTTTTGGTAGAACAACTGGAAGGACTTCACCAGCTTTCCCGAATCGATGCTCTGGTCGCTCCTGAGAAACCGTTCCGCCGAAAGGTTGATCATGTAGGTGACGGAACCGAACAGGACCCCGGGAAGTACCTGGGTATAAAGCATATTGTCGAAGGTTTTCCTGTTCGGGGCGATAATGCCCAGTTCCCGGGTATATTCGATATCCGTCTCGGATACCTGATCCGCCAGGAGTCCCCCCGTGAGAATGGGCATGAGGCAACGCATTACCCGCTCGTCCCGGAGCTGGGTGGTCAGAAAGTCCAGGTGGTTGCCCCGGCGGGCCAGCAGATTCTGAAAGGCCTCATCCACGGGGCGCGCCATGATCCGGGTAATTTTCTTCGCGGGGACGATGACGGAGAAAATTTCCTCCGCCAGGCTGCTCACGATCCACGGCTGACCGGAGGTATAGTCCCAAACCCTGTCCAGGGCCTCCCGGGTCAGCTTGAGTCCGAATTCATCGGCGTAGGAAGAGAACATGGCGTCCAGCTCGTCCCGCTTAAAGAATCCGATCTGGATGCTGGCGTCCTTGATGTTGAACTGCTTGTCGATCACGTCATGGGTAGCGCAAAAAACGATGCTCTGGGGAAAGAAGGCGGGCCGTTTGTCGTAACCCGCCCGAATTTGGCTCAAGATCGGGGTCAGCACCGAGCCGTCCAGGGTGTCGATCTCGTCTATGAAGAGGACCACGGGCTTGTCTGAGCGCTTTGACCATTGGGTAAGAAACTCGTTTAAGGCCTGGTAGGGACCCCGCTTCGCGAGAATTTCGGGAACCAGGTCTTCCAGGTAATCGTCGTCGAAGGTATCCCGCGCCCGGGAGGAAATTTCGAATAGGATGCTGCGGATGCATTCCTCCACGTCTTCCTGAACGCCCCGAAGCGACTCCACGTTCATGTACAGGCACTTGGCCTTGCCGTCCCTATTGAGCATTTCAGCGAAGGCGAGCAAAAAGGACGTCTTGCCGCACTGCTTGGGACCGCGGATTAGGAAATATTTCTTCTGGAGGATAAGCTGCCAAATTTTGCGTACGTCAAGACGCTGAATGGGAGGGACGCAAAAGTGATCCCGGTCGTTGACTGGTCCCGAATTGTTGAAAAACCGAGTGGGCAGCATAGATACCTTCTTTTCAGCGGGAAATAAAACGTTTCCCGACAATGACTTCCGTACTCAAGCATAAAGGCGGTCCCGGGAGCTGTCAAGGGAGGCAAGGGTTTCAGGTTCCGGGGGTCCAAGAAAAAAAAAGACCCCGGTTCGAGACCGGGGTCATGCGGCACTAAAACCTTCGTTTCGGCGCTTGGGGAACGGGCTTACTTTGCCCGCTCGGAGAAGGAGCCGTCCCGGGTATCGACCATGATGCGGGTGCCGATCTCGCAGAAAAGCGGTACCTGAAGCTCGAAACCCGTGTCGAGGGTGGCGGACTTGGTGGCTTTTCCCGAGGTGTCGCCCTTGAGGCCGGGCTCGCAGTAGGTGATTTCCCGCTCGATAAGGATAGGGAGGGTCACGCCCACGGGCTTGCCGTTATAGAAGGTGAGCTCCAGCACGAATTCATCTCCGTCGGTGATGTAGTTCGTGTTGTCCCCGAGGTCTTCCTTGGAAATCTCGAACTGCTCGTAGGTCTCTTCTTCCATGAAAACGTAGGTGTCGCCGTCGATGTAGGAAAGCTTAACCTTGTGGAAATCGAGTTCCGCTTCCTGGAACTTCTCGCTGGAATCGAAACCGACGTCCATGGTCTGGCCGGTAACGATGTTCTTGATGCGGAGCCGGTACACCATGGAACCGCGGCCGCTCTTGTTGCCGAGCATGCGCTGGACGATCATCGGGTCGTTGCCGTTCATGAAAACGGTGCCGACGCGCAATTGTGAAGCTGCTAACATGATATCTTCTCTCAAAAAAAGGATTAGGGTTCACGCCGCGCAAAGACGGCGAGTTTTTCCATTCTATCCTGAAATACCGAGGAATGTCATCAGGTTGACCGCGAGATTCCCGTTTTCAAGGACCTTTTGGGACAAATTTCGGAACGCGGGTTCCACGGCGGGCAGAGACCTGAGGACGCCGAGAAGATCGCCGCGGCCCCCTTCCATGCCGTTAAAATCCAGGGACAGGGCTTCCCAGCGCAGATAGTCCTCCCCGAGACAGGCCCCGTTGAGAAGGGCCGCCTCCTTCCTGAGGAGGTCGTGCAGGGCCAGTACCTTGGGAAAATGCCCAGAGCGCTCCCCATCCCCGTCTTTGAAGGGATAACATTCCCACAGGAAGGGTTTGCCCGCCAGCACCGCCCGGGAAAGGCTTTCCTCCCCCCGAACCACCGCAAAATCCGAAGCCGCCAGCAGCCGGTCCCAGGTTTCCTGGGCCAGCATGGGGAGGAATACCGCCGTGAAGGGCACGGTCTCCTCCCGGGCGAAGGCGTCGGCCAAGGCCCGCTTCAAGGGCTCTGCGCTTCGTCCCGACGCGGCAAAGACGACCACCTCCCGATCACGGGCGAAGGCCGCGAGATCCTTCACTAGACCGGAAAAATCGTGCTCGTAGCTGAAAAGCAGGAACCAAAACGCCGAGGTCCCGGGAGGATCGGCTTCCGGGGGAAGGGACTTTACCGCACCGAGCTCCCGAAGCAGGGAAGAGCGCTCGCCTGCCCTCCTATCCGGATTCGAGAAGGCCTCCAGGGCGTCCATAAAGGGCCTGTCCAGGATGAGTCCGCCGGTGCCCTTCAGGAATCCGGGCATAAATATGGTTTTCTTAACGCCGCTAGAACGGGTAAGGGACGGAAGCAAATGGTACTCCGCGGACCAGCTTTCGGCGGTGAGGTATTCCAGGTCCACCAGGAACCGGGGCTCCCCGCCGCCTGAGTCAAAGAGGATTTCCTCGAGCCAGGAAGGGCGGCCGCACGCGTAGCACTCGACTACATACCGGGGGGGGGTAACGCGGAAGCTCTCCGTCCCCTCCCCTCCGGGATCATCCCAGCGGACCACTTCCCATGGTTCCGGGCA
>QKDA01000037.1 GCA_003246765.1 Spirochaetales bacterium | reverse complement strand
TTTGGCGATGGCCTTGATGCCGCTGGAATTGAGGAAGGTGAGCTTGCGCACGTCGAACTCTATTACCTTGAGCCCCTGGGCGACCGCGCCGTCATGGACGCTCGCGAAAACCGGGTCCAAAAGGACGCTCGGATCCTGCATGTCGATTTCTCCCGCAACGGCCACGGCTACGCCGTCGGCGGTATCGGTTACGTTGATTGAGGCGTTTCCCTGGGTAATGGATTCGATCTTCAGCTTATTCATGGTATCTCCGTTATTCGTCCAGCTCGCTTACGAGCGTGATCTTCACTTGATTCCCCTGCACGTCGAGCTTCATGTCGGCGCCGGTCTCGTAGCGGATGCGGACAAGGCCGAGCTGGCTCTTGGAGTCCGTGCGGACCGCCGCCTCCTGCATTCTCTTAATGTAGGCTTCCAGGGGTTCCCCCTGCATGGCAATATCCCAGTTGTCCTTAAGGCCCTTCACGGCCTCGGGACTCGCCTCGTTGGCCACCGACACGGTGAGGCTCTTGGAGAGGCGGTCCAGGCGCACCGCCACGGTGGTCTCTTCGCCGCTGGCGTACTTGACCGCGTTCTCCAGCAATTCGCTTACCGCCATGGCTATTTTGTCCGCCCGGGCGAGGGTGCTCGCGTTCACGGCGAGGAAATTCTGGATGAAGGACCTCACTACCGCGATATACTTCCAGCGGGGCCCGAACTTCATCTCGATGTAGCCCACGTCGTCCTTGACCGTTTCTTCCATGGTTAGACTCCTCTGCGTTTATCCTATGTTATCAGAATACCTCCGATTTGGGGCGAACGCAAGGGAAAGGTAATCGCAAAAACCTCCGGGGAAGTGTACACTGAAAGCAGGAATGAAAGCAGAAAACCGCGAGGAGGCCTTCTGGAGGCCCGACAACAGCGCAGTGTTCACCGCCTCCGCCGCCACGAGGGAAGGCCCCTTCATCTTTCGCCTTTCCTGCGAGCTCAAGGAAACGGTAGACGCCGATGCCCTTGAGCGGGCCCTGGAGCGCTCCGCCCGCAGGTTCCCCTACCTATTCGTAGTCCTCCGCCGGGGGCTGTTCTGGCATTACTTTGAGAGCGCCCCGGAGGCCCCAAAACCCGAGAGGGAGGGCACGGTTCCCTGCGCCCTGCGGGGGGACGATCGGGTAAAGCCCCTGTGCCGGGTGTTCGCCCGGGGCAGGACCGTGGCCTGCGAATTCCACCACGCGGTCACCGACGGCACCGGGGGAATGGTATTCCTGAAGACCCTGATAATAGAGTACCTTCTGGCCCTCGGGGTTCCCCTGGAAAGCGGGGGAATCCGCCACGTCGACTTTATAGACCGAACCGCCGAGCCCGAAAGCGACGAATGGGAAGATTCCTACCGGCGCTACTTCCGGCGGGACCTGCCCCCCCCCGAGGAGGGAAGCAAGGCATGGCTCCTGCCGGGACGGCGCTTCAGGCACGCCTATCGGGTTACCGCGGCGGAAATGCCCCTTGAAAAGGCCCTGACCCTGGCCCGGGAGAGGAAGGCGAGCCTGACGGAATGGCTCGTCGCCTGCTACGCCGCGGCCCTCCAGGACATAGCCCTGGAGGAGAAGGGAGGGAAAAAATTCAGGAGCAAGGCCCTTATCTCGATCCAGGTGCCCGTAAACCTGAGAAAGCTGTATCCCTCCCGCACGATGCGCAACTTTTTCCTCTTCGCGGCCCCTTCCATAGACCTCCGTTTCGGGCCCTGGGAATTCCCGGACATCCTTGAACGGGTTCACCACCAGATGAGGCTCGGGGTGACCAAGATGGAGTTCTACCGCCAGTTGAAGCGGAACGTGGGAGGGGAACTCCACCCCCTGGGACGGGGGGTGGTGCTACCGGTCAAGAACCTGGCCCTCAAGCTCATGAACCGGCGGCTCAACCTGAGCCTGTACTCCGGGTCCCTGTCGAACCTTCAGGCAATCGCCCTGCCGGAAGACGCGGCGGCCCGGGTGGAGCGTTTCTTGTTCTTTCCCCCGAGCAACCGGGTCACGGGGGCGAATGTCGGAGTGTTGAGCTGGAAGGACCGGCTCATCGTGACCGTGGGAAGCACCCTGGAGGATCCCTCGGCGGAACGCTTTTTTTTCAGGCGCCTGGCCCGGGAAGGCCTGGAGGTGAGGGTCGACACGAACCTGGACTGGGCGGCGAGGAGGTAAGAAGATGGCATATTGCGGAAGCTGCGGGGTTTCCTTTTCCGATACCCGAACCCGATGCCCCCTGTGCGGGGAGGAAGGCACCGGCGAGAGGCCCGCGGCCGCCGAGGCCGGGGGAACGGACTTTCCCCGGGACAGATCCTTCCTTGAGGAGGTGCTCGAGCGGCAGGCCCTGAGCCGGGACCAAAAACGGCTCATCTACTTCGAGATCGTTTCCATCGTCTTCGGGTCCGCCCTGCTGATTACCCTCATGGCGGACATCCTCGCCAACCGGGGCATTACCTGGTCCCGCTACTCGTCGCCTCCTATCGTCTGGGGCTTTCTCCTGGTAGGCATGACCGGGCTTTTGGGCCGCTATCCCTGGATCGTGTTCTCGATCCTGGCCCCGACCCTTCCCCTCATGCTCCTGGTTCTCGACGCGGTGGACGGCCGCCTGGCATGGTTTTTACCCCTGGCCCTTCCCTTGAGTCTCTGGGGGATAGCCTGCGTCGCGGGAACCCTGGGGGTTATCGCGGGGATCCGGCGGCGGGGTCTCAACGTCATCGCCTCGGCGCTGCTTTTCACGGCCCTCCTGTGCGCCGGGATCGAGGCGATCGTGAACCTGAACGCGGGGCTCAGACCCCTGTTCGGCTGGTCCCCCGTGGTAGCCCTGGCGGCGGTACCCGCCTCGGGAATGCTCTTCTACCTCCACTACCGAATCGTCCGGCAGGCGTCCCTGAAAAAGCTCTTCCGAGTGTAACCTTTGTCACGGAAGGGAGCGCCAAGGGGCCGTATATTCGGTACGTAAACAACTACCGAAAGGAGGCTCGCCATGAGCGTACAGGTTTATACCACCCCGTCCTGCGGCTACTGCCGTCTCGTCAAGTCCTATCTCCAGGAGAGGGGCGTAAAGTTCACCGAATACGACGTCTCCCGGGACCAGAGAAAGGCGGAGGAGATGGTTCGCAAGTCCGGCCAAATGGGAGTTCCCGTAGTGGACGTAAACGGAAAGATCATTGTCGGCTTTGACCGGGACCGAATCGAAAGAAGCCTGAGGGCCTAAGGGCCCGGGGAACCGCCCTTCATGGGCGGTTTTTTTTTGCATACTTGCCCGGTATCCCCGCGCCCTATCGCCTATACTTAAGGGCGGCGCTGTGTAAAAAAAAATGAAAAGAAAAGCGGTCTATACCGCCGCCCTCATCATCCTGGCCTCATCCCTGGGAACTCTCGCGGGGATTTCCCTCTACCGGCTGCTTCCCCGCAGGCTCAGCCTCACGGCGGAGGAGCGGTCCTGGCTTAGGGAACACGACGGGAAGATCGTCCTGGGAGCGGACCCGAGCTATCCCCCCATTGATTACGTCAACAGCCAGGGCATGCACGACGGGATATCGGAGGACTTGTTGATCCTGGTGGAAAAGCGGCTGGGGATCTCCATACGGCGGCAGGTCATGAAAGACTGGTCCGCGGTACTCGAGGGAGTGCAATCGGGCGCCCTGGACGGCATTCTCGCGGTAAGCCGCGCGGAAGAGCGGGATTCCTACCTTGTCCTGACCGAACCCTACCTGGAGATGCCCACGGTCTTCGCCGCGAGGGGCGACGACGGCTCCCTGCGGAAGCCCGCGGACCTTTCGGGCAAGAGGGTCTGCATTACCGAGGGCTATTCCAGTTATGCCTATTTCATGAGGCAACGCAATATCTTCAAGATTGTTCCCGCGGCGAACGAATTTGAGGGCCTCGCGGCGGTAACCACAGGGAGGGCCGACGCGGCGGTGAGCGATCTGCCGGTCATTTCCTTTTACATTGACAAAAAACGCATAGCGGGATTGAAGATCCTCGGCGAGACGGGCTACGTGCACCGGATCTCCTTCGGCGTGAGAAAAGACCGGGAGACGCTGAGGGTTATTCTCGACAAGGCCCTTAACTCGATCACCCCGGAGGAAAAGAAAAGAATCATTGAGGATTGGATCGACGTGGAGTACCGGAGCCCCGCCTACAGCGCCGCCACTTGGGCGATCGGGGCGCTCCTCCTCGCGGCGGCTGCGACGGCGGTGCTCCTGGCGGGGCTATGGGACCGGAGCCTCAGGCGCCTGGTGCGCGCGAGGACGAGGGAGCTCAACGACTACCGGGTTCACCTGGAGGAACTGGT
>QKDA01000017.1 GCA_003246765.1 Spirochaetales bacterium | reverse complement strand
GAGCCACCCGACCTTTACCTCGGGGGCGAAGATTTACCTCACGGTGCTCAAGAACCAGAACGGAGTTGAAGCCTGCGTGCCCCAGGGCACCCTCTCCAACACCGCGAGCTGGGCCCGCATTACCTACGGCGACGCCTCCCTGGGACCGTCGACCGGAACCGGTACCGGCACGGGTACCACGGACCTGGTGAACGGGGGCGTATACAAGATTGTCGCCAAGTGCTCGGGCAAGGCCCTGGACGTTTCCGACGTTTCCAAGACCCCCGGGGCGAACGTGCACCAGTGGGACTACGTGGGGGGAGACAACCAGAAATGGAAGCTCCTCTCCACCGGCGACGGCTACTGGTACGTGGAATCCGTGAACTCCGGCCTCGTGCTTGACGGCGCCGGATGGGGCACCGCGGACGGCACCAACATTCTCCAGTGGAACCGCGGAAACATGCAGGCGAACCAGAAGTTCAAGATCGAGCCCAACGGCGACGGAACCTACCGGCTTACCAACCAGCACGCGAACAAGGTGCTCGACGTCTCAGGATCGTCCCAGGCGAACGGCGGCAACGTACAGCTGTGGACCTGGAACTCCTCTTCCGCCCAGCGGTGGACCTTTACCCGCCTGGATTCCGGTTCCACCGGCAGCTCTACCGGCGGATCCACTGGGGGCTCCACCGGAAACGCGACTCTCATTCCCCTGGCGTCCAACATGGAAATGACCTTCCAGTTCGAGAACAATACCCGGGGGAACTATTCCAACGACCGCATCTGGATCTGCGTAGTGGGCCGGAACGCCAGCGGCGCATACTGCTACCTCAAGCCCGACGGGACCCTCGTTCCAATCCAGGCCAACCAGACCAGCGACGCCTGGTCTTTCCGCCTCAGCGACATCAACGGTTTCCAGGTTCCCCAAAACATGCCCTCCGCCCGCCTGTTCATCTCCATGGACAACAAGGTGGTCATGAGGGGCATCGTGGACGGCGCCGGACAGATCGGCGTGGTACAGCCGGACCTGAACAATCCCGCGGACCCCAACGCCAAGACCATCTTCGACTGGATCGAGTACACCGTGGCCCCCGGCGCCTTCTGGGGAAACACCACCCAGGTCGACCAGTTCGCCTTCCCCGTCACCATGGAGATGTACAACGATTCCGGTTCCTCCTACGCCGCCTACCGGAAGGTAGGAATCACCAAGACCCGGGAAGAGATCTTCAGCGCCTTCGAAAATATGCCCCAGACGGAATTCCGCTCCCTGGTACAGCGGCCCTACCGCATCATCGCCCCCTGCAAGGGGGAGTTCCGGGTGGGACGGACCTACGGCAACTACATGGCCAGCTACGTGGACCAGGTTTGGAACTACTATAGGACCAATACCCTCTCCTTCAACCATCCCCTGGGCTACTTCACCGGCAAGGTGCTCGCCGACGGGCGCTTCGAGTTTACCCGGAGCGGGGACAGCGCCAAGTACTATATCAGCGGCAAGCCCAACAACGACGAGCTCTTCGAGGGTTCCGGGGTGCTCGCCACGGGGAACACCGTGGAACTGGCCCTCCAGGCCCAGATGTGCGCGGCCCTCAACCGCCACATAGTGCAGGATCCGGCCAACTGGGCCAATTCGAGCGCCTACTACAAGGCGGGCCCGGCGAACTACTACGCGAAGTTCTGGCACGACAACAGCATTGACGGTTATGCCTACGGTTTCTGCTACGACGATGTGGCGGACAAGAGCACCCTGATCGAGACCCATTCTCCCCGGGGACTCGTGATCGGCATCGGCTGGTAAGCCGACAGCAGTAAGTCCAGGAACCGTTCGACAGTTCTCGCGAGGGCTCCCGCCCCCCCCCTCTTATGGTTCCTGGGCGACCGCTTTAACGATTCCGTCAGGAGTACATACAAGGGCTACCGCGAAGGAATATAGCATCGGGTGCTCTGGTGAAGCAAAATTAAGGAGTTTTCATGAAGAAAATCGCAGTCCTTTGCATGCTTGCCTCCCTTTTTGCCGGAGGCTGTACCATGTCCACCCTGGAGACCTCCGGTTCGCCCGCATCCGGTACGGGAGAAAGGGCCATTACCGGCGCCAACGGAAGCGTCGACGTGAAGGGCATGACCGGCACGGGCTTGACCGTGAGCTACAATGCGGGCACTCAGCTCAGTTACGCAAGATTGTACGTCTCCGAGGGGAACGGCACGGGCCTCGTGCTCGCCGCCCGGGACATGAACTACTCGGGCGGGGTATACAGTTACACCCTGAGCCACCCGACCTTCACCCCGGGAGCCAGGATTTACCTCACGGTTCTCAAAAACCAAAACGGGGTTGAGGCCTGCGTGCCCCAGGGAACCCTCTCGAATACCGCGAGCTGGGCCTCGTTTACCTACGGCTCCTCCACGGGGGGAAGCACCGGCACCGTTTCTTCGGACTTGGTAAACGGGGGAGTCTACAAGATAGTCGCCAAGTGCTCGGGCAAGGCCCTGGACGTTTCCGACGTATCCAAGACTCCGGGAGCCAACGTTCACCAGTGGGACTACGTGGGGGGAGAAAACCAGAAATGGAAGCTTCTCTCTACGGGCGACGGCTACTGGTACCTGGAATCCGTCAATAGCGGACTGGTGCTCGACGGCGCCGGATGGGGCACCGCGAACGGCACGAACGTGGTTCAATGGAACCGGGGAAACCTTCAGGCTAACCAGAAGTTTAAGATAGAGGCCAACGGCGACGGCACCTACCGATTGACGAACCAGCACGCCAATAAGGTCCTCGACGTTTCCAACTCCTCCCAGGCGAACGGAGGAAACGTTCAGCTATGGACCTGGAACTCGTCTACCGCCCAACGGTGGACCTTTACCCGGCTTGATTCCGGTTCAACCGGCGGCTCTACCGGCTCCTCCTCCGACGCGACCACCCCGTCGATATCGGGCTACCGCGTCGCCTGGTCGGACGAGTTCAACGGCACGAGCCTGAATACGGCCTCCTGGTCATACGAGACCGGGGCCGGCGGATGGGGCAACAACGAGCTGCAGTACTACACCAGCCGGAGCCAGAATGTCTCTGTCGCAGACGGCAGCCTCAGGATCACCGCCCTGAAAGAGAACTACAACGGCGCCTCGTGGACATCCGCTCGGATCAAGACCCAGGGAAAAAGGGATTTTCAGTACGGGAAGATTCAGGCCCGCATCAAGATGCCCAACGGCACCGGGCTCTGGCCCGCCTTTTGGATGCTAGGGAGCAATATCTCTTCCGTGAACTGGCCTATGTGCGGCGAAATCGACATCATGGAACATGTCAACTCCGAGGCTACTACCCACGGAACCATCCATTGGGATAACGGGGGCCACGCAAACTGGGGACAGCCGACGAACAACAACTACTGGAATAACTTTTCCGTGGACGTAACCCAGTGGCACGAGTACTCGATCGAGTGGGATTCATCCCTCATTAAGTGGTACGTAGACGGAAAGCAGTACATGGAGGCCAATATCGCCGGGGGAACGGGAAGCACCGAGGAATTCCACCGGCCCTTCTTCTTCCTCCTTAATCTCGCGGTAGGGGGCCAGTGGCCCGGCTACCCCGACGGGAGCACCCCCTCCTCGTCGACCATGTACGTGGACTACGTGCGGGTATATCAAAAATAACAACAAAGCCCCGGCGGGAGACTGCCGGGGCTCTTTTCGGTTTTTTCGGCGACTCCCTCGGCTAGGCTTCCTCGTTTCCGCCGCTGTCCAATTCGGGCTCCCCTGCGGACGGAGCCCTTCGGTAATGGATCGGTACGGCCCCGAAGAGAAGCCCCTCGCGGGAGGTGAGAATCTCCAGGGAGAGAAGCTCCGAGGCTATTTTCGACACCCCCCGCTCGTCATCGGGCATCCTTACGGCCTCGGACTCGATGCCGAAGCGCTTGTTCAGGAACCGGTAATGCTTCCAGAGGGCCTGCTTGATCCGGCGGACCTCCGACGGCCGCCTGAGGAGGTCGAGAATTTCTTTCTTGAGACCCGGGTACTCCCGGTTTGAAAGCGACTTCATGTCCGCGATCCGGCGGCCGATTTCGTCCGCTTGGGCGCGGGAGATTTCCTGGCAAAGGAATTTGAGGAGGTGCCAAATTTCCACGATCTCCGAAGGAGCTGCGAAGGCCTGATCGGAAAGCCAGACGAAGGCGAAGAGGCGCCTCCTCCAGTCCCACCATTTTATCGGGCTCTGAAGATCCTGCGCGGGTATAAGGAAGAAACCCTCCCTCAGGAGAAGGGAACCGAAGATTCCCGGGGGATGCCCCAGGCGTTTGTTTTTAAGGGAAGTCCGGTAGACCCCGCAGGATGGGCTCCCTTCCATAAATACGAAGGCCCTTACGCCGGAGCGCGCGAGGGTATCCAGGCAGGAAGCGCATCCCTTACGCATCCATTCCCCGAGGTTTTCACCTTCCCTCGATTTGACTTCGGCCCTCCCCTCCCAGAAATCGTCGCCGTTGCCGCCCCGGAGGCTCACGGGCACCCGGGGAACCCCCATGCCGCTCATGACCTCCGGGCACAGGGGGTGCCAAATAAAGTCGGACCGTTCCCGGCCGAGAAGGCGGGTCACGTCCTGGCCCTTGCCGTTGTAGCGAACCCTTCCGCCGAACTGGCAGGCGGAGATGCCGATCCCGATTTTTGTGTCGATGAACCCTTCCATGAGAAAAGTATAGGGGGAAACCAAGTAAATAGCGAAGGGTCGCGGGATAAAACGAAGCCGACCGATTCAAGGGTTACTCAAAGCGGTCGGCCGTACATGCGGTTGACTACCTCAGTTTAGCCCGTTTAGGTAGGCGCGGTTGGAGGTCGCGAAGGTGTTGCCGTTCTGGTAGTTATCCCAGTTTATAGACCACGCCATGATGCCGCGGATACCGGGATACCGGCTTTCCAGAATTGAAAAGGCTTGCTGCAGGTTCGCGTTCGAGATTTGCCCGGAACCGGCCGCCGAGGAGGATGCGGGCACCGCGATTACTACCTGATCCGGACGGAGTCCAGGGAAGAAATAATCCTGGTTTCCGTTCACCGTGAACCCGGCGAGGAGCATCTCGCACATGGCCACGACGCCATCGACGGTTCCCATGCTGTAGGGACGGTCATCGTTGCCCATTATTGATCCCGAGTTATACAGCTGAGCCTGCACGTAGGTGGTCTTGTCGCGCAAGGCGTAGATCATGGGTATGTAGCATCCGGAACGATTATCCACATACCCGTTCAAGCCCGCGTAGAACTGGTGTCCCATCTGCATGTAGAAGGTCTCGGGCGCCCATGAGAGGATGAAGTCCGGGCCGAAAGCGTCGCATATCCTGCGGATGGCGCTGATCATGTTCACGACCTTGGGCGAGACGGGGTTACGAAAGTCGGGATCCGCGCCGCTAAGCAGGGACACGCTGGTTTGTTCCAGGTCGATGTCGATGCCGTCAAAGCCGTATTCTTGGACGTAACCGGTAATTGTATTAACGAAGGTGGTTATCGCGGCGGCATCGTTGAGGGAGAAGTACCCCTCGTATCCGCCAATCGCGAGCACAATCTTCTTCCCCCTCGATTGCAGCAGCTGTACGTCTGCCTTGAAGTCATTAATCGAGTAGGAGGAGCTCAGACCGGATATGTCGAACTTCATCCGCCCGTCGCCGCTTCCGGGAGAAACGGGCTCGGCGAAGGAGATGTTCACGACGTCCCAGGCGGGACTCACGTCGCGAAGCCGAATGAAGCCGGGACCGCCGCTCCAGGTATGCCAGTATCCGCTCATGATCCGTTTTGGCAAGGATCCGTTCACGTTCCCGTCGTCCGCGGAGGTTGCGGCTTGCACCGAGGAAGACCAGGCTCCGGTACCCGCGGAATTCTTGGCCCGTACGCGGTAGGAATGCGCGCTGCCTGCGCTCAGGCCGGCGTGAGTCCACGGGGAGGTCACCGTGGACTTAATAACGCCGTCGGCCTCAAGATCATAGCCGGCAGCCCCGGAAACGGCGTTCCATGACACGATGATCGAGGACGCGCCGGCGCTGGCGGCATACAGGCCTGAGGGAATACCGGGTACCGCCGTAACGGGTTCGTCATCGCCGGTTGTATCGTCCGGGACCGTACCTCCCGGAAGCCACAATGCCGGTACGTTCGCAGGTTCCCAACCGACGAGGGCAGTATGATTCTGCCTGCAAGTCCACGTCGATCCGTTATAGGTAACGACCATTCCTACGGAATACGCGGTACCGGGAGTCCATGCGGAAGAGCCGCCAGTGTTATCGTCGCCGCCCGAGTTATCGTCGCCGCCCGAGTTATCGTCGCCGCCCGAGTTGTCGTCGCCGCCAGTGTTATCGTCACCGCCCGAGTTGTCGTCGCCCCCGGCAGTTCCCTGGGTTACCGTGTACGTTACTTCCCGGGAAGAACTGGACCCGAATCGATTGGTAAGCTTGGCAACGTACCGATAGGTTCCGTTAGGCTTATCATTGATTGCCACCGTTACGCTTTGGGCGTTCGGACTAATATCCGCAAGGCTTTGCGTATGGACTACCGTTCCGTTTTCCAGGATATCAAGGCGGGTGCCGTTATTTCCCCACCACATATTCATACGCAGGCCAAAGGATGCCTCGCCGTTCCATTTGGTTTGCTCGAGGGACGGGGTACCGGGAATGCCCGTAGCGGGACCGATAACAACCGGATCATCGGGGTCGTCCGGATCATCGGGATCTTCTATTACGGCTGAATCGGTCACAACCTGTACGCCCAGGCTCAGCGCGCTGCGGTTCCCCGCCGCATCGAACGAACGAACTGCAAAGGTATACGATGTGTCGGCGGCAAGGTTTGTCACCTTGGCTGAAACGGTATTGACCGTTGCCCGTACGACGGCTCCTTCCATGACCTCATAACCGGCGACTCCAACGTTATCCGTGCTGGCGTCCCATGCCAGGTCAGCCGAAGTCGCGGTCTTCGCGGTTGAGCGGACATTGGCCGGAATCGAGGGAGGAAGGGTATCTTGGGGTATCCCGCCGCCGAGCATCTTGTCGGCGATGATGTTAGCGAGGTCATAGCCGTTCTTCCAATCGTCTCCGTCAAACTCCCAGTACATCGCGCCGCCGAGATCGTTCTGAAGAATGTAGTCCATTTTCGCCGAGACGGAGAGGGCGTCGTCGAAGGTATACAGCTCGCCGGCGGCCCGGTTATAAAGCCACGGGACCATGCTGTAGGGATCCCTGTATTTCTCCCAGCCCGCCTGTCCCTCAAGCTGTTTGACGGCGAAGTACGGGCTTTGGCCGCCGACGCCCCACTTTCCGGCAAGGGAACCGGAGCCGTTGCCGAACATTCCGTCGGCGCGGCCGTCGCCGTCAACGTCCCACCCGCCTGAGACGCCGTTCCATCCGCGGCTGTAGAAGGGAATGCCGACCACGATCTTGCTTGCCGGAACGCCAAGGTCAAGGAATTTCCTGACCGGCCAGTCGACGTTATACCGCTCGTTTACCAGCTGCTCATGGGTGTCGTTGGGATTGGCATACAGCGGGGCCTGATGCCCGATAACGGTCTCAAACCCGCCGTGCATGTCGTAGGTCATCAGGTTAACCGCGTCAAGATACTTCGCGTATTCGGCGGGATTGGTCACGGCGATCTTGTCATACCCGACGCCGACCGCCGCGGTAAGCTCATAGTAGCGGCCGTCGGCTGAACCTTGCGCGTTTAACTCCTCGCGAATCGCCTTGAGAAACAGGGGATAGTTAACCATGTCCTCAGGACCGCCGGGAGCACCCTTATCATAGGGATCGTTCGGATCGGGAAGCCGATTGACGCCGGGATATTCCCAATCAATGTCGATTCCGTCCAAACCCTGCTGCTTCATGAAGGCGACCAGGTTTTTCGCGGCGGTTTTACGGCTTGAGTCGGTTTTTGCCGCCGCGTTAAACCCGTGCGACTTGGTCCAGCCGCCGACGGAAATGAGAACCTTCACGTTGGGGTATTGCTCCTTCATCTTCCGAAGCATGCCCAGGTTGCCCTTATAGGGAGTGTCCCAGCTCTCCCCTGGGTATACGATCTCTAGGGAAGCCCAGGGATCGTATACCTCGACTCCGAAGTTGCTTGGGTTGATTCCAACGAAGGCATAATTGATGTGCGTTACTTTATCAAAGGGAATCGAGTTAACGTAGTAATTGTCGTGAGCGGCATAAATTCCCCACTCGACGAAATAGCCCACTACCCTCTTCCCGCCAGCGCTTGCCGTCACAGATGCGCGCGAGGCAGCGTTGTTCACGCCGGAAGCCTCGCCCGTGTCGAACGAGAGCGAACAGGAGAGAAGTCCGACAGCCAGCATCCCCGCTGCCAGAATTCTTGAAATCCAATTTTTCATCATTCCTCCTCATGTTTGTACAAGCGTTGTACTATCATTCCTTGAAAAAAGTATGTCAGCGAATTATCCATCCGTCAACTTTTTTCTGCGAATTGAGGAAAGAAATAACAAAACAGTACTTCGGCAGCGCCGGAGCGTCAGTAAGCAGGGAAAATCTCAGCGCGCCTTCCGGGGGCCGCGCCGCGGGAACCCGGAAACGAAACCTGCCAAGGCGGACGCTAATAAAAAGGAGCGGAAAATTACGTGGTTCTCCGGGCTCTCCCCTTCGCGGCGAAAAGGAAGATCGCGACGAAAAGCGCTAGCGAGAGCACCGCCGAAAGGGCGAAACTCAGGTCGCCTGAGGCGATGTCCGGAAAGAAGAGGTCCAGGTCCAGGATGTCGAACAGGTTGAAAAGCCTGAAACTCCCGATGCGGATCGAATGGATCATGATGAGAGCAAGGTGTATGACGGCCGACGAAAGCATGAATATGCCCAGGGCGCGAAAAAAACGGGCTGCCGCTTGTTTCAAAGAAAACCTCCCCCGGTTTGACTGACCGGTACAGATTTGTAGACCCGCCGCGGACTTAAAAGGTTTCACCCGCCGGAAGATCCTCACTCCCGGTCTATGGTTTTTAGGAGGCTCTCGTAGTGTTCCCTCACCTGGGCGGCGGAATTCCGGAGGGATTGAACGTCGGCCTCATCCAGGGGCAGCTCCACAATTTCCGTAAGTCCCCCCTTTCCCAAAACGCAGGGAACCCCGCAGTACACCCCGCTGATCCCGTATTCGCCCTCGAGGTAGGCCGTGCAGGGCAATACCTTTTGGTGGTTGCGGACCATGGCCTCGACCATCTCGGCGATGGATTCCCCGGGGGCGTAATAGGCGGATCCGGTCTTAAGGAGGTTCACGATCTCCGCTCCCCCGTCGCGGGTACGCCTCACCAGCTCATCGAGTTTCTCGGGGCTCAGGAGTTCCCGCAGGGGCCTTCCCCTCACGGCGGCGAGGGAAAGGCAGGGCGCCATGAGGTCGCCGTGCCCGCCGAGCACGAGGGCTTCCACGTCCCGGGGGGGAACGTCGAGCTCCCGGGCCGCAAACAGCCTGAAGCGGGAGGTGTCGAGGAGCCCCGCCATCCCGATGACCCGTTCCTTGGGAAGGCCGGTTTCCCGAAGCGTCAGCTGGGCCATCACGTCCAGGGGGTTGGTCACCATGAGGATAACCGCGTCGGGAGAACGGGCGAGGGCCTCGGATACGGCGGAGCGCACGATCTTGCCGTTGCAGTGGGCCAGGTCGTTCCGGCTCATGCCGGGCTTTCGGGCCATGCCCGCGGTGATGATAACGAGGTCAGATCCCGCGGTGTCCCGATAGTCCGCGGTTCCCGAAACCTGGGCGTCGAAATCGGCCAGGGGAGCGCTTTGCGCGATGTCCAGGGCCTTTCCCCGGGCTATTCCCGCGTCTATGTCGAGAAGGACCAGTTCTTCCGCCAGATTCCGGTCTGCTATAACCTTCGCTGCGGTGGCGCCTACGTTGCCGGCCCCGATTACCGATATTTTCATGGGCTTCCTCACTTCGGTCTTGCTGCCTACGGGGAAGTATAGCCCATGAACCCGCTCTATTCCCGACGAGGCGAAGGGATGCTACAATGGGGGGATGGAAGCGGACGGACCAGGTACAAGCATTCCCCTTTCAAGGCCGCCGGCCTGGAGTGGACTCTCCTATTCGCAGACCGTTTTCGCCTTCTTTCTCGCGGCGGCCCTCATTCCCCTCGTCATTCTCTCGGCGGTCACCGTCGGCCTTTCCGCCAGGATGGTGGACGCCGTAGTCACGGAAAACGTGGCGGCAGGCATTGAGCTGACGGGGCGAAAGCTCGATGCCCTCACCGAATCCGTGGGCCGTTCCGTAGTGGCCGTAGCGGCCCGCCCGGAGCTCGGCGAAACCCTGTCCTCCGGGGGGGGCTTTTCCGAGAAGGCCCTCCTGTCGGTTGCCGCCGCGGCAAAGGAACGCTTCAGGGATGACGCCCCCCCGGTGAACGCCGCGGTGCTGGACCTCGAGGGAAAGACCATCTACTCCACCACGGGGCTCCCCGCCTCATTGCCCAGTGAGCTCATAGAGGCGGTTCGGGAGAATCCCGCGGGTATCTCGGTTACCGCCCGGCGAATGGAGGGCAGGAGCGACCGGTACGCCGCCTTTTACGAGGCTACCGCCGTTATCGGCGCCTCGGGCGAATGCGTGGGATACGCGGCGGCGGAGATACCCCGGGAAACCCTGAAAACCGTCCTCGCCCCCCTTCCCCCGGTTTCTGACCTGACTATAGTCGATTCAGAGGGCATCGTGGCCTTCAGCGCCTCAGACCCGGACAGCGAGGGAAAGCCCCTTTCGGGACCGGCGGAACCGGAGGATGGGCGAAGCTATCGGGGCTCGAAGCTCTCGGTTACTGCGGCCAAGCCCGACTCCCTGGTTTCGGACCTGGTGGAATCCCTCACCCTCACGGCGGCTATCCTTTCGCTGCTTTGCGCCCTGTTGGCCCTGGGGGGCAGCCTGGCGCTATCCCGCCGGGTCTCGGGGCCCGTAACCCGGCTTATCGCCGCCACCAAGGAGGTAGCCGAGGGGAATCTCGAGGTACGCCTGACCGGCGGGGCTTCCGGGGAACTTCGGGAGCTCATGGGAAATTTCAACCGGATGGTCGGGGAATTGGACAGGCTTTTCGTGGAAACCATGGAGGAGCAAGAACTCCTCAGGCAGGCGGAACTTGAGTCCCTGCGGTCCCAGATCAATCCCCACTTCTTCTTTAACGCCCTCTCGTCCATCGACGCCCTCGCCCGGCTCGGTTCCTGCGCCGAGATATCCCGGGTCACCGCGACCCTGGGCAAACTCCTGAGGGGCAGCATAAGCGGAAAGGCCCGGGAAGAGACCCTCCGGCGAAGCGTGGAGGAAACCCGGCACTACCTGGTAATCGAGAAGATACGCTTTGCCGACCGGTTTAGCTGGAGCGAACGGATCGGGCCGGGCACCGAGGACGCGGTGATTCCGCACCTGGCCCTGCAAACCCTGGTGGAAAACGCCCTCATCCACGGCATCGAGCCGAGCCCCGAGGCGGCGGAACTCCTGATCGAATCCGAAGCCCGGGACGAGATCCTGACGGTGCGGGTATGCGATTCGGGGGTGGGAATGGGGGAGTCCCGGCTCGCGGCCCTTAACCGCGCTTTGAGGGAGGGGGAGCGGCCCGAATCGAGCGTCCATATCGGGCTTCGCAACCTCAACCGAAGGATAGCCCTCGAATACGGTGATGATTACGGCCTTAGCCTGCGGGAGCGGGAAGGAGGGGGGCTCGTCGCGGAGATGCGGCTGCCCCTGAGGAGGGAGGAGCGATGTACAGGGTAATTCTGGCGGAAGACGAGGAACTCACCCGCAGGGGAATCATCGCCACCGTTGACTGGGAAGCCATGGGCTTTACTCTCGCGGATTCCGCCAAGGACGGTGGAGAGGCCTTTGAGCGGATCTGCGCCCTGAAGCCCGACCTGGTGGTCACGGACATACGCATGCCCGTCCTTGACGGCATCAGCCTCATCCGCCTCGTCCGGGAGGAGATACCCGAAGCCGAGCGGCCCCGCTTCATCGTGCTTACCGCCCACGGCGACTTCGACTACGCCCGGGAGGCGGTCCGGCTCGACGTGGAGGACTTTATACTGAAACCCCTGGACGACGAGGAACTCAATCGGGCCCTGGGGAAGGTGCGTTCCAAGCTGGACCGCCGGTCGAGGGACGCGGCCGCGGAGGCCGTCAGCGACCTCGGGATTTCGCCCCAGGTAGAGCTTCCCAAGGGAAACGACGCCCAGGACCATTACGCCGCCGAGGCGGTTGCCGAGATTCACCGGTGCTATGCCTGCGACCTGTCGCTGGAAGACACCGCGTCCCGCCTCGGCATTTCCGGGGGCTACCTCGCCCGGGTGTTCCGCAAAAAAACGGGCAAGACCTTCTTCGACTACCTGACCCTCACCCGCATGAGGGAGGCCATGGCCCTGCTGGCGAACCCCACGGCGCGCATCCAGGAGGTCGCCGCCGCGGTGGGCTACGCGGACCAGAGAACCTTCAGCCAGCGCTTCCGCCAGGTGGTGGGCTGTACCCCGAGGGAATACAGGCAGGGAAAAAGCGGCCCCCGGGAATGACCCGGGAAGCCTAAAACTTTTCCTTCAGCTCCACCCGCTCCACGCCGCCGATTTCCTTTACCCGCTTGTAGAGTTCCCCGGTGTCGGCGTCCACGGGAACGCTCACCAGGAAGCGTACCGACGACTGGCCCTTCTTGATGTCCTTTTCCACGTCCACGGACTGTACCGGAATGCCGAAGTCCTCCAGGGCCTTGCGGGCCTTGGAGGGAAAGTCGGAGTTCCCGGAGTAGGCGATAACCAGGCGCTTGAGGCGTTCCGCCGGAAAGAGGCGGCGTTCCAGGGGCTCCAGGGCAATGAGGGCGAAAAGGGAGAATACGAGGGCTATGCCCGCGGGGATGTACATTCCGGCCCCGATGGCGAGCCCCACGGCGGCGATGAACCACAGGGAGGCCGCGGTGGTCAGTCCCTTGATGGTGTTCCCCAGGCGAATGATTGAACCCGCCCCGAGAAAGCCTATGCCCGAGACCACCTGGGCCGCGATGCGGCCGGGATCGCCCAGGCGGTTCCCGGCGTACTGCTCCGGGAGCCAGATGGACAGAACCATTAAGAGGGTGGCGCCCAGGCAGATGAGTATGTGGGTCCTCAGTCCAGCGGTCTGGTGGCGCCTAGCCCGCTCAAGGCCGACAAGGGCCCCCGCGGCGAGGGAGAGGAGGAGGCGGAGGGCGGCGTCGAGTTCACTCATCGCGAAGCACCCTCGCCAGGGATTCCCGTACGGAGATGGAAACCCGGGAACCTTCCGCCGGGACTTCCCTCCCGGCGGGGTCGTCGATCTGGGCGAGCATCTCCCCGTAGGGGGTGGAAATCCAGGTTTCCACGCTGGAGCCCAGGTAGATGTTGGTGGTCACCGTGCCGTCCACGAGCCCTTCCCCGGCCTTTCCCAGCCGCAGGGACTCGGGCCTGGCCATGAGCACCGCCGGGTCTCCGGCCTTCACCCGGGAGTCTTCGGGACTCTCCCCCCCGAGTCGGACCGTGAGGTTCCGCCCCCCGACGGAGCAGACGGCGTCCATGCCCATAATGCCCTTCACCTCGGCGGGGAAAAAGGCCACCTTTCCCACGAAACCCGCGGTAAATTTAGAGTTAGGGTTCTCGTAAATGCTGGAGGGACTGCCCATCTGCATGACGTGGCCGTCTTTCATGACGATTACCTTGTCCGATAGGCTCATGGCCTCCACCCGGTCGTGGGTAACGTACACCGTTGTGTTGCCGAGCCTCTTTTGGATGCGCTTGATCTCCACCCGCATCTGCTCCCGAAGGAGGGCGTCCAGGTTCGACAGGGGCTCGTCCAGGAGGAGCACCTCGGGCTCCACGATGAGGCTCCTCGCCAGGGCGACCCGCTGCTGCTGGCCCCCGGAAAGGCGCCCCGGCGGCCGGTCCGCCAGGTCCGAGAGGCCCACCATGTCGAGGGCCTCCCCCACCCGCCTCTCAATCTCGCTGGAGGAAACCTTGCGGAGCTTGAGGCCGTAGGCCACGTTCTCCCCGACGTTCATGTGAGGGAAGAGACCGTAGCTCTGGAAAACCGTGGCGGTGTTCCTTCGGTTCGGGGGAAGCATGGTAACGTCCGCCTCCCCGATGCGGATGGTGCCCGAGGTGGGAAGCTCGAAGCCCGCGATCATGCGGAGGGTGGTGGTCTTGCCGCAGCCCGAGGGACCCAGAAGGGTCACCAGTTCCCCGGGCTCGATGGTGAAGGTGGAACCAGCCACGGCCACCACGTCCTTTTTTCCCTTCGTGTTGGGGTATATCTTGGTCACCCCGTCGAGGGTGACCGAAACGCTCTTTCCCATGAAAATCTCCTTTTTTTACGTCCTTAGGCTACCACGTTCTTTTCCATCGCGCCGTCGTCCCGAACCAGGAGGTTCATGATCCCGAAGGCGGCGAAAACGATGGCGATGAGGGCCGTGGAAAGCACGCTGGCGAGGCCGAAGCGCAGGTTCTCCGAAAAGTTGTAGATCTGGACCGTCAGGTGATACCAGCGGGCCGAGATGAGGAAAATGATCGCCGAGACGGCGGTCATGGAACGGACGAAGGTGTAGGACATGCTCGATATGAAGGAGGGCCTGAGGATGGGGAGCACGATGGTCCTGAAGACGGTGGCGGAATCCGCCCCGAGGTCGCAGGCTGCCTCCTCGATGGAGGGATCCACCTGCCTCAGGTTCGCCACGCCTCCCTCGAGCCCCACCGGCAATTCCCGGATCACGTAGTTGATCACGATGATCGCTGCGGTTCCCACCAGGACGAGGGGAGCCTTGTTGAAGGCGAGGACGTAGGAAATGCCCAGGAGGGTTCCGGGAATGGCGAAGGGGGTCATGAGGGTAGCCTCCAGGACTCGCTTGCCCAGGAAGGTCTTCCTCACCAGGATGAGGGCCCCCACCATGGAAAGAATTCCCGCCACCGGGGTAGCCAGGGCCGCCAGGGTCACCGTGTCGGTTATGGCCTTTCTGCCCCGGGAAAGGGCTTCCCAAACGTTGGAGAGGGTAAAGCCGTAGTCGATTCCCCAATTCTTCACGAAGCATCCCGCCACGATGGTGGCGTAGAGGGAAACGATGAAGGCCAGGATGAGGACCACCAGAAGGGTCAGGACGCGCCTGACCGCCGGGGAGGCAAGCTCCGTCAGGCGGCTCGAGGGCTTTCCCGTAACGGTGACGAAGCTCTTTTTGGATACCCAGTAGCGCTGGGCCAGGAAGGCCGTGAGGGTGGGAAGGAGGAGCATCACCGAAAGGGCCGCCCCGCCCCCCAGGTCGTTCCGCCCCGTAACCTCCATGTAGGCTTCCACGGAGAGCACCCGGAAGTCCCCCGCCAGGAGGAGGGGGTTCGCGAAGTCCGCGAGGCTGTTGGTGAACACCAAAAGCCAGGCGCTCAGGATTCCCGGCATGGCCAGGGGAAGGGTAACCGTGGCGAAGGCGGTGAAGCGCCCCGCGGAAAGGTCCAGGGCCGCGTCTTCCTGGGTGGAGTCGATGGCCTTGAGCACCCCGGACATGGTCATGTAGGCGATGGGGAACATGCCGATGGTCTGGACGATCACCAGGCCGTCGAGGCCGTAAATACTGAAGGATGAAAGCCCCAAAAGCTGCCTCGTTATGAGGCCGTTGTTTCCCGCCAGGAGTATCACCGAGAGGGTGAGGGAAAAGGGGGGCGAGATGACCGGGAGGGTCGCCAGGGCGTTCACGAGGCGCTTTCCCCCCATGGAGGTGCGGTTCACCGTGAAGGCGAACAGAAACCCCACCAGGGTTGAGAAGGTCGCCGTGAGGGCGCCCAGGAGCACGCTCCCCCCGAAGGCCCGAAGGTAGTCCCCTCCCAGAACCCGCTTCCAGGTGTCCAGGGAAGGCTTCCCGGCGGAGGTAAAGGTGAGGCGGAAGGTTTCAAAAAGGGGATAGGCGATAAAGATGAAGGCTATGAGGGCCAGGATTATGACCGCGAAGGCGGAGACCCGGTCCCGGGCGAAGGCGCCCACGAGGTAGATGACCGAAAAGAGGGCGAGAACGCCGAAGGCGAACACCGCGAGAACCCGGTCGAACTCTCCCCAGGCCCCCGCCTCCCGGGTGATCATGAGGATGCCGATTATGTCGCTGCCGTCGGCATTGAGCAGGGGCTCGAAGCTCACCGTCGTCGAGATTCCCCCGAGATCGTAGCTGCGGGCGGTGGTATAGGCCTCGAAATAGTAGGCGCTGTCGAGGCCCTTTACGACTTCGGGGTCCTCCCGGTGGGAAGCCCAGAAGGAGGCGATTTCCGCCCCCGCCCCCCGGGGCTCAAAGGCCCCCGAGGAAGGGTCGGCGGAAAGAAAGACGAAGCGCTCCCCGGGAACGGCGTCCCGGGAAGATTCCAGCCAGCCGGGCACGAGATCCGCGTCCCGGGGGGCGGAGCGCACGAAAAGCGCCGCCTGGCTCGATCTCATGCCCTCGGCGATCCGGATGAAGGCCCCCCGGACGGTGAGGAAGACCCACGCGTCCGCCAGGGCGAAGACCGCGAAGGCCGCGGCGAAACCAAGCAGTTTTTTTCGCGTACTCCCCATGGTTTACCTCTTGGACCCGATTTCCTTGTTCCAACGGTCCTTGAGGCGGTCGGAATTGGCCTTGTCCCCGTCCCAGCGGAGATCCTGCTTGACGGTCTTGATCTTGTCGATGGAGAAGGCGTTGGGATTGGTGGTGGCGATCTTGGAAACCGGGACCACGTACCAGGTGGCGATGAGGTCCTGGGCGTCTTTGGAGAGGATCCAGTCATAGAGTTTCTTGGCCTGAACCGTATCCTTGCCGCCCTTCACCAGGGACATGGAGGCGAGTTCGTAACCCGTGCCCTCGGCGGGGGCGGAGATGACCACGGGAGCGCCGGCGTCGACCTTGAGCTTGACCTGGTCGTGGGCATAGCCGATGGCTATGGGAATCTCGCCGATAGCCACGCTCTTGCTCGGGGCGGAACCGCTCTTGGTGTACTGGTCGATGTTCGCGTCGAGCTTTCTCAGGTAGTCAAAGGCCTTTTCCTCGTCGCCGTTAAAGAGATAGCGCTGGGTAGTGATCAGGTTGTAGGCCGTTCCCGAGGTGAGGGGGCTCGCCACGCGGATGAGGCCCTTGTAGACGGGCTTGAGGAGGTCGGCCCAGGACTGGGGAACCGGTACCCCGAGGGCCTTGGCGCGGTCGGTGTTGGTTACGAAGGTCAAGGGTCCCACGTAGAGGCCGATCCAGTAATTCTCGCCGTCCTTGTACTGGTCCGGGGTATTGCCGGCGGAACGGCTCTTGTAGGCTTCGGTGAGGCCCTTGGTCTTGGCCGTGATATGGTCGAGGCCGACGCCGCCGACCCAAATGGAGGCCTGGGGGTTGGCCTTTTCGGCTTCCAGGCGGGCAATTACCTCCCCTCCGGAGAGGCGGATAAAATTGACCGTTACGCCGGTCTTTTCCTTGTACAGGTCGAACAGGGCCTTGGCCAGGGGTTCTTCGAGGGTGGTATAGGCCGCCACCGATTCCTGGGCGAAGATTCCCGCCGCGGCGAGGAACGCGAGAGCGAGTGTCACCAAAGGTTTCTTCATAGATTTCTCCTTATCATGAAGGGTAAGGGAGAAAATACGGGCCCGCAAGGAGGCGATCCTGCACTTATGTGGGAAAAACGAACCTTCCCGGGGTCGTAAACGGCGGCGCCGTCGCTCACCGAAAGGGAGAGCCCCTCGGGGGCGTTACGGTTCCTCCTTTGGAAATTTCCCTCAATACGGGCGAGAACCCTGGAAGAGACTTCGCCGTCAACGGTTTCTAGTATGATCACAAACTCGTCTCCGCCGGGGTTGGGCATCCGATTCGGCATACGATACGGTATCGGATAGCCAAAAAAAAAATTCTTGGAAAAAACGGGCGGGTTTGTTTCCGTATTCCCAAAACCGTGTTATCATGAGGTCAGGCGATGTATACGTTTACAAAGCCTCTACACAAACCTATCTCAAGGAGACGAGATGAAACGTGCAATCCACCTGGCCCTGCTCCTGACGGGGGCCCTGCTCTTTAGCCTCTCTTTAGGCATGTCCTGCAGCATGGGAACCTCAAAAGAAAGCGACACCCCCACTGAGACGCCTACCGACCCGACGGATCCCACTGACCCAACCGACCCCGAAGATCCGGTATTTACCGAAGTCATTACCAACGGCGATTTCGCCGACGGATTCGCCCTGCCCTGGGAGCTCTGGATCGGCGGCGGCGCTGCGGCCACGGCAGCAGCCGTGGACGGAAGCCTTGTAGTATCGGTGACCAACGCGGGAACCGAATCCTGGAACGCTCAGGTGTACCAGAATGGGCTTACCATGCCTGACGGAGACTATACCCTCTCCTTCCGGGCTAAAGCGGCGGCGGCGCGTAAGATCAACGTGCAGGCAGGCAACGGCGATTCCGGCTGGGTCGAGTTCAAGCCCGTCAACGTCTACAGCCTCACCGCGGATTGGCAAACCTTTACCCTTGACTTCACCAAGGCCGCCAGCGCCTACTCCACGGGAAAGCTCGTATTCGAGGCCGGCGCCATCGCCGACGGCGGCACCCTTTTGACGGACATCAGCCTTGACGACGTGAGCCTACTCTACCACGGCAGCATCGGCGGTTCGGGCGAGGAGCCCGGCGACTACACCTACCCCGCGACCAATCCGGATACCTATACCCCGGGCACGGGCTGGACCCTCTCCTGGAGCGACGAGTTCAACGACGGCACCTTCGACACCAATACCTGGACCAGGCAGACCATGTTGAACCCGCCCAACGGGGAGTGGCAGCAGTATCCCGGCGGCACCGACGCGACCTACGCCTGGGAGGAGGGTGGATACATGATCCTCAAGGCGGCCATGACCGGAACCTCCTATGCCGACAACAATTTCAAGTCCGCCCGGGTAATCTCCAACCCCGGCGGGCAGAACGGCACCTCCGGAACCCCGGGCAAGGTCTTTAAGTACGGCAAGATCGCCGCCCGCATCCAGCTTCCCTACGGGAAGGGCGTATGGCCCGCCTTCTGGATGCTCGGGGACAACATCAGCGAAACCGGCGGCACCACCACCTGGCCCGAATGCGGCGAGATTGACATTCTCGAAACCGGCAGCAAGAACGACCCCGACTACGGCCAGGGCTCTACCAACGGAACCCTCCACCACGACCCGACGGTGGAGAACGTCACCGGGGACTACAACAACCAGATCCTGGACTCCGCGGCCTACACCCTGCCTAACGGGGAGTTCTTCGCCGAGAAATTCCACGTCTTCGAGATCGAGTGGGACGCGGCCAAGATCGTCTGGAAGCTCGACGGGATAAACATCGGGGAACAGACCATTTCCGAGGCTACCCGCAGCGAGTTCCACGAGAACTTCTACGTGCTCTTCAACATCGCCGTGGCCGGTATCTTCACCGACACCCCGGACTCCTCTACCCCCTTCCCCCAGTACATGTACGTGGACTGGATCAGGCACTACACCAAGTAAGACGGCGCAAAAAAGCCCCGCGGTTGCCGCGGGGCTTTTTTTTATTCCACCAGAAAGGGGAAGTTGGCCGTGGCCGCCTTGCCCCTCCCGTCTTCCGCCTGGGCGAAAAGCCTGTAGGCGCCGCTTTCCCGGGGGGCCTCGAAGACGAGCCGGTCCGGCCCGGAAGCCGTCGGGGCAAGAGAAACCTCCGGCGGCGCGAGCTCCGCGTCGCCCCCGATGCTGGAGGCGGTCGTTTCCCTTCGCAGAACCCACGCCGTCGCGAGGGGATCTCCCTCCCGGTCCGATAGGTCCAGCCGAATTTCCGCAGTCTGTCCCGGCCGCAGCCGGACTCCCGCCTCAGGGGCCTTTCCGTCCAGGGTAATCGCCTTTATGTGGGGAGCCCGGTTCTCGGGCCAGGATCCGGTCCAGGAATAGGCGAGGGCGTCGGATGCCTCCGTGAGAACCCCCGGCCTGAGCAATAGGCTGAACCAGGTATGGGTCCGCTCCTGCTTTTCGCCCCAGTAGAAGGCGAAGGACCCGAGAACCCTCCCGGGGAAGGCCGAAAGGGCTTGGTAATTGTCCCGGTACTGCTCGAGCCTGACGCCCGAAACGGGTTCCACCGGCGCGCCCCAGGGGGTGACGGGGCCTTCCCACCAGCCCGAAGGGCCCCATTCGGTGACCAGAAGGGGACGGGTCTCCCCGCTCTCTTCCCAGGCGGCCAGGCAGTTTGGAAGGTTGGCGTAGGAATTGACCCCGATGACGTCCACGTCGCCCGCCCGCCGCCGGATGTCCAGGGCCACCGCCTCGAAATAGTCCGCCGTGACGTACATGGTGGGATGGTTCCCGTCGATTTCATGGATCATCCGGGAGACGTCGTTCACGGCGTCCCACACCCGCATGTTTCGGGCCTCGGTTTCCACCTCGTTGCCGACCCCCCACATGAGGAGGGCGGGATGGTCTTTCAGCCGTTCCACCACGGGACGGAAGGATTCCCTCTGGGCGAGTACCGCCCTGGGGTCGTTATAGTTAAAGCCGTGCCTTTCATGGGCTATCCACAGGCCCACGCACACCATCATTCCCTTTTGGGCGCAGTAGTCGAGAAGCTCCGGGGCCGACTCCCAGGACCAGGTGCGGATCGCGTTGGCCCCGCTGCGGGCGGCCAGGTCGACGGCTTTCTTGAGTTCCTCGCTCATTCCCTCGGGATACCCGGTACCGGGCCCCAAGCCTACTCCCCGGACGTAAAAGGGTTTCCCCTCCACGAAAAGCCGGTACCCCTCCCCGTCTCGATCCAGGGCGACCTGACCCGTGCCGAGCCGGGCTTCCCGGGCGGCCGTATCCCGGGAGCCTGAGGCCCTTGCCCCCGGCGAGGCGCAGCTCCCCCAGCACAGGGCCGTTAACAGGATTCCCCCGGCCAAGAGCAGTATTTCCCTTCCCCGAAGCGGCGGGGATCGCAGATTGTTCCTTCTCATGCTGCCTCCGTATGTAAACGTATACACAAGCATAGCACGAAACGGAAACCGCAAGGTACTTTTTTTCTTAGAGCCTGCCCCTCATGCGAAGCAGGCCGAAGGCGGCTACCGTGGCGGCGTCCCGGATCTCCCCGGAGAGGATCATCCTCTCTACCTCGGCCACGGGGAAGGTTTTCGAGACAAGATCCTGTTCCTCGGGATCGAGGTTCCGCGTGCCGGGAGCGAGGTCGGTAGCGAGAAAGACCCGGTAGCGCTGGTCCGAGAAGCCGTAGGCGGTAAAAAGTTCGGCGATCTCCTCGATGACTCCCGCCTGCAGGCCCGTCTCTTCCTCAAGTTCCGCCCGGGCAAGCTCTTCCGGGGTGTACGCCCCTTCCTCCTTGGAACCCTGGGGGAATTCCCAGAACCTGGCGCCCACGGTGTAGCGGTACTGCTCTACCAGGGTGAGCCCTTCCGGAGATAGGGGGACCACGGTAGCAAAATCCTTTTTTTCCACTACCCCGTAGATCCCCTCGGAACCGTCCGAACGGCGGACGGCGTCTTCCCGAACCCGCATCCAGCGGTTCCGGTAAACCTCCCGGCTTGAAAGGGCGACTATGTCCGGAGCGGGAGCGGGGATTGAGGGCGCCGGCCGCCTGGGGGAAGGGTCGGATAGAATTTCCTGTACCCGTCCGACGGCTCCCGATTCGAGGCGGACCTTTATGCCGTGGGGATGGGTGGGTGAATTGGTTAGAATGTCCTGCACGATGCCTTCGGTTCTGTATCCTGTTCTCTGGTCTTCCTTGAGCACGACGGCTACCCGGAGACCCGCGCGGATATCGCTGCGGTTGCGTCCTGTCATAATGCCCCAGTATGCCCCGCGGCCGGGGCAGGCGCAAGGGGCTCTAGGCGAACAGCCCCAGGAAAGATCGGAGGAGCATGGTCTCGCTCCCGCGGGGGCTCCGCGCGGGGCCAGATCTCCCCCCTTCCCGCCTTCGGCCTCATCCTTTTCCTTTTTACTTTGCCCCGGGACGGGTGTATTTTTATGGCATCCGGGTGTTACAAGGATAACCTGATCGCATCAAGGGAGTAGAACATGAAAAAAGCGTTATTGGCGGCGGCGGTTTTGGCTCTGGCGGGATTCGGCGCCTTTGCCCAGGACGTGAGGGCGGAGGTAAGGGTTTCCAACGCCCAAGCGGGGGGCGGTACGGTCTACGTGGCCATTTTCGACAGCAGCGAGGGGCTCAAGAAAAACAAGCCCCTGAAAACCCTGACCCTGGAAGGCCCGGGGGGGGAGATTTCGGCGGAGGTGCTCCTTCCCGCGGGGGACTACTACGTGAGCGCCTACCAGGACGGCAACGGCAACGGGAAGCTCGACACTAACCTTTTGGGTATCCCCAAGGAATACGTGGGGATCGCCAACTTCGACGGCAAGGGCATTCCCGGGGGCTTTGACAAGCACAAGCTCCGGGTGGACGGGTCCTCGCCCCTGGTGGCGATCAGCCTCATGAAGATCTAGTCTTTGGTCCCTTAAAGCCGCCTGAGCCCGGAGCGGGGGTCCGACCCCTGGGCCCGGGAGTAGGCGATGCTGGAGCGGAGCCGCGCGACGGTTCGCTCCGCGGCGGAAAAGAAGGGGGCTCCCCGAAGGATTCTCCCCAGGAGTTCCGCGGCGAAAAAGTCTCCCGTTCCGGGGAATCCCGCGCCCAGGCGGGCATGGCTCAAGAGCCTGAAACGGTCCCGTTCCCGGTCGTAGAGGGCCACTCCGGTGCGGTCTTCCCTGCCCGCTATGGGCACGCTCGTGAGGGCTACCAGGCGGGGGCCCAGGTCCGACAGGCGCCGGGTCCAGGCGCGGAGCTCCCCCTCGTCAGCGGGGGCCGCGGCGCCGTGCTTGCCCAGGAGAAGGGCGCCCTCCGTAAGGTTCGGGGTTATAAGATCCGCCCGGGAAACGAAGCGGGCCATGCGTTCCACGAACCGGTCGTTGAAGAATCCGTACAGCTTACCGTTGTCTCCCATTACCGGGTCCGCGAGGATAAAGCCTCCCCGGCCTCGGATGTCCAGGGCCAGGGGCTCCAGGAGGTCGAACTGGGCCTCCTCGGCGACGAAGCCCGTCAAAAGGGCGGAAAACCGGATTTCCAGGGCCGAAAGATGGGCCAGGGCCTTTCCGAGATAGGGGGTTTGCGCCTCGAAGACCCCGCCGGGATAGCCGCCGTGGGCCGAAAGCAGGGCCGTGGGAAGGGGACAGGCCTGAATGCCCTTTCCCTCCAGGGCGGGGATGCACGCGGAAAGGGCTACCCTGCCCCAGGTGGAGAGGTCGCTGGCGATGAGCACGGGATCAACGTCGGGTCGGGAGAAGGGGAAGCGCATGGATGGGATGATAGGCCGTCGGGCGCCGGGTGGTCAAGAAGACCCGAGAAAGCGCTTGAGAAACTGCCGGGTCCGCTCCTCCCGGGGGTTGCCGAAAAATTCCTCCGGCGGGCCCTCCTCCAGGACGATGCCCCCGTCGAGAAACACGACGCGGCTGGCGGCCTCCCGGGCGAAGGACATTTCATGGGTTACCACCACCATGGTGGTTCCCTCCCGGGCGAGGTCTTTCATGATGGCCAGGATGTCGCCCACCAGTTCCGGGTCCAGGGCGCTGGTGGGCTCGTCGAAGAGAATTACCTCGGGGTCCACCGCGACGGCCCGGGCGATGCCGACCCGTTGCTGCTGTCCCCCGGAAAGCCTGGAGGGATAGGCGTCGAGCCGGTCGGAAAGGCCTACCCGTTCGAGGGCCCTGCGGGCCGTCTCGACGGCCGCCCCGATTTCCATGCCCCGCCCGGCGACGAGCCCCTCGGTGACGTTCTCCAGGGCGGTTTTATTGTTGAAGAGGTTGTAGTTCTGGAAGACGAAGGCGGTTTTCTTGCGGACCAGGGCTATGTCCCGGGCGGAGGCGCGGGCCATGTTCAGGGAAAGCCCGTCGAATTCCATGGTTCCCTCGTCGGCGCGTTCCAGGAAATTGACGGTCTTGAGCAGCGTGGTCTTCCCCGACCCCGAGGGGCCCAGGATGGTTACCACGTCGCCCTTGGCCACGGTGAGATCCACCCCCTTGAGTACCTCGTGACGGTGAAAGCTCTTTCTCACGTTCGTAAGTTTCAGCACGGGAAGTTCCTCCTGAATGAGCCGAGCCTTCGCTCCAACAGGGCGAAGAAAAGCTGCAGGCCAAGGCCGAGAGCGGCGTAGAGGGCGAATACCACCAGGTAGGCCTCCACGTAGGTATAGCCGTAGGACGCCTCTATGCGGGCCACGGCGGTCACGTCGGGAACGGTCATCATGAAGGCCAAGGAGGTGGCCTTCAGGAGGTTCACCGTCCCGTTGGCCAGGTTGGGCAGGGCTACCAGGAAGGCCTGGGGCAGGACGATCCTCCGCCAGGACTGGAGAGGGGAGAGCCCCGCCGCCAGGGCCGCCTCGAGCTGTCCCCGGTCCACCGTGAGGATCGCGGAACGGAAGACCTCGGAAAAAACCGCCGAGGTATTGAGGGCGAAGACGGTCACGGCGTACCAGAAGGGATTCACGTCGAACACGCGCCAGCCCAGGCCGAAGCGGAGGGAGAAGGCGTGGACGAGGCTCGGCAGCAGGCTGTAGACGATGAGGATCTGCAGGACGATGGGAGTCCCCCGGAAAAAGGAAACCGCGACGGCCGCGGCGGCATTAAGACCCCGGGGGCGGTAGATTCTCACCAGGGCGAGGGCGAGCCCTGCGGGAAGGGCCAAAAGAAGGGTCCATGCGGCAATGCCCGCCGTGGCAGGCAGGCCCGAGAGAATCCTTACGGAAAGCCGGGCCATGAAAGGATAGTCGAGGTTCATCGGGCAAGCTCCCTTCGTCCCCGGGAGAGGCGCCTCTCCCAAAGCCTGAAGAGCCGCTCCAGGGCGATGGTGAGGGCCCAGTACACGAGGGAAAGGGCGACGTAGGTCTCCAGGGAGCGGGCGCCGTAGTTTCTGGCGACCACCAGGATCCCCTGCCCCATCATGTCTATGAGCCCCACCGCGTACGCCAGGGCCCCTTCCTTCATGAGGGCTATGAGGGCGTTGCCGAAATTCGGGAGGGCGCTTACCGCCGCCTGGGGAAGCACGATCCGCGAGCGCGCCTGAAACGGGCTCAAGCCCGCGCTGAGGGCCGCCTCGTACTGGCCCCGGTCCACGGAAAGCCAGGCGGAGCGGAACACCTCCGCCACGGAGGCGGAAAAGAGGAGGGACAGGGCGATGAGCACGAAGACGGAGCGGGGCCAAAGCTGGGCTCCCGGGCCGAAGGCTCCCTCCAGGAAGGCCGGAAGGCCGTAGTAGACCACGAAAAGGAGGATGATCGGCGGCGTGGAACGCAGCAAGCCGACGTACAGGGAGGCAGGAGCCCTTAAAACCCGGAAGCGCGACAGGCGAAGGGCCGCGACCCCGAGGCCCGCGAGGCTGCCCGCGGCGGCGGAGGCGGCGGTGATCCCCAGGGTTACAGGCAGGTAGGCCAGGAGCCGGGGAAGCACCGCGAGGATAAAAAGGGGATCGAAGGGCCGGTCCATGGAGGGTTCTGCCTAGAGGCGCCGTTGCTCCGCAGCCCTAGGGGCTAACGTAGGAAAAAACGTCCTCGCCGAAATACTCCAGGGAAAGTCTCTTGAGGGTCCCGTTCTCGGCCAGGGTCGCCATGGCGAGGTCGTAGGCCGCCGCCAGCTCCCCTTCCTTCAGGTTGAAAAGGGGCCAGGTGGGAATGCCCTTATAGGGGGCGTAGGCGAGCTTATCCGCGAGGGCGTGGTAGGGGCCCTTTTCCGAGAGCACCGAGTTCACGAAGGAGAGCTTTATGTCCAGGAAGGCGTCATAGCGCCCCTCCAGCACCCATTGATAGGCGTCGTTGATGATGAAGGTGTCCGAGGGAACCAGGGCTACGGGCTTGTCGGGATGGGCTGCGTTGTAGTCCTTCACCAGGGCGAACTGGGCGCTCTGGGGGGAGATGGGAACGAGCTTGCCCGAGAAGGCGGCGAAGCTCTCGAAGTCCCTGATCGAAGGGGAATCGGAGGAACGGAAGGCGATGCCGATGACGCTCACCGCCGAGGGCCGGTTGGGGAAAAGGAATTTTTTCTTCCTTTCCTCGGTCATCCACGCGCCCTTCGTTCCCAGGGCGTATTTTCCCGACTCTACCCCTATGAGAAGGTCCTCGTCGGAGGTGGGGACGAAGGAAAACTCGTATCCGGGCAGGAGCTCATCCACGGCCCTGAGCACGGCTACCTCAAAGCCGTCGGACTCGCCCCGGTCGTTGACGAAGTCGTAGGGGACGTAGGCCTGGGTGTGGGCCACGACGATACGGCGGACGGCAGATTCGGCGGGGGGGGCGTCTTTTTTTCCCCCGGCGAAGGAAGGCCCGAGGGCCGCGATGGTCAGTACTGCCGCGAGGGCATAGGTTCGTGCTTTGTTCATGATCCGGTTATCTCCGGGAACACTATACCGATTTTTCTCCCCTGGGGCTACAGCCTCCCCATGACAGCGTAGGCGGCATAACCCGCCATTTCCCGCAGGGTACGGTAGGCGTTGTCCAGGGCGTAGGTGTCGGGAAAGAACATGTTCGGAAAGGGAAGGACTGTCCTCCCCGTATCCACCGCGAAGGGCTCGAAGGGAATGCCCAGCTTGGCGAAAATGCTCCGGGAACGGCGCATGTGGAGGGCCGAGGTAACCAGGACGGCCCTCGTTAGATCCCGTCCTTCCATGAGCTCCCCGGTATACAGGCCGTTTTCCCAGGTATTCCGGGACCTTTCTTCCAGGAGAATGTCCCCTTCCGGCACCCCCATAAGCTCAAGGAGCTCCGCGGCCAGGGGTGCTTCGCCCCGTTCCTGGAAGGCGGGATTCCCCGATCCCCCGGAAAGGATGACCTTGGGAGGGGTCCCCGAGGCGGCGAGCTGGCGGTAGAGCCGGGCGGCGGCGGTCAGTCTCTCGGCGCTCTGTCCGGTTTCTATGTGCCACCTTCCGCTGGTCTCCACGAACACCGAGCCGCCGAGGACGACGATCGCGTCAAAGGGCGCGAGGGGGCTCCGGGACAGGGACTCAGGCTCCGTCCGTTCGACCTCCCAGAGTCCTACGAGGAGATTTGAGACCGCGGGCAGCGAGGCCAGGTACAGGAGGGCGGTCAGAACCAGAGAGACCGCCCCGAGACGGCGGCGGCCCCGTAGCCCCCGGGAAGGAGATCCCGCCCTCGAGCGCAGGAGGGAAAGCCCCGCGGCGGCGGCCGCGAGAAGGGGAACCGTCAGGGGGGAGATGAGGGGATTGACGAGCTTGGAGAGCCAGAAAAGGAGGGTTTGCATCGGCGTCAGTATAGCATGAAAAGGGTCTTCCGGCCGTGCTAGAATAAACGGGAAAAGGAGATAACATGAAGTCAAAACGCCATCCCCTCCCCGCGGTAATCGCCGCCGCCCTCCTCTTCCTGGGGGCGGTTCCCCTCCGGGCCGACAACGGAGACTTTACCCTGGCCGCAAGCGCCCGGGGCGACTGGGCCCGCTACAGCATCGACGCGAAATTCCCGGACACCCCGGGACTCAATACGTCCGGCCGGGTGGTAACCCGTTTTATCGCGGACCGGGGAGCGGACTCGGTGACGATGCACTCCCGGGGCAAGATCGCGGGAAGCGACATGGAAGACAGGGCTATCCTTAACCGGAACCGGGAATTCGAGCCCGTCATGGGGCTTCAGGGCGCGGCGGTTACCGTCCAGTCCCGGACCACGGAAAAATTGACGGTGAAGGGGAAAACCTATACCTGCGCGAAGATAACCCGAAAGATCGCGCGGCCCCTGGAAATGGAACGCATGAGTTTCGGGCTTCAGGGCACCTCCACCATCTGGATGAGCGGCGAGGTTCCCCTGGGACTCGTGAAGATGGTAAACGACCTTACCACCCTCTACTCGGAAGACTACGGCCAGCGGTCCGTCGAAACCTGGACCTACCTCGAGGGGGGCTTCAAGAGCTGGACCGACGACGTGGAAACGGGTCCCGAGGATGACACCCTCCTTTTCGCCCATTCCGGCGCCGGAACCTCCCTGCAGGAGGATATCCTAAGCCAGGTATGGGACTACGGACAGGCCGAGACCGCCAAGGCCGACGCGGAGGCCCCGGTATGGGAGGCCATTCGCGGGGACGACCTGGAAGCCCTGAAAACCCTTGAGGCCGGCGGCTTGAACCTGAAGGAATACCGCTTCGGGGGAACCCTGCAGGGAGAGGGCAACATGTTCATAGACGGGATGAACGCCGCCTCCTTCCTGAACCAGGAAACGACGATCCTCATGGAGGCCGCCTGGGAAGGATCCCGCAAGATCGTCTCATACCTCGTAGACGTAAAGAAGGACGACGTGAACCGGAGGGCCCGGACCGCCGAGTCCGGCGGGATGAGGGTGAGCGACGAGGATCCTACCATCGGGAGAACCGCCCTCTTTTTCGCCGTCACCGACGAGCTCCATAAGGCGAGTCCCGAGAGAAAACGGCGAAAGCTCGAGACGGCGAAATTCCTCCTTTCCCGGGGCGCCGACCCGAACGCGGTCTTCCGGGACGACCGGGGAGCCCAAAGCTGGGGCAACATCCTGGTATGGTCCCTTTCCTGCCAGAGCCAGACCCATCGCTGGGAGGGCACCATTGCGGCCCTGCTCGCGGCGGGGGCGGATCCCAACGGGGTTATGTGGGCGAGCCTGGGGGACATTGACGACGATCCTGCGGTTACCTCCACGGCCCTGATGACCGCCGTGGAAACGGGAATTCTGCCCGACGTAAAGGCCCTGGCGGAGGCGGGGGCAAAGGTGAACGCCGAGACCGGATTCGGCCAGAACGCCCTTGACCGGGCGCTGGACGGTGCCAAGGCCTCCAAGGAGGGGGCCGATATCCTCAAATACCTGAAGGCCCGGGGGGCGAAGCCGGGAAGCTTGGCGAAAACCATGGGGACCGGGGAATAGGCGGGGTTTAGATACCGAAAAGCCCCGAGCGAAGGCCCTCGATCAGCTCGAGGTATTTAAAGAGAGACCTTCCTTCCCGGGCACGGCAGCGGAGCCGGGCGACAATCACCTCCGACCGCAAGGAGGTTTTTATGCT
>QKDA01000246.1 GCA_003246765.1 Spirochaetales bacterium | reverse complement strand
GTGGGCCTCGTGTCCGCCGTTCTCTTCATGTTTTTCAGGCATACCATGCCCCTTTCCGTGACGGTGGTCTTGAAGGTCATTCCCACCCTCATGATGCTCGCATGGATTGCCACGATGAAGCTGGACCGGCACAACGCGCTTATCTTCGTGGGGCTCCTTTTCTCCATGACCGGGGACATATTCATGGAGCTTCCGGGGGAGCTTGCCTTCATGATCGGCATCGGGGCGAATACCCTGGGCATCGTGAGCTACGCCCTCTACTTTTACTTTTCCGACAGGAGCGGCGACTGGATCCGCCTGGTGCCGGTAGCCATCGTCATGGGGGTGTTTTACATAATCCTCTACGACTACTTAGGGGACCTGAAGATTCCCGTCCTGGTCTACTGCCTCATTCACACCCTCTTCCTCTGGAGGTCTTCCGCCCGCTTCGGGGAACGCTACATCAGCGTGACCTCCCAATGGGTCTGCTTTATCGGCTGCGTGTGCGTGACGATCAGCGACTTCCTCCTGAGCCTCATGATCTTCGGGATTATCCCGAGCCTGCAGAAGTTCCAGGTGGTGGACATGATCCTGTGGTGGTCGGGGCTCTTCATGCTGACGGTGACCGCCGAGATCAGGCGGATGAAGGTGAAGGCCGAGATCCTCGCGGGGTTGAAGCCGTGAACTTCGACCTCCAGAGCGTTCTCTACTCGGTGCCGGCGGTGGTAATCGGCCTGACCGTGCACGAATACGCCCATGCCTATACCGCGTACCGGCTCGGGGACCCTACGGCCAAGAACCAGGGAAGGATTACCCTGAATCCGGTCAGGCACATTGATCCCCTGGGAATGCTCTTCATCGTGATCGCGGGCTTCGGGTGGGCGAAGCCCGTGCAGTTCGCCCCGGAAAACCTGAGGAAGCCGAAGCTTTACAAGGCCCTTATCGCCCTCGCGGGCCCCCTCTCGAATCTCGCCCTGGGACTGCTCGCCCTTCTTGCCGTCAAGGCATGCCTGCCCCTTTCCGCGGCCCTCCCCGAAAAGGCCCGCCAGATCGCCCTTTACGGCCTTTTCTACGGGGCCGTGATTAACCTGGGGCTCTTCATCTTCAATATATTGCCCTTCCCTCCCCTGGACGGGAGCCACGTCTTCTTTTCGGGACTGAACCTTTCCCCCCAAAGGGAACAGCAGATGATGAAGTTCGGTTCCTACGCGCTTTTCGCCGTGCTCTTCATCGAGAGCCGGACGGGAGCGGACCTCATTCCCATAAGCACCTTCACGGATTTCGTGGTGGGCCTCTTTTTCAAGTAGCCCGGGAGACCGCCGGATGATCGACTATGCCTTTGAAAGCCTTCAGGAAGATGACGTACGCGGCCTGAACGGGATAAAGCCGGATAGTTGGTCGAGTATCGAGGAAATACACGGCCACTATCTGCGAACCCCGAATTGCCGCTGCATAAAGGCGGTACGGGACCGCCGGATCATCGGCATCGGAACGGGTATCTCCTTTGAGGGCACCGGCTGGCTGGCCCATATAATCGTGGCTTCGGAGCATCAAAACCGGGGGATCGGCAGTTCGATCGTTCGGAACAGGATGGAAGATTTACTGGAAAGGCAGGGCTGCAAGGCCGTTACCTTTTCAGGAGACCCTATGACCAAAAAAGGCCTGCCCCTCATTGCCCTCGCCGCCGCGTTTTGCGCCCTCTCGTGCAGTCTTGTCGTTTCGGCAAAGGAAAGCAAGCCCCCGGCCGTCACCGTCTGGGAGCCCCTGCCGGAAGTTCCCAAGCTGCCCATAGGCATGAACATGTGTACCCTCAACTACTGGACCCCGGCCCTGGTGTTCACCGACGTCATGACCACCGCCAGCGACATGCTCACCAGCTACTACCCGAACCCGGAAACTCCCTGGGATACCCCGTGGAACACCGAGCAAATCGGGTTTATCGAGAGGGACGCCAACGGTTATCCCCTGGGGCTGCCCCAAACAACCCCCGACGGAAGGGCGAGTTTCGTGCGCTTCCTGGTCAATAACTATTACCGGGGAACCTTCCGCATCTACTTCGAGGGTACCGGCACCCTCGGTGGCGGGGCCTACCTCCAAAACGGGGCCTATTACATTGACCTGGACGGAACCGGGGGCCACCGTTTCATAGAGATTCTGACCTCGGATCCCGCCGACCATATCCGGGACATGCACATCCTGCCCCCGGGAACGGCTCCCGACAGCGGGTACCCGGTTTTTCTCGAGGATTTCGTGGAGGGTTTACGGCCCTTCCGCGCCCTAAGGTTCATGGACTGGATCATCACGAACAACTCCACCCAAACCGAGTGGGAAGACCGGGTCACCAAGGAGTACTATACCCAGGGAGGATCCCGGGGCATCTCCCTCGACTACGCCGTCGACCTGTGCAACCTCCTGGACGCCGACGCCTGGGTCTGCGTTCCCCACCTCGCCTCGGACGACTACATGCGCAAGCTCGCCGAGCTGTGGGATACGGGTCTTGAGAGCGGCCGCACTATCTACCTTGAGTATTCCAACGAGGTGTGGAACTGGATGTTCGCCCAGTCCCATTACGTCGTGAACAACGCCCCCGACGCCGCCGACAGCTACGTGTCGGCGGATCTTGCCGCCCTGGGAAACCCCGGCGAGGGGCACCCCGAGAAGGACGCGTACATGATGGCCCGGCTCTTCAGGATCTGGAACGAGCGGTTCGGAACCGCCAAGGGGCGCCTCGTGCGGGTTGCCACGGGCCAGCACGCCTGGATGGACAACTCCAGGCGGATACTGGAGTACCTTTTCAATACCGCCGGCGTCTCCTGCGATGTCCTTTCGGTGGGGGGTTACTTCAGCTTCAACGAAACCGACCACAACGCCTGGATGGCTAATCCCACCATCGCGACGAGCGACGCTATCTGCGACGCGGCTTACGACCGGCTCTACGAGGAATCGGCGGTATGGACCCGGGAATCGGCGAAGTTCGCCCGCCAGTACGGCGTGGACTTCATGGTGTACGAGGGAGGGCAGCACATGCAGCCCTTCAATCAGGGCGAGTGGCCCTACAACGAGAACCTCTTCGCCGCCCAGATTCACCCGAAAATGAGGCAGCTTTACCTGAGGAACTTCGCGGTGCACGTGGAACCGGAGGTCGACTGCAAGCTCTTCATGGCCTTCCTCTACGTCGGGGAGCGAAGCTCGCGGTGGGGCTCCTGGGGGCATCTGGAAAGCCTTGACCAGGTAGGCACCGATTACGCCTCCACCGCGCCGAAGTATCAGGCCCTGTTGGACTGCATGGCCGACAGGTAAGCCTTGTACCGGGGGCCTAAAGCTCGGCCCCCTCCCGCTTCCATAGGGGCATGGTAAGGAAGCCGCAGGTTTCCCTCATCCACTTCCCGCCGGTTTCCCTCCTGCCGTCCAGGAGGTGTACCCACGTCCCCGCGGGCAGCCAGTACTCCGCCTCCCCCGAGGGGGTGAAGACCGGGGCCGCCAGGACGTCCGGGCCGAGCATGTACTGCCGGTCCAGGTAGGCGCAGGCGGGATCCTCCGGGAACTCGAGCATCATGGCCCGCATGACGGGAATGCCCCGCTCGTGGGCCTCCCGGCCGCAGCGGATCAGGTAGGGCATGAGGCTCCTCTTGACTTCCAAAAAGCGGCGGGTCACCTCCACGGACTCCTCGTCCACGTTCCAGGGCACCCGGTAGGAATTGCTCCCGTGGAGCCGGCTGTGGGACGAGAGGAGTCCGAAGGCGAGCCAGCGCTTGAAGAGATCCGGCCTCGGGCTTCCCTCAAAGCCCCCGATGTCGTGGCTCCAGTAGCCGAAACCCGAAAGCCCCAGGGAAAGGCCGCCCCGAAGGCTTTCGGCCATGGACTCGAAGGTGGACTCGCAGTCGCCCCCCCAGTGCACCGGGTACTTTTGCCCCCCCGCCGAGGAAGAGCGGGCGAAAAGGCAGGCCTCCCCCGGGCCGAACCGCCGCTCCAAAAGCTCGAAGACGGTGCGGTTGTATTCCAGGGTATAGTGGTTGTGCCGCCTCTCGCCGTCGCCGCCGTCGAACCAGACCACGCCCTTATCCGGGATGCGCTCGCCGAAGTCGGTCTTGAAGGCGTCCACCCCCATGTCGAGAAGGGCTTCAAGCTTGTCCGAGTACCATTCGTGGGCCGCCGGGTTGGAAAAGTCCACGATTCCCATACCCGCCTGCCAAAGGTCCGTTTGCCACACGCTCCCGTCGGTTTTCTTCAGGAGGTAGCCTCCCTTCATTCCCTCGGCGAAGAGGGCCGAGCGCTGGGCGATGTAGGGGTTGATCCACAGGCATACCCTCACCCCCTTG
>QKDA01000116.1 GCA_003246765.1 Spirochaetales bacterium | reverse complement strand
CCATCCCGCCGATGGCCCGGGCGGTTCGCATATTTCTCGCGGAATACCGTTCCCCGCCGAAGCTCCACGTGGAGGTCGACGTGGACCCCGTGGCCCTGCTCTAGCTCAGTACCGTACGTCCCAGAGAAAAAGCCCTTGGGGGGGCGCCGTCGGTCCCGCCTTTCGGCGGTCCCGGGATTCGAGAATTCTCCGGAATTCCGAGGGATCCGCCCCACGGGCGTCCAGATCCGCCAGGGTACCCGTGATGGACCTCACCATCTTCCACAAGAAAGCGTTGGCCGAGATCTCGAAGACCAGCCGTTCCCCCTCGGGAAAGAAATGCGCCCCGTAAAGGAACCGGGAACGGGTAAGGCTTTGGTCTCCCGAGGCGGTAAAGGCGGAACAGTCGATCTCGCCGCGAAGGCAGGAGGCCATGCGGTTTAACCGGGCCACGTCGGGCCAACGCCCCAAGTGCCACACGTAGGGAAGCTCGTGGGCCAGGGGATGGGCGCCGCAATAGAGGAAAAAACGGTAGGTTCTGGCCCGGGCGTCGAAACGGGCATGAAAGGACGAATGGGCCTCCTCGGAGGCGATAATACGCACGTCCCGCTTGAGCAGGGAGTTAAGGGCGGGAACGAAGCGGTCCGCCGGAATCCTCGCGATGTCGGTAACGAAGTTCGCGACCTGCCCGGCGGCATGGACCCCCGAATCCGTCCTTCCCGATCCAATGAGGGGAACCGGGTGTCCGTGCATCTTCTCGAGGGCTTCCTCTATCTCTTCCTGAACGGTCCTTCCGTTTCCGGTCCCGCTCCCGCTTTGGCGCTGCCAGCCGAGGAAATGGGTGCCGTCGTAGGAAACCCGAAGCTTTATGTTTCGCCCCTCAGTCATCGAATTCTTCGTCTTCCTCGCCGTTAAGCTCTTCCACGATATGCTCGTACAGGGAACGGGCATGTTCCAGAAGGGGACCGGGCTTGTTTTTCGAGGATTTACCGAGGCCGAACATCTTTGACAGGGAACGGCGCTGCTGGGAAAGGAGTTCCCGGCGCTTTTCGGGGTCTCCCCGGGCGCCGTACTTGTATTCCAACAGGGCCGCGAGGTAGAGAACCCCGTCATACCCGTAGTTCTTGTCGATATCGGGACCGAAGGATTTCAGGTTGGCGATCATTTCCTTGCCCGAGGACTCAAGCTCCACCGCCCGGCGGTAAAAAAAGAGGGCTTTCCGGTACAGGAGATCCGAAACGTAGGCATAGTTCTCCTCCGGGAATTTTCTGCCCAACTCTCCGAAAAGCCAGGCCGCCCTGAGGGCGCAGACTCCCTGTTTAATGGTGGGTGAAAACTTATGGTCTACGTGCTCGTAGCAGAGGATGGCCAGGTAGTAGGAAGCGGCCCCGTCGCTCAAGGTCCGGGCCGATGAAAAATCCGGCTTCGCCACGAGCCTCTTCACCGCGGCGTACCGGTCCTGCATGTGGTCGTAGATTTTCGAAAGGCTGTCCTTGTCGAGGACGCAAAAATCCTGGGGAAGCGCCGCGTAGTGGCACTTGGGGCAAACCGTCACGCTGTAGACCTGGGGAAAAATTTCCCCAAAGCGGGCCGAAGGCTCGTAGAGCCTCCTAAGCTCGTCCGTCAGCACCCCGGCAATCATTCGTCCCCCCCCGGACTTAAGCTCCTCCCGCTTGAATTTCGTGCTGCAGATGGGACACTCAATCTGGTCCTTTGAGTAAAAGGTTAGAATCGGGGCCTTCTCGGAGCGTTCAGCGGCTGGACTCACGATCGTCTCCTTCGATCACCACCATGGCCAGGGCATTGTCCCGTTCATGGGTGAGGCTAAGGTGAATGGTCTTCCCTCCGACGCTCTCGAACGCCTCGAGGGCATTTCCGAAAAGGTGCATGCAGGGCTTACCGTTGTGGTTGTTCACCACCAGGATATTCTTGAGCGTTATTCCCGAAAGCCCCGTACCGATGGCCTTTCCGAAGGCTTCCTTGGCTGCGAAGCGGGCCGCTAGGGAGAGGATCGCGGAGTTACCGCGGCTTAAGGCGGCGGAAAGCTCCTCGGGATGGAAAAAGCGCTCCAGGAGAGCGGGGGTATTCTTCCAGTGTTCCAGGCGCTTAACGTGGACCACGTCAAGGCCGATGCCGATGATCATGGGGCTTTCCTCCTGAAGGTGAGCTGAACTTCCGAGGGAACGCTCTCCACGACCTCGAACCGTCCCGGCGCCGATACCGTTACCGGCAGGCTGTAAACCCCCGCGGCGGTCACGTTGGAGCAGTCGACCTTGAGAACGTCGAAGGGGAGCGCGAAGGAGGAAAGGTCCGAGTTGGTTCCCCTCAGGCGCAAGGAGCCTTCGGGCAAATCCCCGGCGCTCTCGAAATCCTGGGAAAGGGATTCCAGCACGATGGGCACCGAGGAGAAGGCGCGAACGTAGGTGGTCGGCTCGATGGCCACGCTGTAGTCCACCCTTCCGCTCCCGCTCAGCGAGACCAGGGGCGCCATATCCGCGATCCTTGAGGTTCCCGTAAAATTGGAGCTCCGCCCGGAAAGGTCCACGCCCTCCGTGGTCACCGCGGCGATCTTGGCCATGACGCTCCTGGGACCGCTGAGCTCTACCTCCGAGGGTTGAATCGAGTACCCCGTGAGCTCGAAACCGGTCTCGGGGAAACCCTTGAAATCGGGGGTGACCGGGACCTTTTTCGCGACCCGATGCTCCAGCCGAAGGATCAGTTCCGCGGGCTCCACGTCCACCTCCAGGGGGTCTATGCCGAGGGCGGAGCCGGACAGGTGGGTCCTCACGGGGACGCGGACCTCTCCCTCCGCGGCGAAACGCGTAAGGTCGATGGAGGCGGATATGTCGTTTTCCTGAATCGGGTACAAGCTGTCCGCCTCGCCCCGGAGCTTGATCTTAACCATGGAGGGATAGGTGGAAGCGGGTATGAACTCCCCGTTGGTATCCACCGTAAGGGGAACCGAGAAGTACCGCTGGTCCAGGGTGCTCATGCGGTAAAACAGAAAGAGCAGGAACGCCAGGACGAGACAGACGATCTTCGCCGGCCAATCTTCCAGCAGGCGCTCAGCCAAACTCGGCGCTTTCATGGCCCCTGTCCTCCCCACCGCTTTCCTGCCCGAGATCGAGCAGGGTTTCAAGCTGTTTCGTCACCTCCGCGGAGGTGAGATCGTAGTAAAGCTTCGAATCGTACGCGAGGCTCATGGCCCCGGTTTCTTCGGACACCACCATGACCACCGCGTCGGTTTCTTCGGAAAGCCCCAGGGCCGCCCGATGGCGGGTTCCGAAGGTCTTGCGGATATCCTGCTGCTCCGACAGCGGAAGGAAGCACCCCGCCGACACGATTCGCCCGCCCTGAATGATCACCGCCCCGTCGTGGAGGGGCGTGTCGTGTCCGAAGATGGTCACCAGGAGACTGGAGGAAAGCTCCGCGTTGATCCGCGTTCCGGTATCCGAAATGTCCCTGAGGCCGTTCCGCCGGGTAAAGACCGCGAGCATGCCCCGCCTCTGGTTGGATAGTATTTCCGCCGCCGTCAGGATGGAGTCGAGATGCGAATGCTTTGACCTCTTCCCAAGCCTCAGCCAGTCGCTTTGCCCGATTCGAAGGAAGATCTTCCGGAGCTCCGGCTGGAACACGATGGCCACGCCGATGAGGAGGCCGGGGGCGAGGATATTCAGGAGCCACAAGAGGGTGTTCAAGCGGAGCACGAAGGCCACCGCGTAGATCATGAGGAGGGAGATGGCGCCCTTTAATAGCTGAATGGCCTGGGTTTTTACCAGGATGCCGTATACGACGTAGAGAAGGACCGCGAGGATTCCCACGTCCAGAATGGGCTGAACGATCGAATAGAGGGCTTCTGCCCGGTTAAGGAAGTTCACGGAAAGCGGTCCCCCCCAGGACGGCGAGGATATCCCTCGTTTCGGCGGGATCGTGCACCCGAAGCCAGGTTGCGCCCCGAAGCACCGACAAGGCGTTCGCCGCCAGGGTTCCCGCCAGGCGTCCCTCCACGGGGCGTCCGGTAAGGTTCCCGATAATCGATTTTCTCGAAAGGGCCATCATCACCGGATATCCCAGGGCCGCGATCCGGTCGAGACCGTCGATGAGGGCCGCGTTGTCCTCCTGCCGCTTGCCGAACCCGATTCCCGGGTCCAGGATGATTTTTTCCCTTTGTATCCCCGCGCCTTCGGCGAAAAGGGCCCGGTCCCGAAGCCATGAGGCAACCTCGGCTAGTACGTCCCGGTAACCGGGATTCTCCTGCATGGTCAGCGGGTTGCCCCTCATGTGCATGAGCACGACCGGAACCTTTGCCTCCGCGGCTGCGGCTGCCAGGGCAGGATCGTCCCGGAGGGCGGAGATGTCGTTGAGCATGTCCGCCCCGGCGGCGAGGGCCGAGCGGAATACCGACGCCTTTCGGGTATCCACCGAGATGGGAATGCCGCTCCTCCGGCGGATTCCCTCGATAAGGGGGATGACCCGTTCCAGCTCTTCCTCCTCGCTCACGTAGGCCGAACCGGGACGGGAAGACTCCCCCCCGATGTCTATGACGTCGGCCCCATCGGCGACGAGAGCCATGGCCCGTTCGATCCCGAAGGACAGGGCATTCCGGGAGTCCGAGGCGGTCCGGCTCCCCTCCCAGAAGGAATCCGGCGTGGCGTTGAGAATGGCCATGATAAAGGCGGGAAGGTCCGTGGATATCTCCCTGTCCCGAAGGCGGAATGTTCTTCTCATGCGAATTTTTCCGAGCGGATAAGGTCCCTTAGCCTCAGGACTTCATCGGCGATGTGGGCCGGCGAAAGCCCCGCGGAGGTGAGTATCTGGGAACGGGTTCCCTGAGGGTAGTAGAGTTCGTCGAAGGCCAGGGCTGAAACCCGAACCAGGGGAAGCCGCTCCCTGACCAAGGAAGCCAGGTACTCGGCGATCCCGCCGGTTTTCATGCCGTCCTCCACGAAAACGACCGCTTGATAGCCCGCGAGGGACTCCGCGAGCCAAAGCTCGTCCACGGGTTTCACGAAGCGGAGGTTGAGAACGTCCACCCCTCCCCCGGAACGGGCCAGCATATTGGCGGCCTCGTGCACCTCGCCGTACATACCGCCGGTGCAGGCCACCAGCACGTCGCAACCTTCCCGGGCGACGAAGACCCCACGGCCCGTCTCGAGGGGGGCAGAAAACGCCTCCGTTTCGGTCGGGCAGGACCCTTTCGGGTAGCGGAGCATCACGGATCGGTCCTGTTCCAGGGCCCAATCGAGCATAATCGACATTTCCCGGGCCGAGGCCGGGGTAAGGATGGAAAGCCCCGGAACTGGACGGAAGAGGGCGATATCGTAAAGGCCCTGATGGGTTTCGCCGTCATCGGGCACCGCCCCGGAGCGGTCCATGGCAAAAACGACGGGGAGCTCCTGCAGCGCCACGTCATGGATCACCTGGTCTACCGCCCGCTGCATGAAGGTGCTGTAGATGGCCACCACCGGCCGGCGCCCGCCCGCCGCGAGGCCTCCGGCAAAGGTAACCGCGTGCTGTTCCGCTATGCCGGTATCGAAAAAACGCGAGGGATACCGGTGCTGGAAGGGCACCAGGCCCGTTCCCTTGGCCATGGCGGCGGTGATGGCGACAATGTCCTGCCGCCGGTCCGCCTGTTCGAGCAGGGCGCCGCCGAAGGCCTCGGTAAAGCTCATGGTATCGAATTTTTCAACCTTACCGTCGCTGATGCAAAAGGGGCCGATTCCGTGGAAAGTAGAGGGATCGCTCTCGGCGAGGCTGTAGCCCTTCCCCTTTCGGGTCAAAACGTGCACCACCACGGGGCGGGTAAGCTTTTTCACGTCCCTGAGAACCTTCTCCAGCTCTTCCATATTATGGCCGTTTAAGGGACCTACGTACTCAAACCCCAAGTCCACGAACAGGTTATCCTTGAAAAGGAGTCCCTTGAGGCCGCGCTTCACGCGGTTGACCGCCCGGGTCAGCCAGGGCCCGAGGACCGGTATGATCTCCACTGCCCGGTCGAAACGGTGGCGGAAGCGCTGGTATCCCGCCCCCATGGTAAGGCGGCTCAGGTAGTGCGACAGGGCGCCGGTATTCGGGGCTATGGACATTTTATTGTCGTTGAGGATTACCACCAGGTCCTTTCCGTCGTCCCCCGCATGGGAAAGGGCCTCCAGGGCCATTCCCCCGGTCAGGGCGCCGTCGCCGATCACCGCCACGACCTTGCCTTCCCGTCCCGCGAGGCGGCGCGCGGCCAATATTCCGTAAGCCGCGGATATGGAGGTGGAGGAGTGGCCGGTATCGAACACGTCGTAGGGGCTTTCCTCTTTCTTGGGAAATCCCGAAAGGCCGTCCTGTTTCCTGATCGTATGGAACCGGTCATAGCGGCCGGTAAGAAGTTTGTGGGTATAGCACTGATGCCCCACGTCCCACACGATGGAGTCCGCGGGACAGTCGAATACCCGGTGAAGGGCTATGGTCAGTTCCACTACCCCGAGGTTGCTTGACAGGTGTCCCCCGTTGGAGCCGACTACCTCTATGATGGTTTTGCGTATTTCCTCTGCCAGGGTTCTGAGCTGATGGGAGGGCAACTTTTTTACGTCCGCGGGAGTCTGTATGCCGGACAATAGGGGGCGATTCATGAGGTCAGAGTATACCATACAAAAAACTAAAAAAAAAGACCGCCTTCGCCCAAGCAAGGCGAACGCGGTCCTTATCGCGTAAAAGCGTATCCGGGACCCAGCGCGAGAGGGCTTATCAACCCCCTTGTTTCGCGACCCGACAAGTAACCTTCCGGACCCATCGTGTAACACGCGAAAGGGAGCCCGGAGCGAGGTTATCTCTTCTTGTGCCGGTTCTTTCTGAGTTTTTTCTTCCGCTTATGCGTCGCGATCTTCTGGCGTTTTCGTTTCTTTCCGCAGGGCACGTCGGCACTCCTTATAAAATCAAGTCCTCTAATTATGGGGAAAAATCTCGATAGAGTCAAGTAGCAAGGAAACGCTCCATGGCGGACTCTACGGAAGCGGCGTCCTCCGCGGGAATTAACGCGACCCCGTTCAGGGCCTTGAAGAATACCTCCTGCCGCTTTGCGTAGAGTTTCGTGTCCTGGACGATTCGCTGCCTGATAAGCTCCAGGTCAGCGCCGGGAGGGTCGGTAAGGAAGAACTCCCGGTAGCCTATGGCCTGGAGACCCGGGGCATCCGCAGTGAGCCCCGAGTCCGCGAGGGATCGAAACTCCTCGGCAAGCCCCGCCGCGAACATCTGGTCGACCCTCTCCTCAATGCGGCGGTAGAGTTCTTCCCGATCCCTGAGGAGGGCTATTAAAAGGAATCGGTACTTCTCCCGGGGGACCGAGGGAAGGGCATAGGATGAAAGGGGCCTTCCTGTAGCGCGGTAGACCTCCAGGGCGCGAAGGATGCGGTATTCGTCGTGTTCATGGATGCGGCGGGCGCTCTCGCCGTCGCAGCGGCGAAGTTCCTCCACGAGGGCCGGCAAGCCCCTGCTCTTCAGTTCTTCCTGCAAGGCCGATCTGACCCGCCGATCCGCCGCGGGGGTTTCCGGAAGGCCGTAGATGAAGTTCTTCAGGTAAAACGCGGTTCCCCCCAGGAGTACCGGAATTTTACCCCTTTGATAAATATCGGCGCAGGCTTCATCGGCGAGGCTTACGAAAGTCCCCGCCCCGAATTGGTCGAGGGGGTCGGCTATATCGATTAGGTGGTGGGGTAGAAAGGAAAGGAAGCGGGAGTCCGGCTTGGCGGTGCCTATGTCGAGGCCCCGGTAAACCTGCATCGAATCGGCGGAAACGATCTCCGAGCGGCCCCTAAAGAGGCCCCTGGTTCCCGGCGGGAGAGGAATGTCGGGATCGGAAGAAAAAAGCCCCCCCGCCAGCGAGGTCTTGCCCGACGCGGTGGCGCCGAACAGTACCACCGCCGGAATCGGAGGTTCGCGGCGGTGAGAAGGGTTCAGGACTTTTCTATCTGGTATTCAACGGTCTTGGTAAAGACCTGCCGGGCGGCGAGGGAGACTACCTTGCCGTCGTTTTCCTCAATGGCGGGGTCCCGGACCATGGAAAGCTGGAAGGCGCGGCGTATGGACGCGCAGGTAATCTCGTATACGTTGCCTTTAAATTCTACAAGCTGTTCGAGTGGGAATATCATTAGTGCAGTATAACGGCGGCGCGTTAAAAATTCAAGCCGATAGGGGCTGTTAACGGTTAAATGGGAATTCCTTGCCCTCCGCGGGTTTATTCGGTACATTTATATCTATACCTAAGGGGGAAAACATGGAACATACCAGCGGAACGCCCTTCCAGGCTCCGAAATGGGCCAGGCCGGGAGTGATTATCCCGATCGTTGCGGCGCTTATGGCCCTGATACTGGCAGGAACGAGCGTATTTATCGTTAATCCCACGGAAGACGCGGTGATTACCCGATTCGGCAAGTATCTTTCCACGGTGGGACCGGGAGCCCACTTCAAGCTCCCCTTCGGCATCGACCGCTCCTACAACGTGCCCACCAAGGCCATTCAAACCGAGCAGTTCGGCTTTCGAACGGTTCGCGGAGGGGTCCAAAACACCTACCAGAACAACCTCACCCGGGAATCCACCATGCTCACGGGGGATCTCAACATCGTGAACGTGGAATGGATAATCCAGTACCGCATCAACGATCCCAAGGCATGGCTCTTCAACGTTCATGAGTCCGTGCGCACCTCAACGATCCGGGACATTTCCCAGTCCGTGATCAACACCCTCGTGGGGGACAGGGCGATCCTGGACGTGATGGGCGCGGAACGGACCGCCATCGAGGCGGAGGCCCTGCGCATGACCAACGAGAAGCTCAACGAATTCGGCCTCGGCGTTACGGTCACCACGGTACAGCTCCAGAATATCGTGCCCCCCGAAGGGGTTCAGTCCGCCTTCGAGGACGTAAACAAGGCTATCCAGGACATGAACCGCCTCATCAACGAGGGTAAGGAGGCGTACAACGCCGAGATTCCCAAGGCGGCGGGTGAAGCCGAAAAGACGGTGCTCGAGGCCCAGGGTTACGCCACGGAGCGGGTCAACCGCGCCAACGGAGACGTGGCCCGATTTAATTCGGTTTACGCGGAATACCGCAAGGCTCCCGAGGTCACCCGCAAGCGGCTGTACCTCGAGACCATCGAGAACCTTTTCAACAACGAGAAGGGTACGACCCTGATCGACAAGAATCTCGACAACTTCCTGCCCCTGTCGAATCTCACCAAGGGAGGCGCCCAATGAAAAAATCATCCATGAAGGTCCTTACGGGCCTGGGGGTCCTTATAGCCGCGGCCCTCATACTCAATCCCCTCTACGTGGTTTCCGAGGGGGAGCAGGCCATCGTCATCCGTTTCGGCGAGATCGTCGCTTCCGCGAGGGACGCGGGTCTCCACGCGAAGATGCCCTTCATCGACTCGGTTATAACCTACCCGAAGAAAATCATGTCCCTGGACGGGGACTCCCAGCGGATACCCACGAAGGAAAACCAGTTCATTATCGTGGATACCACCAGCCGCTGGCGCATTCAGGACCCGGTGAAATTCTACGAGTCCGTAACCTCCATCGACTCAGCCTATTCCAGGCTCAGCGACATCGTGGATTCCGCGGTTCGCACGGTCATAACCTCCTCGAGCCTTAACGAGGTCGTGCGAAACTCGAACCTGATCAACGAGCTTCAGCACAGCGAGAATTTCGCCCTCGGTGCGGACGCGGAAGAGGTGCAGATCAGCCAGCTTTCAGGGGACAAGATCGTCTACGAGAGCATTTCCCGGGGCCGTCAGGAACTGAGCAACGAGATTGCCGCCATCGCCCGGGAAAAGGTCCCCGCCTTCGGAATCGAGCTCATGGACATCGTTCCCCGGCAGATCAAGTACTCCGACGAACTCACGGAAAGCGTCTACAACCGCATGATTAAGGAACGCAACCAGATCGCCCAAACCTTCCGGTCCACGGGAGAGGGAAAGAAGGCCGAATGGATGGGAAAGCTCGAAAACGAGAAAAAGAGCCTCCTTTCCAACGCCTACAACCGGGCCGAGACGATCAAGGGTGAGGCCGACGCGGTGGCGACCAAGATCTACGCCGATTCCTATTCCCGGGACCCTGAATTCTACGCTTTCTGGAAAAGCATCGAGTCCTACAAGAGCACGGTGGGAAACTTTGATAAGGTTCTTTCCACGGACATGGAGTTCTTCAAGTATCTTTATTCCCCCAACGGACGGTAATCAATGGGACTTCTCGGAAGGAAAGAGCATAACGGAGAGCAGGTTCTGACCCTTGATACGTCCATGGGGTCCCGCGCCTTTGCCCAGTCGGGCCTGCCCAAGCTCCTGGCTGAGGGGGGATACAGAATAGACCCCCAGGGAGCCGTATTCGAGGTGCTTCCCTCGGGAACCTTCGCGGAAAACGAGGAAGAGGGGGGAACCATGCAGGTTTTCTTCCCCTTCTTTCCGGGAAAGAGCCTTCTGGACACTATCCGGGAGGCTCCCCAGGAAGAGGCATGGGGCGTCCTTCACAGGGTACTGACCGTTCTCGCCGGCCTAGCCGGAAAGGGAGGAAGGGAGGCCCTGCTCGCGGAGGCGGCCGGCCGCTCCGGCCCCCTGTCGGTTTTAGCGGCGGAGGACGGTAGCCTTTTCGTATTGCCCCCTACCCTCTTCCGCCGCTGTCTCGGTTCCCGGGGAGCCCAGGCCGACCTTGATGACCGGCTCGCGTGGGTTCACCCGGATCCCGAGGCGGCCGGTACCGCCGGGGCTCTCTCCTTTCTTGCGGGAACCCTGGCGTACCGGACGCTCTCGGGAACGGCCCCTTACAGGGTCGCGGAACCCGCTCCGGCGGACCGAAAGGAGGAACGCCCCCCTTCGGAATCCCTGGCCCTGGAGATGAGAAAGGGCCGAAGGGAACCTGCCTGCTACGCGGCGCCAACCTTCTCGGAGGCCCTCTGCAGGGCCGTGGACGCCTGTCTCGAGCCCTCCCATACGGCCGGCGCCCTTTCCCTGGACCGCTTGCTTGCCCTCGGCCCGGCTCTGCCGGAGCTCAGGGACCCGGTACGCATCGAGAGGGCGCAAAGCCCGCAGTTTATCCGAGAGAGGGAGGCCTGCCTCAAGAAGTTGGACAGGCAGCGTCGATGGGAGGCCTTCTTCCGGCGCCATCGCGGTTCCCTGGCGGCATCGGCCCTCGCTGCGGCGGTTGTGGCCGCAGTCGGTCTCACCATGGCCAGCGACAACGCGCGAAAGCCCACCACCGAGGGGTTAACCGCCCCGGAGGTGGCGCAGCGTTTTTACTCCGGTATAGCGGTCCTGGACCAGGAATGGCCCGACGCCTGCCTGGCAAAGGGAGTAAAGACAGACTATCACGACTTTTTGACGACCCTCTACGTGACCGCTAAGGTGAGGGAGTCCTATGAGCATAACGGGGGGATTCTTTCACCGGCCCATCTGTTTACCCTTGGGGAAACCCGGGGACGAACGGTATTCGGAATGACGGGGCTTGAGGTGTCCGAACTATCGGAAACCCGGGATGAAACCCTTTTCGAAGCGTCCTTTTACCTGTGGCTGCCTTCCTCGGAGGGATCAGGCGCAGGCGGTGCCGCAAGCGCCGATGAGCAGCTTTCGATTTACCGCTATCGGGACCGTATCGCCGTAGCGCCGGTGAAGGACCGATTGAGAATTACCCGCTTTGAACCCCAAGAGCGGACCCTTTTATTGGGAAGCGGTCCGGATATACTGTCCATGATCGCGGGAGGCGGGGCTTTAGCCGAACCCTGGGCCCCGGCAGAAGACGAACTCCAGGCGGCCAGGCAGGAAATCCTCGGCCCTGCGGAATTGCGTTAGTTTACGCACAAAGATATCCGGGCGGCCCCATGAGGGTTTACCGGAACGAGCCCCCTTGAAGGCAGAGCCTTTGAGGGGTTTTTTTTTATCTTCCGGCTACTCGGGAATGCCCGCCCTGGAAAGGGGCCAGAAACGGAAGGTCGCGGTGCCCAGGATTCGATCTACGGGAACGTACTGCGGATCCAGATTCGACCGGTAGAGGAAAGACCAGGGATCTTCCCGGTCGATCTCCTCGAGATGAACCGTCAGGGAGTGCCGCATATCGAGGGAGTTGAAACGGTTATCCCCCATCATGAAGTAGTTATCCGCCGGAATGTAGTTGCCCTCCCCTTCGGGAAATTCCCCCATATTGCGCTGGTCGTGTTCCAACATGTACACCCGATAGCGGTCGGCGTCGGCCAGGAGGGTAATTCTCTCCCTGTCCGCGGCGAATTCCTCCGCGGTGGCGTTGCCCGATATCAATTCCGCGTTACGCACCACCAGGCGCCCGAAATCGAGCTTGAGCAGGAGGTTTATATTTCTCGAGCGCTCGTCAAAGAGGTTGTCCCGCCCGGTGTCCGCGATCCAATCGGTCATGAAGGAAGAAAACCAGAGGGCCCCGCCGTTGGTAGTCAGCAGGGTACGGGTAAACTCGCCGTTGGACTGGTAGAGGGCCACGATCTCCCGGTTGGCCCGGCTAAGGAGATCCGGCACCCTTGAGACCGTATCCCGGTTACCCTTAAGGTTGGCGAAACGGGTGGCCAGATTCCGGCATTCCCTCTTGACCGATTCCAGGTCGAGATTAGCCCGGATGGACTCCACCGACTCCAGCTCGCGGAATTGCTCTTCCGTGAGCACCACCCGCTGGACCAGGGCCTTTTGGGACATCGGAAGCCCCGCCAGGTTCCAGGTCGCCCAGCGGGCGTCCTCGGCCACTTCGGTAAAGCGCGAATCCCCCGCCCGCCGTCGGTACAGAATGCCGTCCACGAGCATGATCTTCTCGCCGGGTACGGCGGTAACCCGCTTGACCAGGGGATCCGCCTTGATCTCCCCGAACTCGTCCACGTTGATGTTTACCGCGGTGAAGGTGAGCATATAAACCAGCTGGGAGGCGAAGGACCGCACCCTGGCGGCCTTGGTGTCGTTGTAATGGGGATTGCTGAAGATAACGATGTCGCCCCGGCTGTAGGAACGCATGCGGGGAATCCCCACCTCGGAAAGGGGGAACTTGGGACCGCTGGGGGTTTTAATGACCACGACCCGGTCGCCAATCATGAATTCCGGAACCATCGATTCCGAGGGAATGGCGTAAAGCTGAAAGAGAAAGAGGTTGATGAGCAGCACCAGGCACGCGGCTTGCACGAGGGCATCGATCCATTCGAGGCCCTGGGCGGCTAACCCCCTTTTGGAAGAGGGAGCCGCGGCCATATCCGGTATCCAGCGGTTAACCCGTTTGTCCGATACCCCCCGCAACAGGAGAACCGAAGAGACCGAGGCGCCGAGCCAGAGAATCACCGAGGCAAGGTCCAGGAGAAAGGAGCCGTCCCCCGCGCCGGAGCGTCTAAGAACGAACGAAAAGAGAAGCGCGAAGGGAAGGTATTCCATGAGCTTCCGGAATACGCCGAGGCTGCCCCGATCCTTTTTCGAGAGGAGTCGGAAACCCTGGAAAAAGGCCGCTGCCGTGTACAGAAACGCGAGGGGGAACCCCCAAAAGGAGACGTCCCCGGGGGGAACGAAGCACGAGGCGGTATACAGGGCTGCGCTCGCGGCGCACACAGCGAGAGTGGCAAACATGAAAACCCCCTTGAATCATGGACGAAAAGGAGTATAGCAAAAAAAAAACGATGGTACTATACTCGCCGCATATGGAACTCATCCCGATAGATATACGCCCTGAAGCCAAACCCCGCACGGAATCGGGATTTCTTCGGGTTCCCCCCGAAGCCCTGAAAACCCTTGCGGAAGCAGCCTTTACCCGCATGGCCTTTACCTTCTCGGAGGACCACTTAAGGCACCTGTCGAAGGTGGCCCTCGACGATAAGAACAGCCCCAACGACCGAATGGTTGCGTCGGCGCTCCTGGAAAACGCGATAATCGCATCCGATTGCGTGTTCCCCCACTGCCAGGACACGGGCACCGCCCAGGTCTTTGGGTGGAGGGACTCCCGGGTCCTGGTTGAGGGCGATGACCGGCAGCTGCTCGCGGAGGGCGCTCTGGCCGCCTATCTTGGACAAAACCTCCGTTATTCGACCACGATTCCCTCAAGCCTCTTCGAGGAAAGGGACCCCGGTAACAACATGCCCGCCCAGGTGCTCATTGAGGGGACCTACCCGCCCCCGGGAGCGGAAGCGGCCTACCGCTTTCTTTTTTGCGCCAAGGGAGGGGGTTCCTCGAACAAGACCAAATTCTTCCAGGTTACCAAGGGCATGCTCAACGAAAAGGCCTTTACCGCCTTCCTGGAGCGGGAAATCGCGGCCCTGGGAACCGCCGCGTGCCCCCCCTATACAATCGCGGTTGTGGTCGGCGGAATCAGCCCGGAGCAAAACCTTCTCGCCCTCAAGCTCGCAACCGCGGGACTTTACGATTTCCCCCACGGCGAGGCGGATCACCGGGTAATGGGTGTCGCCCCCTTGCGTTCGCCCCAGTGGGAGGAACGGGTTCTCTCCATTGCGGAAAAGACCGGCCTCGGGGCCCAATTCGGTGGCCGGGCCCTGGCGGTGGACTCGGTGGTGCTCAGGCTCCCCAGGCACGGGGCCAGCTGTCCCCTATCCATCGGGGTATCCTGCGCGGCCCACCGCAACCTCTTCGGCCGCATAGATTCCCGGGGCGTCTTCCTCGAGGCTACCGCCGACCCGCGGGACCTGGAGGAGGTACGCCGGGCTGCGGCCCTGTACAGCGCCCCCGCGGGCGCGCTGAGAATGGATCTTGACCGGGGCGTGGAGGCCCTGCGTTCCGGCTTGAAGGGATTGAAGCCCGGCACGCCGGTACTGGTTTCGGGGAGCCTGCTCGTCGCCCGGGACGCCGCTCATGCCCGCTGGAAGGCCCTGGTCGAGTCCGGAGGCGCCCTGCCCGATTACGTGAGCCGGTATCCCATACTCTACGCGGGACCGGCGAAGACCCCCGAGGGAAAACCCACGGGAAGCCTGGGCCCCACCACGGCGGGAAGGATGGACGATTACGCGGATTTCCTCATGAGCCGGGGGGCCGCCCTGGTCACCGTCGCCAAGGGAAACCGGGGTGATACCTGGATCGATGCCTGCAAGCGTTACGGGGGTTTCTACCTCGGCACCATGGGCGGCGCGGCGGCCCTCCTCGCGAGCCGCCACGTCCTTTCCTCCCGGGTCGAGGATTACGAGGATTTGGGAATGGAGGCGGTCAGGCTCATCGAGGTGCGGGACCTTCCCCTCTTTCTGGTGACCAACGACCTGGGACAGGATCTCTACAGGAACGCGGCCGCGACTCAGGGCGAAACGCCGTAAGCCCTGAAAAAATTGGCTTCCGCCGCGGCCTCCGCCTCCTCCGCGGGAATTCCCCACAGGGAGGCGAGTTCGGCATGCACGAGCCGAATGTCCGAGGGAAGCGAATACGCCTCACCCCGCAGGGTCATCCAGGGGGCGTCGGTTTCCGCCACTACCCGGGAGGGTCCCAAGGCGGTTACGGTTCGCGACAGGGACTTGTCTCCCCGCAGCAAGCCCTTTCCCGCCGAAAACCAGGCGTTAACCCCCCGCTTCAAAAGGGATTCCGCCTCCACCGGGGAGCCGGGCCAGCCGTGAAAAACCACGGACGGGAGCCGGGCAAGACGGCGGGAGTCCGCGAAGATGAGGTCGAGGGCCTTCCTGCAGTGCACCACCAGGGGAAGGCCGTACCGGAGCGGCCTTCAGAGTCGATCGGAAGGAATCGTTCCAGGCGTCAAAGCCGGCTTCGCCGACGGCATGGATTCTCCCCGCGGCGGCCAGGGAGTCGAGAACGGCCAAGCCCTCAGGGAGGGGTTCCTGGGGATGTACCCCGAAGGAGAGCAGGATCCTGCAAGGGCTCCGCCGCGCAAGGCTCTCCTGCCAGGAAAATTCCCCTTCCCCGTGGGCGCTGGCGCATACCGCCCCTATCCCCCCCAGATCGGGGATCTTGCCGGTTCGCAAAAAACAATCGTAGAGATGAACGTGGGCGTCCGTGAGCATAGCTTGAGTATACATCGCCGCGGGATAGGGCGGGCAATTTTTTCCCCATTAAGCACAAGTCCTAAAGGTTATTCCGGATAACCCGAAAATAAACCTATCTGGAGGTTTTATGAAAAACTACTATATCAGGAGCAATCCGGGCTCCGGGGACTACCTGTCAGTGATCAATGAAACCGAGGAAGGATTCATGGTCCGTATCTACCGGGACCTGGACGGTTACGTAAAGATTATCGATGAATACATGAGCCGCATGCTCTTTGAAAGCTGCCTGCGTACCGGCTATATCTGCGAGATGGAGGCGGCCAGCGCCTTCGCCACCGCCTAGACCGCGTCGCGGCATCGCGTCACCGCCCTCAAGGGGCGGTTTTTTTTTGCGGTCCCGCTAGGGCTTTCCCTTCAGGGGAAAAAAGCGGCCCACCAGCTCGAGGGCCCGTTCACGGTCGCCCCGGTCGATCCACTCAATCGAGACGCCCTTCCTTTCCATGCCCCGAAACCAGGTTTCCTGGCGCTTCGCGAAGCGGCAAATCTCCCTGAACAGGACGTCGAACCATTCCCGCTCGGTTTGCCAATCCCCTTGGAGATAGCGGGCGGTAAAGCGGTACTCGAGGCCGAGCCGCTCCAGCCGTTCCCAACTCGCCCCCTTCTCGTGGAGCTCCCGTACCTCGTCCACAAGCCCTTCGCGAATGCGCTCCTCCAGCCGAGAGCGTATCCGTTCCCGCAATTCGGGACGTTCGAATCGAACCCCGAGAACCAGGGGACGTAGGGTCTTGTTCTTTCCCGGCAGTCCGGGTCTGGCGGGGTTGCCGCTTGAGTCATTCCTGTATTCCGCGATCTCGATAGCCCGTAAAAGCCGTTCCCGATCGACTAGATCGGTCCGGTTATGCACCGAGGCCTTTAAGGAAAGGAGCCGTACCGCCAGTTCATCCAGGGAAAGCCCCTCCAGCTCCGACCGAAGGGCCGGATTCGGGGGAACCTCCTGAAGGTCGTAGTCCCGGATCGCCGCGTCAAGATAGAGCCCGGTGCCCCCCACCGCCACGGGAAGAACCCGCCGGGAGCGCAGGTTCTCCAGGGCTTCGCGAAAATCCCGCTGAAAGTCAAAAAGGCTGTATTCCGACGATAGATCCGTTACGTCAATGAGGTGATAGGGGACATTGCCGTACTCCCGGAGATCCTTCCCGGAGCCGATATCCAGGCCGCGGTATACCTGTCTGGAGTCTACGGACAGGATCTCGCCCCCCGTTTCCCGGGCAACCGATACGGCCAGGGAGGTTTTGCCCGCCGCGGTAGGCCCGAGGATCACGATGGAATCGAAACCGCTCCCGCTTACCACGAGCGGCACACCGCGCACTTAAGGTAATCCGATTCGGGGTAGCCCGACAGGGAGGGGTGGTCCGGACCGGGGCCCCGCTTCTCGAGGATCTGCAGGGTTTTCCGCGAGTCCCGGGCGGCGTTTTGGAGCATGGAATAAAACCTGTCGGCGCCGAAGAAGTGCGAGCAGGAACAGGTAACGAGGTACCCTCCCCTTTCGAGAAGCCTCAGGGCCCTGAGGTTGATTTCCTTGTATCCCCCGTAGGCCTTCTCGATCATCTTCGCGCTCTTGGTAAAGGCGGGGGGATCGAGCACGATCAGGTCGAATTTTCTTCCCTGTTTTTCGTAGTCCTTCAGGAGGTCGAAAACGTCCGCCTGCACCGCCCGAACGCGGTCGGCGCCGTTTCTAAGCGCATTGGCCTTCACCGTGGCGACCGCTTCCTCTGAAACGTCCACCGACTCAATCTCGGAGGCCCCGCCCTTCCAGGCGTTGAGGCCGAAGGCGCCGGTATGGGTGAAGGTGTCGAGAACCCGGCAGCGGCCCCCGTTCTCCCCGGCTATTCCCGAACAGACGGAAGCCACTCTCTGGCGGTTGTCCTTTTGGTCAAGGAAATAGCCCGTCTTCTGTCCCTTTTCGAGGTCTACCTCAAGTTCCACACCGTTTTCGAGAATAACGATCCGCGGATCGAAGTCCCCTGTCAGGAAGCCCTTTCGCTCCTCGAGCCCCTCCAGGCGGCGTACCGGGACGTCGCTTCGCTCAAAGATGCCGGCCGCCCCGGTTGTCTCTGCGAGGGCGGAGGCAATCTCATCCCGCCAGCGGTCCACCCCGAGGGTCAGAAACTGGGCCGAAAGGTACACCTTTCCGTCGGTCGACGCAAAGCGGTCCACTATGAGTCCGGGAACGAGATCCGACTCGGCGAACACCAGCCTGTAGGAGTCCCGGTCTTGGTAGAAGGACTTCCTCGAATCCAACGCAGAGCGAAAGCGCCTAAGGAAAAAGTCCCGGTCTACCTCTTCTTCCCGATCCCGGGTGAAAAGCCTTACGGTGATCTTCGACGCGCGGTTAAGCACGCCCTTACCGAGGAAATGCCCGGATTTGGTCAGTACCTCCACGGTGGAACCCGATTCGCAGGGCCCCTGATACCTTTCAATCTCGTTATCGAATACCCAGGGATGACCGAGGAGTATTCGGTCCTCCTCACGGTTCTTGAGAAACACTCTGTCCATGGGAAGGGAGTATACCCCTTTCGTTGCCATTGAGCTACCGGTATGGTATTGTTTAGCTCATGAACAGGACCCCAAAACTTGCGGCCATTTTCCTCCTTGGCATGTTCGCCGTCTCAGGTCTCTACGCGGACAATCCCGCCTCAGCCGTCCCCGATTCGGAGATACGCTTCCGGTTGCGGGACGCAGCCGCCAGGGAGCTTTCCGGGGGACCAACGGCCATAGAGAGCCGTGATTTGGGAGACTGGGCCGCGGTCCTGGAGTCGAGCGCCTTTCTTCTGTTCCGGAAGACAGAGCTGTACCGGGGAACCCTCCGGATTCTGGTCGTAAGCGACGGGGAGGTCCGATGCGACCTCTTCCCGGGCCTTACCCTGAGGATGAGTTCCGCCCTTCTCGACGGGATCGACGAGGAAATGCTCGCCCTGGTCGCCTCTTCCCCTTCCCGCGGCAGGAACCTGGACGATCTGCGGGAGAGGCTGGTAGCACCCTTTATCGCCTTTGAGGCCGCGCGGTTTGCCCTGGACCAGCCCTTTGGGGCGGCTTCACGCCTCCTTTCCATCACCGCGGGGGGAGATATCTCTTCGTGGGAAGCCCTGACCGCCCCGAATGAGGATGAAACCGCCGCGATAGACCGGATGGCGACCCTGCTCCTCGAGGCGGCGGGCTACGACGGCAGCCTGTACGGGGAATGGCTCGCGTCCCTGGACGAGGACTTCCGGGACGGCAGCGAGGATAAAAGGGCCTATCTTACCGCCCTTCCGTCCCCCCGTTGGCGCATCGAGGCCCTGGCATCCTCCTCGGCGGAAAACCAGCGGGACCGGGGCGAGCTGAGGGGGATCTTCTCGAGTCTCGCCTCCGCGGCGGCCTTGGACGAAGCGAGGTTTTCATTGGCCCGCCTGGAAGCCAGGTTTCCGGGCTCCCCGTGGGTTCTCAGGCTCAAGACCTTCGTGGCTCATCTTTCATGGCTCGCGTCTCAGGACCCCGCTTCCCTCTCGGTAGCGACATTTCTTCCCTTTGCGCAGGGGGCGGGAGGCGAGTTCGACCGGTTCAAGGGCCTGCTCACCAGGCTCGCGGGGACCCCGGCTCCGGCGATGCCGGTTACCGCCTCCGCGGACTGGGCATCCGCCCGCTCGGGCTACGCGGCCCTTCGGGGGCTGTATTCGGATTCCCTCCTGGACGCCGCCGACGCCATGCTCCAGGTCTATTCCCGGGAGGCAACCGCCGCAGCCCAAGCCTCCCGCCTCGCCGAGGCGGCCGCGGCTTCCGAAAGGGGCCAGTCATCGCTAACCGCCCGGGCCAACGGTGCCTCGGTGCTGGCATTGTCCGGTTCCGATCCCGTCAGGTGCGTTTTCATTCTTGAGGGACTGAGAAAGCTCGCGGTCTCGCCGGCGGACCCTATTTCCGGACAGGTTCCCTGGGGCTTTCCCGGCGACTCCCGGCTCCTCCTGCTCAATACGGTACTCTGCGCCCTCAAGGACGGGAAAAGCGCGGCGGCGGAACGCGCGGACATTGCCGAGCTTTCTGCCGGAACTGAAGTCAAACCCATTTCGGTGAGGAACCTGACCAACGGGGACGACACCGACGCCCTCCTGGACAAGTGGGGGCATCCAGCGGAGATCGTCTACAACCTGGTTACGGAGACCTGGTATTATCCCGGCTTGGCCGCCTCGGTTACGGTGAGACCCGGAACCGCCGGCGCCGCGGGTAAGGTGCTTTCCGTAACCGTAGGCCCCCGTTCCCCGGTTTCTCCGGGAGGGGAATTGCGTACCGGCGACACCCGGCAGGAGTGGGAAGGGGCCTTCGGCCTCCCCGCGTGGCGTTCCGCCGACCGTTCGGTGTATCTGGTGAACGGGAACAGGATTTCGGTGCTGTATCTTGGGGGAGACGCCGTTTTCGGCGCCCAGGCACGGATCCGGGAATACACCGTGGAATTCGGCGATCCCGGAACCCGCTGAAGCAAAGACTAGATATCGTTGAAAACGTCTTTCATGGTGAAAATGCCCTTTTTGGTAGCCCCTGACTGATCCGGGCCCTGGAGCCACTCCAGGGCGCGCACTGCGCCCAGGGCAAAGCCTTCCCTGTTCCTGGCGGTATGGGTAAGCTCTATGGTATCCGCCGCGGAGTCGAACCACACCGTATGGGTACCTGGGACGGAGCCGACCCGAACGCTTGAAAGATGGAGCTCGTCGGCCTCGGGCTTCCGCACGAAGGCGTCGGTCACGAGCCGTGTCTTGCGGGGCACGCCATCCATTACCCTTTTCGCGAGTTCCAGGGCGGTTCCCGAGGGACTGTCGGCCTTTTGGTTGTGATGGGACTCGAACAGGGCCACGTCGTACTGCTCAAACTCCGCCATAAGCCGGGACGCCTCGGATACGATCCGGTAAAAGAGATTTACCCCTATGGAAAAATTCGAGGAATACAATAAGGATCCGCCGCCCCGTTCCACCGCGGCGCTCACCTCGTCGATTCGGTCATGCCAGCCCGTGGTACCCACCACCAGGGGGAGCCCCAGGGGGATGAGGGCCTGGATGTTCGAGAATACCGAGGCGGGGTGAGAAAACTCTATTACCCCTTCGGCCCCCGAGTTTTTGACTCCTTCCGCCATGGACGCCGCGTCCCCGGTAACCAGGCTCGCGTCCCGGGCGAAGGGATCCACGGAGCACACGATCTTGTGGCCCCGAAGCTCGGCGGCCTGGGCGATCATGTGACCCATCTTCCCGAAACCGACCATCGCTATGTTCATTCGGCAGCCTCCGCGCACAGGCCCTGGGCCCCGAAGTAACGGTCATGAAGGACCTTCACGACCCGGGAGGTTTCCTCGGACTCGCAGATCATGGAAATGTTAACCTTGGACGCCCCCTGGCTTATCATCTGGACGTTTATGTCCTCCCGGGCCAGGGCCTCGAAGGTCGCCGCCAGGATGGTGCTGGACCGGCGGACGTCGCAGATGATGGTGACGATGGCCTTGTCCTTGCGGATGTCCACGCTGGCGTACTTTTCAAGCTCATGCTTGAGGGCGGCCAAATGGGCCCGCTCGGTGTCCACCGTCAGGGAGATGGAAACCTCCGAGGTGGCTACCACGTCGACGCTGATGCCGTGGGCGGCAAAGGACTCGAAGACCTTCGCGAGAAAGCCGTGCTGACCCAGCATCCTGGTGGAGACGATATCCACGAGGATGACGTTCTTCTTCGAGGTAATGGCCCGCACCGGGGAAGGGGTTTTTTCGTGCCTGGTAACGATGAGGGAGCCCGGGGCGGCGATGTTGTAGGAGTTCTTGACCCGGACCGGGGTTCCCGTCTGCAGGCAGGGCTGCATGGACCGGGGATGGAGAACCTGGGAACCGAAATAGGCCAGTTCCGCCACCTCGTCGTAGGTCGCCACCGGAACGGTCCTTGCCTCCTTGACGACCCTGGGGTCCGTGGTGAGAATGCCGTCCACGTCCTTCCAGGTTTGAACCTCATCCGCCCGGAGAGCCGCCCCGAGCATGGTGGCGGTCAGGTCGCTGCCCCCGCGGCCGAGGGTGGTGATGAAGCCCTTCTCGTCCTTGGCGATGAAGCCGGTGACTACGGGAATGGGCATGCCGTCGCCGGCCTTGCCCTCCCGGTAGGGCCCGAGGATGGTCCGGATATTTTCCCAGGTGGAGGGCAGGAGATCCGCCGAGGTATAGGTAGAATCCGAAAGGAAGCCCACGTCCCAGGCGTCGCGGAAGGCGGCCCGGATTCCCTGGGAGT
>QKDA01000115.1 GCA_003246765.1 Spirochaetales bacterium | reverse complement strand
TCATGAAATTCCACTGTCCCGGCGGGGCCTCTATGCCCGCGCCGAACCAGGTACGGTCAGCCCCGATCCCGTAAAAGAAGGGAGGCGGGCTGAACCATTGCTGGCAGGAGAGGCTGTCCGCCGAGGCGGGGTCCACGTGCACGAGACCCCGGGACCAGTCGAAGCGGGGGGCGAAAAGCCGGTTTCCCCCAAGGCGCGCCAGGGGGCAATACCTCACCCGGGAAACACGCGGGTCCACGCCCCTCCGCGGGCCCCCAGGGCATAGAGCCCGGCCGAAGCGGGGCCCACTTCAAGGGTAACCCTCTTGAGGTCCCAAAGGGGGCTTTCGTAGTCGAAGGTCCAGACCGCCAGGTCGCCTTGGCTCGATCGGTTCACCGACAGGAGACGCCCCTCGTCGGCCTCCGACTCGAGGGACGATACCCGCACGTCCGGGGGAAAGGACGCCGCGAGCTCCCCGTTGGGGGCACGGATCGCGCAGAGCGCGGGGCTGACTTCCACGGCGCAAACGCCGCATGCAATAGTTTCCATGGCTTATCCTTTCACCGCGCCCGAGACGATGCCTTTTTCGATGTTCCGCTGGTTGACGAGATAGAAAACCAGGATTGGTATGGCCGAGATGATGATGGCCGAGAAGGCCACGTTGAGGTTGTAGCGGTACTGCCCGAACATGTTCGCGATGGCCACCGTCAGGGTCTGAAGGCTTTTCTTCTGCAGAAAGAGCTTGGGCAGAAGGTAATCGTTCCATACCGACAGGGAGCGCATCACCGACAGGGCCACCAGGGCGGGCTTCAGGAGCGGGAGGACGATGAGGGCGAAGGTCCTAAACATTCCGCAGCCGTCGATCACCGCCGCCTGCTCGATCTCCCGGGGGATGGTCTTGACGAACCCCGCCATGAAGAAGACGCAAAAGGGGAGCTGTCCCGCCACCGAAAAGAGCACCACCCCGATCCGGGAGTTGATCATGCCGTACCGGGAACCGATGAGGTAGGTCGGCACGAAGATCGCCTGGTACGGGATCAAGAGCCCGAGGATAAAGAAAAGATAGAGAACCGAGAACCGCTTCCCCTCGCCCCGGGTTATGCCGTACCCCGCGAGCCCCGAGAGGAGCAGGGCCAGGGCCACGGTAGACACCGTGATGAGGAGGGAATTGCTTACCGACCTCAGGTAATCGACCTTCCGGAAGGCGCTCGCGAAGTTGTCGAACCGTATCCGGGCGGGAAGGGACAGGGCGCTTCCGGTGAGCATTTCCTGATTGGTCTTGAAGGAATAAAGGATCGTCATGGCCAGGGGCAGGAGGTACATGGCGATAACCGCGAACAATAAGAGATAGGCCAGGCCGGCCGCCAGGGGCCGCCAGTATCGGGATTGATTCACGATTCCACCTCCCTCTTGCGCAGTATGGCAATCTGTACCATCGACACCGCCGCGAGGAACAGGACGAAGGCCATGGAATTGGCCGAGGCGAAGGCAGCCTTCTCGGAAGAAAAGGCGAGGTTGTAGATATACATGATGATTGACTCCGAGGCGAAACCGGGGCCGCCCCCGGTGGCGGTAATGATGAGCTCGTACACCTGAAAGCCGCCGATGGTGATGGATACGACGCAGATGGTGATCGCCTGCATGATCATGGGGCGGTGATGCGGCGGAGGGTATACCAGAAACGGGCACCCTCAATCCGGGCGCTCTCGTAAAGCTCCTCGGGAACCGCCTGAAGGGCAGCCAGGTAAATGAGCATCCAGTAGCCGACCCACTGCCAGTTGTTGATGAGGAGGAGCCCCGCGAGCACCGTCTTGGGGTCCGAAAGCAGGCTGATGAAGGCGAAGCGTTCCCCGAGCATCTGGGGATACACCGTGCCGAGGAGCTTCGCCCACAGGAAGCCGATGAGGATGGGGCTAAGGAGGCAGGGCACGAAGATGACGGTCTTGACGAAATTGCGGCCCCGGATCTCGTTGCTTATGAGGAGGGCGAAGCCCAGGGCGGCGGCGTTCTGTATCACCGTGTTGCCGGCGACGAAGGACAGGGTAAAGGCAAACGAATTGAGGAGACGCCCCTCGGAGAAGATGGAGCGGTAGTTGTCGAGGCCGATGAAATTCATCGTCGGCGTAAAGCCGTTCCAGTCCGTCAGGGAAATCCTGAATCCCATCACGATCGGGAGGATTACCCCGAACAAGTAGAGGGCGAGGGCCGGAAGGACAAGGAACAGGTAAGTCCGGTTTTTTATGTATTCCAGGCGGCTTTGGGTTGCTGGCACGGCAGACTCCTTGGGAAAATACTGCGAACGGGAGGGGGGGAAGGAAGGGCGGCCCGCCCGCGCCCTGGAGGGCGGGCCGCGATCCATTACTGGGCGATCTTGTCCTTATAGAGGGTGGCAGCGGAGAGAGCCTGATCGAGGGTCTTCTTACCGAGGAGCCACTCGGTTATGTAGCGGGAGTACTCTTCCTGGTAGGCCCACTTGATCTGGTTGTTGCCGATGCTCACGTCCACGATCTTGTTGCCCCCCTTGTAGGAATCGATATCCTTGTCGCAGGGATAGGGCTCGCTCGGGGTTACCCCGAGAAGGAGGCTGTAGGCGCCCGCCTCGTCCACGAATACCTTCGCCAGGGCCTTGTCGGTCACGACCGCCTTCAGCACTTCCTTGGCGGCGTCGGGGCTCGCGGTGGTCGCGGCGACGGCCCAGGTATGGTTCGGCTCGAAAATGAGCCTGGCGCCGGCTTTCTTTCCGGGGAAGGGGAATATGCCGTAATCGAAGCCGGGGAATTCCTTGAGGTTGCGGTTGATCCAGGTGCCCGTCACGAACATGGCGGCCTGACCCTTGGCGAAGCGGTTGGTGGCCTCGGAGAAGTCCACGCGGTAGGTATCGCTCCAGGTATTGTCGTAGAGGTCCTTCACGTGCTCGAAGACCCGGCGGTAGCCCTCGCTCTTCTCGAAGGAGGCCTTGCCCGCGTAAAGGTCGTTGCCCCAGGAGGGATTCTCGCTGAAGACCTCGCTCATGGCGAACTGCATGGTGATGTTGCCGATGTTCCAGTTGTCGGCGAAGTGGGTCGCGAAGGGGGTGACGCCCTTGGACTTGAGGGTCTTCGCGACGGCCATAAGCTCGTCGTAGGTCGTCGGGACCTTGAGGCCGTACTTATCGAAGATCGCGCGGTTGAAAAGCACACCCTGGAAGAGGGCCGAGTAGGGAACGCCGTAGTCTTTTCCGCCGATCTTCAGGTTTTCCCGGGCCGCTTCGGGAATTTCCTTAAGCCATGCGGATCCGCTCAGGTCCAGCAGGTTTCCGACGGAGCCGTACTTGGAAATATCCTGGCCCTTGAAGTCGAGGAGGTCAGGCATGGTTCCGGCGGCGATCCGCGCCTGCAGGAGGGAATGCATCTTGTCCCACACGACGGGCTCAATCTCCACGGAAACCCCGGGAGCCTTGGCGGCGACGGTTTTCAGGAAGGCATCCTCATAGGTATCCGTTTCGGTGGAATACCAGCTGAAGAAGGAAAGCTTCGCCGGGGCCTTGGAGGGGCCCTTTTCGCCCGATCCGCCCGCAAAGGCCGAGGCCACGACCGCTAAAGAAGCAAGCAAGGCAAGCGTCTTTTTCATTCAAAAACTCCTTCGTAAGAATCTCTACTCAGAGTATTGGCCCTGCAATGCAAACTGTCAAGCAATATCTTTGCACTATTTTATAAAATTATTTTCCTACCCGCTAGAAACGCTGATCCTTACCTTCGAGGGGCAGCCAGACTTTCCCTGGAAACGAAGGGCGTACGGAACCAAAAGGCCACCGAATCAATGCCCTCGGCATAACGGATAGAGCGGATGAGCTCCTCCGTCACAAGAGACGCATAGCCCGCGGCGGAACGGCGTACCGTCGTAAGGGGGGGCTCTGCGTATTTCGCCACCTCAATGTCATCGAACCCGGTAACCGAGATATCCCCGGGAACGGCGTACCCCGCCTCTCGGAGGGCACGAATCGCCCCCAGGGCAATGTAGTCGCTGAAGGCCAAAACGCAGGTGAAGTCGGCGGGACCCGAATCAAGCGCCTTTTTCGCCCGGGAATAGCCCGATTCTATGCTGAACTCCCCAGGAAGGATTCTCAGGGAATCCGCCCCCAAACCGGAAGAGCCGACGGCCTTGAGGACGCCCTGGAGCCGGTTGCAGCTGACCGCCCGATGCTCGGGCCCCGTGAGGACCAGGAACCTGCGGTGCCCCAGGGCGAGCGCGCGGGAGGTCAGGTCCGCCATGGCCGCCTCGTTCCTGAAGTCCACGATGCTGTGTTCCCGGCCCGGAACCTGTCCGTTAACCACCAGGTAGGGCAGCCCCGTGGCAGCCACCGCGTCGAGAAGGGCTCCGTCGCTGGGGGGATCCGAGAGCACGATGGCGTCGAGAGGGGTGCCGGAAGTCCAGGTTTGCAGCTTTTTGCCCGCCGTCCCGTCGTCGGGATAAAAAAACAGGTAGCTCCGGTGGCCGTTTTTCTCGAAGGAATCCCTGAGGGAACGGACCTCGAAGGAGGTCGCCGGGTCGTCGTGGTAGAATTCTCCACGGTCCGGGAGTATGAGCCCGATGGAGTAGGTTCTTCCCTCCAGATTGTTCATGACCGCGCCCTTCTTGAACATAAGCTCGTTGGCTACGTTCAGGACCCTCTCCTTGGTCTCGTCGCTGATCTTGCCCGTATTCGACAGAACCCTGGATACGGTGCTGATGGATACGCCGGCTAGTTCCGCCACGTCCTTAAGGGTTGTCATAATGGGCCTCCGGGATTTGAAGTTCATGCACTGTACCAGGGCATCATATCCTACCGGAGAGCTGAATGCAATAATTTTGCTTTAAAAAACGAAGGAATAACGGCGCAGTTTCACGGCAGCGTGTATAATCGGGGTATGTACACTGCAACAATGAGATATACCTTTACCCAACAAGGGTTCGAGAGGGGCTGCGCCCTATGGAAGGACACCGTGCTGAAGCCAGCGTCGGCGGCCCCGGGCATGGTCAGGATGCAGCTCCTGACCGCCGCCCCCAGTGCCCTCGCGGTCGGCACCTGGGAGTCCAAAACCGACGCCGAGGCCTTCATGCGCACCGGCGTGTTCAAGACCCTCATGGAACGTATCGGGCCCCTCCTGGAGCGCAACCCCGAGCCGGAACTCTGGGAGCTCGCGGCCTTCGCCGAGGGCCGCCCCTAATCCCGGGAAAGCCTGCGCTCCAGGTCCCGGATCAGCTTGTGCACGAAGGAATCCACCAGGGCTATCCAGGAGGACTCGATGAGGTCCGTGGAAACCCCCACGGTGGTCCAAATGTCCTCCCCGTCGGTAGACTCGATCAGGACCCGAACCCTCGCGGCGGTACCGGTTCTCGAGTCCAGCACCCTGACCTTGTAATCCGTGAGCCGGATCCGCGAAACCGCGGGGTAAAAACGGCCCAAAGCCTCCCGCAAGGCCCCGTCCAGGGCATGCACCGGACCGTCGCCCTCAGCGGCGGTAACGTGGGACTCCCCTTCCACGGCGATCTTGATCTGGGCGAAGGCCCGGGACTGTCCGGCAGACTGCGCCTGCTCGGCGATGATCTTGTAGTAGCCCAACTCAAAGAAGGGCCTGTACCGGCCCAGGTTTTTCAGCACCAGAAGGTCGAAGCTCGCGTCGGCCCCCTCGTACTGGTATCCTTCCAGCTCCCGCTCCTTCATGATCGACACCAGTTTCGCCGCGATAGGGCTATCCTTCCCTACGGACGGGTCGAAGCGGCGCAGCCTTTCCAGGATCATGGTCCGCCCCGCCACCTCGCTCATGAGGAAGGTCCGCTGGTTGCCCACGGACTCGGGCGGAATATGCTCGCAGGAGCGGCTGTTCTTGGTCACCGCGTCTATATGCATGCCCGCCTTGTGGGCAAAGGCATGGTAGCCGACGAAGGGCATGCCGTCGTCCAGAGGAATGTTCGCGATCTCCGCGACGGTCCGGCAAATCCTCGTGAGAGAGGCGATACGACCCTCCGGCAGGCAGGGAAGCCCCTGCTTCAGCTCCAGGTTCGCGACGATGGACGAGAGGTTGGCGTTACCCGTGCGCTCCCCGAAGCCTAGAAGGGTTCCCTGGACCTGGGTCGCCCCGGCTTCCGCCGCGAGGAGGGAACCCGCCACCGCGAGGCCCGTGTCGTTATGGCAGTGGATCCCCACGGGGAGGCCGAAGGACTCCCGTACCAGGGCGGTAAGCCTTCCGAAATCACCCAAGGGGGCGCCGCCGTTGGTGTCGCAAAGTACCAGCACCGCCGCCCCGCCCTCCGCCGCGGCCCGGAGGCTAGCCATGGCGTACTCGGGGTTCTCCGCGTATCCGTCGAAAAAGTGCTCCGCGTCGTAGATGACCGTCTTGCCCTCGGAAACGAGGAACTCCACGGTATCCTTTATCATGGCGAGGTTTTCTTCCAAAGTGGCCCGGAGGATCTCCCGAACGTGAAAATCCCAGGACTTGCCGAAAATAGCGACGTAGTCGGTTTCCGCCAGGAGCAGGCTCCGGAGGTTTCCGTCGTCCCCGGGGGCGGTGTCTTTTCTTCGGGTGGAACCGAAGGCGACGAGTTTGGCGCTCCTGAGCCGAAGCCCCTTCGCCGCCCGGAAGAACTCGAGATCCTTCGCGTTGGAACCGGGGTTGCCGGCCTCGATGAAGTCCACCCCGAGCTCGTCCAGGGCCCGGGCGATGCCGAGCTTATCCTGGACCGAAAAGCTTATCCCCTCGCCCTGTGCCCCGTCCCGCAGGGTCGAGTCAAAGGCATGAAGCCTCGCGAAATCGAAAACCTCCCGCGCCATGTTCGCCTCCTAATCTATCTCGTAATCCACCGCCACCGAGGCTTCCCTGACCGCGTGCATGTGCTTTTTAACCGTGCCGCAGTGGTAGGGATCGTTCTGGTAGTCCTCCAGCGCCGCGAAGGAATCCACCGTGGCGACGAGGATCACGTCGTAGGAGCGTTCGCTCCCGAGCCGGTCGATTCCCACCTCGATGTCCCGCAGCTGGGGCACCCGGCCCCGCATGGAAAGGAGAATTTCCTTGGTGTCCCGAAGGAGACTTTCCGTCGGGTTTTTGAGCTTGAAACAGACCACGTGCCGAACCATTTACTGCCTCCAAATCCGGGCGAACCGGAATAAATCGTCCATGGTCGCCGCAAGGTCCCGCTCGGAACGCTTGCGGGCCTCGGAAAAGGGAACCGCCACGCGGTTGATGCTGAAGATCGCGGTGACCCCCTGGCCGTAGGCCGCCTCGGCGCCCTCCCCCACGTCGCCTACCACGGCGATGAGGGGAACCGAGCCCGCGGCGCAGCGGCGGGCGATGCCCGAGACCACCTTCCCCGAGAGACTCTGGGAATCGATCTTGCCCTCGCCCGTGATGACCAGGTCGGCGTCGCGGAGGATCTCGGTAAAGCCTACCGTATCGAGCACCGTCTCTATGCCCATCTTCAGTTCCGCCCCGCACAGGGCATAAAGGCCCGCGCCCATGCCCCCCGCCGCACCGCCGCCGGGAAGTCCCGACACGTCGGTCCCCGCGTCCCGCAGAAAGACCTTCGCCGCGTGAACGAGTCCCCGGTCGAGCAGGTCGACCTCGGAATCGGCGGCGCCCTTTTGGGGGGCGTACACGAAGGCGGCGCCCCGGGGGCCGTAAAGGGGATTGTCGATGTCGCACATGGCCGTCAGGCTCACCCCCGACAGGGTTTCCTTGAGGGGGGCTACGTCAAGGCTTCGAATCGCCTCAAGGGTGCCGCCGGTGGGCACGAACCGGGCCCCGGAGGGGTCCCGGAAAACCGCCCCCAGGGCCGCGGCGAACCCGCAGCCCGCGTCGGTGGTGGCGCTCCCGCCGAGCCCCACGATAACCTTTCGGGCGCCCCCCGCAATGGCGTGGCGGACCAGCTCCCCCGCGCCGTAGGTAGTGGCGCCCAGAGGGTCCGGCCGGTCCCCCACCATGGGGAGACCCGCGGCGGCGGCCATTTCGACCACCGCGGTTCCGTCTTCCAGAACGCCGTAAAAGGAGTCAACCTGGTTCCCCAGGGGGCCGGTAACCCGGACCGCGACCCGTCGCCCGCCGCAAGCGGCGAGAAAGCAGTCCACGGTGCCCTCGCCGCCGTCCGCCACCGGGATCTTGACGATCCGGGGGGAAGGGCAGTGGCGGTTTATGGCCTCGGCGATGATCTCGCTCGCCCGGATGGACGAGATGGTCCCCTTGAAGGAATCCGGAATTACCACGAATTTCATAGACTCACGACCTCTTTTGCACGAGCTCCGCCGCCGTCTTGGCGATCTCGGCGCTGGTGATCCCGTTCATCTCGAGCAGGACCTCGTAGGGGGCGCTCTCGCCGAAGCGGTCGCGCACGCCTATTCGCCGCACGATTCCCCGGCCCTCCTCGGCGACGATCTCCGAGACCGCGGAGCCGAGCCCGTTAAATATATTATGGTCCTCCACGGTCACGATGCGCCCGTTCCGCTCGATGGCGGCGAGGACCGCATCCCGGTCGACGGGCTTGATGGTGTGCATGTCCAGGAGGGCGGCGGAGATGCCCTGGGCCGCCAGCTCGTCGCAGGCCCTGGCGCAGATGGAGAGCACGTCGCCGTTGGCGATGACGGTCACGTCGGTGCCCTTCCGGTATTCCACCGCCTTGCCGATCTCGAATTCCGCGCTCTCGTCGTACATGAAGGGAATGGGGTCCCGGGTGAAGCGGAGATAGAGGGGGCCCTTCCACTCGGCGGCCTTGCGGATGAGCTTCTTGGCGGAATAGTAGTCCGCGGGCATCACCACGGTCATGTTCGGGATGGTACGGAGTATGCCCATGTCCTCGATGCTCTGGTGGGAGGCCCCGTCGTTGGCCGGCGTGAGCCCGCCGTGGGAACAGGCTATCTTGACGTTCAGCTTCGGGTAGCACACCTCCTGGCGTATCTGCTCCACCATCCGCATGGAACCGAATACCGCGTAGGTGGTGATGAAGGGGAGCTTGCCGCAGGTGGCGAGACCGGCGGCCACGCCCGCGGCGTTCTGCTCCGCTATGCCGACGTTGACGTGCTGGTTCGGGAGCCGCTTGGAGAACTCTACGGTCTTGCAGGACTTGCCGATATCGCAGTCCACGACGTAGATGTCGGGATTCTCCATCCCCAATTCAAGTATGGTCTCGCCGTAGGCGTCCCTGGTTGCCTTTCCGCTCATTTGAGCCCCTCCTCGATCTCGGCCATGGCCTGCTTAAACTGCTCGTCGTTCGGCGCCATTCCGTGCCAGCCGGCGACGTTTTCCATGAAGGAAACCCCGCGGCCCTTCACGGTCTTCGCCACGATGCATTTGGGCTTCCCGTTGCCCCGGGAGAGGCGTACGCCGTCGAAGGCGTCGAGAAGGCTGTCCATCCTGTGCCCGTCGCAGCGGTACACGTCGAAGCCGAAGGCCGCGAACTTGTCCCCCAGGTTTCCCGTGGGCATGATGTCGTCGCAGGAGCCGTCGTTCTGCAGGTTATTATTGTCCACGATCACCGTCAGGTTGTCGAGGCGGTACTTCGAGGCGGTCTGGGAAGCCTCCCAAATCTGGCCCTCGTTGCACTCCCCGTCCCCCACCAGGCAGTAAACGTTGTAGGACTTTCCGTCCCGCTTTGCCGCCAGGGCCATGCCCACGGCGCAGGAAAGCCCCTGCCCCAGGGAGCCGGTGCTGATGTCGATGCCGGAGCAGCACTTCATGTCGGGGTGTCCCTGCAGGACCGAGCCGTGCTTGCGCAGGGTAAAGACGCACTCCGAGGGAATGAAGCCCCGCAGGGCGAGGGCCGAGTACTGGATGGGGCACACGTGGCCCTTGGAGAGCACGAAGCGGTCCCGGTCCGGCCACTTGGGCTCCTCGGGCCGTACGTTCATTTCCTTGAAATAGAGCACGGCCATAATGTCCGCCGCCGACAGGGAACCGCCGGGATGGCCCGACTGGGCGGCGTGTATCATCGTGAGCGCCGTCTTGCGGAGCTCCTTTGCCTTCCCTTCAAGGGAGGCGACTAGTTCTTTGCGTTCCATGGTGAGCCCTCCTTCAGGCGCCCTTCGCGATCTTCTCGTCCATGAGGCGCTTGGCCTCCGCGTATCCCGAGGCGCCGATCTTGAACACCGGCACCTTAACCGCCTCGTGCTTGAGGAGGCTCATGGAGATCTGGGCGAAGACGATGATGTCCACTTCCTTCGCCAGGGCGTACAGGTTCTCGTTTACCATCTCGTCGTGCCTTGCCCGGTCTCCGGAGCACAGCACGTCAAAGGCCCCCGCGGCGACCTTGGTCGTTATCTCGAGCTTCTTTCCCTGTTCCGCGGCGTTTTCCTCCAGGAGCCGGATGATGGCCCGGGGGCTCGTGGGCAGCGTCGCGAGAACCCCGATCTTTCCCCCCGCCTCCACCGCGGCCCGGGCTACGGGCTCGTCGATGTTCATGTAGGGCACCGGGGAAAGGGGCCTCAGGTACTTCGCGGCGGCGTTCACCGAGGTGCAGGTCCCCATGATGCAGTCCGCGCCGGATTCCACCGCGGCGGTCATGTAGTTATAGATCCTGCGGAGCACCGAGGGGGTCACGCCGCCGTTGGCCACGGTTTCCTTGAGCAGGGTATCGTCCACGATATTGAAGATCTCCAGCCCCGGGTTGGCGTCCATGAAGGGCTTCCCGAAGGGATCGAAGATTATGTCCTTGAAATTGCTGATCGTATTGATGCAGAAGAGTTTCCCCATCATGCTTCTCCTTTGATTTTGCGAACCGCCGCCTTGAGGAGGTTCGAGACCTTGAGTTTCTCCGCCCGTTCGGCGGAAAGCGCCTGGGTGAGGATCACGTAAGCGATGACGACGCAGAACACCACCGAAATGGGACTGTTCGTGAAAAAGAAAACCGGGTTGCCGTGGTTCACGATCAGGGCCCTGCGGAAGTTCTCGTCTATCATGGTTCCCAGGATCATCCCGAGAACGATGGGCGCCGCGGAGTACTTCATCTTGTCCAGGAAGTAACCCACCAGGCCGAAGATCACCACCACCACGATATCGAAGGGCTTGAGGTTGAGGGCGTAGGCCCCCACGATCGAGAGCACCGATATGATCGGCATGAGGTACACGCTGGGCACCTTCAGGATCTTGGTCATGGGTTTCGCCAGCGCCATACCCACCACCCAGAGGGCGAGAACCGCCATGAGAATGAGGGCCGCGATGTAGAAGATGAACCGGGGCGAGTCGACCATGATCATGGGGCCCGGCCGGATGTTGTGGATCATGAAGGCCCCCAGGAGCACCGCCGCGGGAGGGCTTCCCGGAACCGCCAGGGTCAGAAGGGGTATGGTCGCCCCGCCGATGGCCGCGTTGTTTGAAACCTCCGGGGCGATGATTGCCTCGTAGCACTCGCCGGTGCCCCAGGTTTCCTTCTTCTTGGAGGTCTTGCGGGCGTTGTCGTAGCCGATCCAGGCCGCCACGTCCTCGCCGACCCCGGGCAGGGCTCCCACGCCCACCCCGATAAGGGACGACCGTATGATGAGGGGGATGTTCTTCAGCGCCACCAGGAAGGAATTGGGGTCCTTTGCGGCGGCTTTCTTGTCTTCCTGCCGGTATTCCTCGGTAGAGAGGGTTACCGCCTCGTCCTTCTTGGAAAGGGCCTTGATCACCTCGGGGATGGCGTAGAAGCCGATCATCGCCGGGATGAGGGCGATGCCGCCGGAGAGGTTGATGTTGCCGAAGTCGAAGCGGGGCGCCCCGGAGATGACGTCGTAGCCCACGAAGGAGATCGCGAGGCCGATGAGACCGCCAATCCATCCCTTTATGGTGAGGTCGCTGGTGACGATACTCCCGCACATGAGCACGCCGAACACCGCCAGGAGGAAGTATTCCACGGCGCTGAAGCTCAGGGCGATCTTCGAAAGCTGGGGCGCTATGAGGGCCAGGGCGAGCACCCCGATGAGGGTTCCGATGATCGAGGCGGAGCGGGTGACCTTGATGGCCAGGGCCGCCCGGCCGCGCTTGGCGAACAGGTTCCCCTCGATCGCCGTGGCCGCCGCCGAGGCGGTTCCCGGAATGTTGAGGAGAATCGCCGAGATCGAGCCGCCGTAGATGCCCCCCACGTAGATTCCCATGAGGATGGCGAAGGTATAGCCCACGGGCATCTTGTAGGTCAGTCCCGTGAGGAGGGCTATGCCCATGGTGGCGGTGAGCCCCGGAAGGGCGCCGATGATCGTCCCGAGGGCGGTGGCCGCGAAGAGGACGAGCACGACCCCGGGGTCGAGAAGGATCTTGATGAATTCCTGTATCAGGTAAATTATGTCCATGGTTTACTCCTGAAGGACCTTAGGGCAGCGGAATCTGGGCGAGGGTCCCGAAGGCCCAGGTAATCGCCAGGGACGCCAGGATCGACACGAGGATCGAGACCGCGGTGTGTCCCTTCTTCTTTCCCCCGAAGGTGAGCATCATCGAAAGCATGTACGCCGCGGTCGCGACGAAGAAGGGGAAACCCCGGAAACGGGGAAACAGGTTGAGGTATCGCCGGCAAAGGGGAATGGCGGCGAAGGCGTACAGGGCCAGCAGGGCGGCGCTGAGGGCGAAGCTCCGGGCCTCCGGGTTTTTGGCCAGGGCCTTAAGCTTCGCGAGGGAGAGAAAGTCGAGCCGGGCCCCCTCGCGGCGCGCGACGTGCAGGAGCGATACCGCGCAGACCAGGAGCAGGAGCCCCACGAGGAAGGGCAGCAGCGCCGGGGACTCGTACCAGCGGGTAATGGCGTCCTTGACGGACTCCGCGGGAACGTTCTCCCATTTCCGCCCGAAGGGGTTGAAGAAAATCCGCACGGATTCGAACATGTAGCCCAGGGACGCGAGTATCAGGGCGACGCTGAACGCGAGGTCCGCGCGCCGCAAGGTAGTCTTTTCCATAGCAACCATCCAGTTTGGGGGAGAATCGGGCCGGCCCCGGCAGGGCCGGGACCGATCCGATAGAAGTGAGATCAGGGACGCGGTATGTTGCGTTCCGCGGGGGAGAAAGTAGTCTTTCCGAGATCGCTGAGGATCCAGCAGAGGTTGGACTCGGACTTCTGGGCCATGGCCTTGGATTCGGCGCCGGTCTTGTTGAAGATTACCGCGCACTGGTCCTGGGCGAACTGCTTCATCTCGGGGCTCGCCATGGTCGCCTGGAAGGCGGCGGTAAGCTTGGCCTTTACCGGGGCGGGGGTGTCCGCGGGAACCATGAAGCCGAGCCACTGCTGGAGGGGCAGGTACTTGGCGATCGCGGGAAGCGACTTGGTGATCGCGGGAACCTCGATGGGGGCGGTGCCCGCCGTGAAGGTATACGCCTCGGGAGACATGTGGGCGATCGGGACGAGCTGGCCGGACCGGATGTAGTCCTTCACCTCACCGGCGGAAGCGACCACGAGGTCGGCGTCCACGCCGCCGACGCAGGCCAGTATGGCGGGGCCGGAACCGGAATAGGAAACCCAGGTAAAGGGCCAGTTGCCGTAGGCCTTGTCGGAGACCAGGCTCGCCAGGGCGAACCAGAGGCCGCCGGTGGTTCCGGCGATCTTGAGCTGGGCCTTATTGCCGTAAGCAGCGAGTTTCTCGAGGCTTCCGATGTTAAGCTCCGCGGCCTTCTTGGCGTTCACGCACAGGAGTCCCGGGGAACCGCCGGCGATGAAGTATTCCCAGTCCTTGGCGGTCTGGGTTATGGGAGTGGTGACCGGGATGGTCAGGGGGGTCTCGGAGGTGGCAGCGAGGACATACCCGTCGTGGGGAGAGGTCCATACCTGCTGGGTTCCGATGGAACCGGCGCTTCCCCCAGTTACGTTCGTGGGGGTCACGTTCACCTTGAGTTCCTTGGACATGCCCTCCATGACCTTGCGGGCCCATACGTCGGTGCCGCCGCCCTGTCCGAACGGGATGATGCAGGTGATGTCCCGCTCGGGATAGGCAGACTCGGCCTGCCCGCCGGCGAACGCCGCCGAGGCCGACACCGCGGCGATAACCGCGAATGCCGCGATCTTCGAAATCATCTTCATACATTTCCTCCTTAGGAAATATCTTGACGGGGATGCCGGGCCCTAGCCCCCCGCGCTGACCGTACTCGTCCCGGAAGCTCAGTCCCGGGGTTTCGCGTCCAGGTTCCTCTTCCAGCTGGAAAGGGAATCCGAGACGACCTTTACCACCGCGCCTTCGTCGCGGCTCTTGATGCAGTCGAGCATTGCCTGGTGGTACTGGTCCGCCAGGGCGAAGTTTTCCTCAGTCTCTATGTTCTTCTCGATCGAGTGGACGAACAGCTGGTAGACCCCGCGGATGATCCTACGGAGGAACACGTTGTCCATGATCTCGATGAGCTTCGTGTGAAACTCGTAGTCCAGCCGGGCCGCGCCCTTGTAATCCCGCAGCCTGATGCATTGGCGAAACTCGTTGATGTTGAGCTGGAGCCGCTCTATGTCCGGCTCCGTCGCCTTGGCTATGGCCATGCGCACGATGACCTGATCGAAGGTCTCCCGGAGCTCCACGAGCTCCCGGCTGGTGCTCAGGTCGAAGATCATCCCGTACACCAGGGTGTCCAGGGCGCTGGGGTTCATCTGGGAGCACACGTAGGTGCCGTCGCCCCGCTTGATCTCGAGGATCCCCATGCTGACGAGGGTCTTGACCGCCTCCCGGAGGGAATTGCGGGAAACCCCGAGTTCCTCCATGAGTTCGTACTCGCTGGGCAGCTTTGTCCCTATGGGGAACCGCCCCGTGGCGACCGAATGAATCATCGCCTCCACGATCTGGTCGACTATCGTCTTTCTGTTGATCCCGAACCCGTCCTGCATGAGCCTTCCTCCGATGTGCCGATATTCCCGTATAGTAACCCCTAAACGGTGAAATCGACTATGGTTCTCGACTCCACGGTCTTGACCACGAACTCCTTCACCTTGAGGTGCTCCGGGTGGTTCGTGTAAGCCTCGATATCCGCCGCGTCGCGGTAGACCACGGTGAGTCCCACCTGGTGGTCCCCGTCGGCGTTCAGGTTGGGCCCGCACTGCAGGTCCGGCAGAAAGTCCAGGTGCTTTTTAAGGCCCCTGAAGAGAACTACCAGCCTGGCGGCGTTCTCCGCCGCCGACGCCCCGCCCGGGGCGCCTTCCTTCATCTTGAAAACGACGATCCTGCGTATCATGGGGCCTCCCTTAGGGGTTCACCACGTTCGTGGGCTTTCCCGCCGCGAAATTCGCGAGGTTTTCGACGGCGATCGCCATGAGGCGGGCCCTGGATTCCTTCGGGGCCCAGGCGATGTGGGGGGTGACCATGCAGTGATCCTGCGAGAGCAGGGGATTATCGGCGCGGATCGGTTCCGTAGACACCACGTCCACCGCGGCCCAGGCCACCTTCCCCGACTCGAGAGCGGCGGCCAGGTCCTTTTCGACGACCAGGGGCCCCCGGGAGGTGTTGATGAGGATCACCCCATCCTTCATCTTCGCGATGGAAGAGGAATTGATCATGCCCTTGGTCGAGTCGAACAGGGGACAGTGGAGGCTGATTACATCGGAACCCGCGTAGAGCTCGTCCAGGGACACGAGGCGTACCCCGTCCCCCTCCAGGGCCTTGTTGGGGTATTCGTCGTAGGCCAGCACCTTCATGCCGAAGGCCCGGGCGATCTTTCCCGTTTCCTGGCCGATCCTGCCGTAGCCGATGATTCCCATGGTTTTGTCCTTGAGCTCCATGAGGGGGTGGTTCCAAAAGCAGAAGTCCGGGCACCGCTCCCAGTCGCCGGCCTTCACCGCGGCCGCATGCTCTCCCACGTGGTGGCAGATCTCCAGAAGGAGGGCGAACACGAACTGCGCCACCGCGCTGGTGCCGTAGGTGGGAATATTGCTTACGGGAATTCCCCGCTCCTTCGCGGCGGCCACGTCCACCACGTTGTAGCCCGTGGCAAGCACGCCGATGAAGCGAAGGTTGGGACAGGCCTGAAGCACGGCCCGGTCAAGCACGGTCTTGTTGGTGAATACCGCGTCGGCGCCGCCGATGCGCGAAACGACATCCTTGGGCTCGGTCCGGTCATATACCGTCACGGAACCGTACCCTTCCATTCCGGTCCAGGACAAATCCCCCGGATTCAACGTATACCCGTCAAGCACAACAATATTCATAACATCCTCACTTATCACTAGACATCCTACGTCC
>QKDA01000112.1 GCA_003246765.1 Spirochaetales bacterium | reverse complement strand
AGACCTGCCATGGCCATCTGCATTCCGATGGTGGATCCCGCATGGGCCCTTCCCACCCGAAGGGAGGTGGTGGACACCATTGAGGGGAATATCGGGGCGATCACGAGTCCCAGCATGAGGATGCCGGCGATTTTCACCTCCCGTACGGGTATGGCCGCGAGAGCCAGGGTCACGACCACTACCGCGGTCAGGGCCCAGGAGAGAAGTCGGATCGGGGGAACTCGGTGGGCAATCATGCCCGCCGCGATTCTGCCCGCGGTAAAGGCCGCCCAGTAACCCGCCGTCCACAACCCTGCGAAGGTGGCCGAGAGGGCGAGAGCCGTGCTGAGCCAGGTGTAGGCCCAGTATCCCATGCCGAGCTCAATTCCGGAATATACGAAAAAGAGGGAGGCGCTGAGCCAGGAAACGGGATTTCTCACGGTGGCGGAGAAGGGGAGGGGGACCGCCCCCGCTGCCGTTTCCCTCTCGTAGTGCGGGGCCTTGGGGGCGTTGTCCCATACCCGTACCCGCGAAAGGAAGAGCAGCCCCAGGAGCTGGGCCCCCGCCACTATCCAGTAGCCCGTGCGCCAGGAACCGGTTTGGGCTATACCCGCGGTCATGATGAGGGGTCCCGCGGTGATTCCGACCCCGAAGCTCGCGTGCAGCCACTGCATGATCCGGGGGCTCAAGTGGGACTCGACCCAGGAATTGAGGCTCGCGTCGATTCCCCCCGCGCCGAGACCGGCGAGGAAGCCGAAGGGAAGCATGAGGGGCCATACGGGACTCACGGTGTATCCCGTGAGCGCCGCCGCGGTGAGTATGGCGCTTCCCCCGAGGAGCTTTCCCACCCCGAGACGGCTCATGAGCCAGCCGTTGGAGAAGCTGGCAACCAGATACCCCGAGGTGAGGCTGAAAAGGAGGGTTCCCAGGGCGTCCAGGGGCAGGCCGAACCCCGCGCGGATAGAGGGCCAGGCTACTCCGAGAAGGCCGTCGGGCATGCCGAGGGCGATAAAGGCGATGAAACTCAGGATGATGAGGGAGCGGGCCCCTCCTGAAGAATTGGTTTTCATGGTTCCACTATACACCCGGGGTTTAATTGTTTCAATAGTCAACAAATAAAAATTATTTTATGAGAGGAACAGATTCCCGAAAGGGTGAGGTTACAGTGTTTATAGAATCTTTCATGGAGGCTGCGGTATGGACGTAACGGCGAAAGGGGATTCCCGCAAGTGGATATCCCAGCTCTGGGTGTTTTTGACGGTGAACTATATCTACTGCGACGTGTTTTCGCACATGAACCCCGAGGATCTCCGGATGATCCTCGAGGGGGGCTCAGGATCGATCCAGATAACCCCCATGTTCCTTCTTTATTTCGCCTTCGTGATGGAGATACCCATGGCCATGATCCTGGTATCCAGGCTCCTGCCGGTTCGGGCGGGACGTTGGGTTAATCCCGTCCTCGCGGCCCTTCTCGCGGCGGTCCAGCTGTGGTCCATCTTCGGCACGGGCATTCCCAGCGCCCCCCACTACCTGTTCTTCAGCGTGATCGAGCTCGGGACCCTGGCCGCCATCGCCGTGCTTTCTCTCAGGCAGCGGGCTTAAAGAAGCTCCTCGAAACCCTTTCGGAGGCGGTCGGAAATGTCCGAGATCGCCTCCCTCCTTCCCCTTTGAAGGCTTTCGGATACGGCTATGGGCTGACCGAATCGAAGGCTCACCGCCTTTTTAAAGTACTTTCGCCTTGTTCCGAAATTCCCGCCCACGAAACGCTGGGCCAGGTCCAGGAGATTCTGGGCGCTTTCCACCGCCCGGTCGAAGGTAGCGAATCCCGTCACGGTATTCTCCGTGAGGTACCAGGAAAGGTCCACGATCTCCTGATGCCTGTGGAGCCAGTATGCGTCTCCCGCCCCGCGCTCCGCCAGGCGCCGCTCGAGCCAGGTGGCCTTTTTGCCCCGGGGCTTCGGCGCAAAGGCCAATGCCATGGAATGGGTCCGTAAAAACATGACCCTCTCCCTGAGGCTTCCCTTGCCTTGATACCCGTAATAAGCTTCCGCCCTTTCCATGGCGAACCCGCAAAGGGCCCGCATCCTATCCTCCGTAGAGGCTCCGGGCTCGTCCCCCTGGTACTGATAGGCCCGGCGGTAATACTCGATTCCCTCCGAGGCGATCCGCTCCCACAGGATTTTTATCCGTTCCCGGAAGTGCTCCAGCAGGGCCTTGGCTTCCCGGGCCTCGGGGCTTTCGCCGCCCTTCCTGCGGGCTGCCTTCCGCAGTTCCCGGGGCAGGGCACTCTCGAGGCCCGCCATCCTCTCGGCGTCCCGCACGAAACGGTCGAGCCTGCGCCAGGTTTCTTTCGGGAAGCCGTAAACCACCCCCACGGGGAGCACGTTCACCTGGGCGGCGGGGGCCTGCCCCTTGCGGAACCGGTCGTCCAGCCGGCCTTGGGCCCACATGGCTATCTGGGCCGTGCCTTGGTCAAAGTCGGGCACTACGTGGGAATAATACGTTACCTGCCCCTCCGGGGCGAGGGCGATCGGGGTGGGCGTGTCCGTGAGGGTCTCCATGATCGCGTCCATGGTCGACTTGGAGAGGGTCCCGTGACTCACCGGGATGGTGCCCGCCTTTCGGAGAACCAGGGCCACCAGGGGGCCCCCCCAGAGGGGAATCTCGGACCCCGCCAAAAATACGGCGCCCAGATGCGCGGGGAGCCCCGCCTTTTTAAGCCATGGGTTGATGAGGGAGTTGAAGGCAAGGTAGACGATCTGGGGGTCGTCGTCGCCGGGATGCCTGAAGGCTATGAGAAACCGGGATTTTCCCGCCAGGGCCCCGGCGTACTGTTCCACGGCCCGTTCCGGGTTTTCGAGGTCGATCCGGTAGACCTTCATCATGGTCCGGACGATGAGGCGGCCCGCGGCCGTAATCAGGTACTGAAACCAGCGGCGGGGTTGTCCCTGTCCTGCCTCGACGGCGGGTTTGCTCTTCCAGGGGGTAAAGCTCGGTGCGTACATTCGGATATGAAAACCCGGAAAGCGCCAAAAGTCAAGGTTTAACCCGGCGCCGCGTTCCTTCCGCAAAAGGAGAGGGCCTCCTCCCGGCCCAGGGGTTTTGAGAAATAGTACCCCTGGATGGCGCCGCAGCCGTTTTCCCTGAGGAAGCGAAGCTGTTCGGCGTATTCGACCCCCTCGGCCACGGTACGCATGCCGAAGGAGCGGGCCATTTGAAGGATGGCGATGACGAGCTTGGCGTTCTTTTCGTCCAGGGGGATGCCGTCGATAAAGCGCTTGTCGATCTTGAGGACCTGGGCCTCGAAATTCTGAAGATAGCCGAGATTCGAGTAGCCCGTGCCGAAGTCGTCAATGGAGAACCAGACTCCCAATCGCTTGAGCCGGTCGAATTCGCGGGACACCTCGTCGGTCATCTTCATGACTATCCCCTCGGTAATCTCGAATTCCACCCTGTTCCCGAGGCCGCTCCGTTCCACCGTCCCCGAGAGGGCCTCGAGATACTCCTCGTGAATCGAGCCCGGGGAAAGGTTTACCGATACCGTCGTTTTCCCGAAGCCCTTCTCGGCTAGGCGCCTGAGGAAATCCATGCTGTCGGCGACCACGAAGTCGGTTAGTTCCCCTATCTCTCCCGCCTCTTCCGCGAGGGGTATGAATTCCGCCGGGGAAACGGCGCCAAAGTTCGGGCTTTGCCACCGTGCCAGGGCCTCAAAGCCCTCCACTTCCTCCCCGGAGGCGGATACCTTCGGCTGGTAAACCACCGAGAACTCCCCCTCCGCGATCCCCTTGGCGATGCCCTCCCTCAGGGACTCCCTGCGGAGGTGTACCCGGTAGCGTTCCTCGTCGAAGCCGACGAAAACCCCCATATCCTCCCTGCGCCGGCCGTGAATCAGGTTGAGCAGGTTCCGGAAGAGCTGCTCCGTGTTGTCCGCGTCGTCTGGGTAGACCGTGTAGCCCCCCTGGAGGGAGAGGCTCATGCGTTCCCGGTAGTCCGCCTCGATTTCCCTGATGATTTCGCTCAGGATGGGCGGTCCCTTTTGGGGAAGCGGAAGGTCGGGAAACTTCATGACGAAGACGAAACTGTTCCCCTCCACGCGGTAGAGGGTGGAAAAGCCCTCCAGCGTTCCGTAGAGGGGAAACTGGGCCGCTTCCCGTTCCAGGGCCTTGCGGTACCGGTCCGCGAGCTCATAGACCACCTGGTTGGTAAACTCCAGCCCATGAGCCTCGTTCATGCCCTCGAGGCCGTCGAGCCTGAAGCCAACTATGAGAAACCTTGCCGCGCGCCCTTCCCGCGGCCGTTCCTCCCATGCCTTCATGTCCCGGGAAAGGGCGATTCCGTTGGGGAGCGACGTAACCTGATCGGTGAGGGCGATGCGCCTCATTTCCTTCCCGTGTTCGTGAACCCTCGCGATGACGATCGCCGCAATCCTGTTGTTGAATGCGATGAGTACGGTGGTTTCTACCACGCCGAAGAAGAGGATGTAGCTGTATGCCCGAAGCACCGCGGCTTCGTCGTAGGACAGGGGGAACGCTTTCCCCGCAGATAGCTGAAAAAGAACCACGGCCCCGGCGAGAAAAACGCCGCCGAAGGTCAGGGTTGCCCACTGGTGGCGCACTAAAAAGCTGAAGCAGATGATGTAAAGATTCGCCTGTACGAGGTAGGTCCCGACGCCGATGACGGCGTTCCCCCCCGATATTGCCAGCAGGATCATGGAGAGAGCGAAGTTTAGGGCAATAACCGCCGGGGGGAACCGGAGAAAGTCCTCGTCGGACATTTTGGAACGGAAAGCCCAGAGGGTGATCCCTGCGTTGAAGGCTACCATCCCCCCGCGGAAACCCGCCCTAAAGGAGGACGCTGCGGAAGATT
>QKDA01000164.1 GCA_003246765.1 Spirochaetales bacterium | reverse complement strand
GTGGTTCCCCTCCTGAACGTGACCTTCACCAGGATGATCGAAAAATTCCTGGGCATTACCCCCCACGTCCTCGGTCCCGCCCTCTACGACCGCCTGCCCGTGACGGTGCCTCCCTCGGCGCTCCACGAGATAGGTACCGACATCGTCTGCGACGCCGTGGCGGCCTGGGCGCTTTACGGCGGTCCCTGCGTCATCGTGGACTTCGGCACCGCCCTCACCTTTACCGCCCTGGGCGAGGAGGGGAAGATTCTCGGGGTAGCCATAGCCCCGGGCCTCGGTACGGCGGTGAACGCCCTGTTCCGGGATACCGCCCAGCTTCCCTCGGTCCCCCTTGAACCGCCCCCCTCAAGCCTCGGCACGAATACCATTCACGCCATCCAGGCGGGGGTCGTCCTCGGCTACCAGGGTCTCGTGGAGTCCATGGTCGCCCGCATTAGGAAAGACCTCGCGGCGGCGCCGGGTCAATCCCTTTCGGGCGCTCAGGGGGCCGCGTGCCCCGTGGTGGCCACCGGAGGGCTCGCGGGGGTTCTGGAGGGCTCCACCGAGGTCTTTGACCGGGTGGACCCGATGCTCACCCTGCGGGGTTTGAGGCTCATCGCCGACATGGTCGGCTAGAGAAGGTCTTCCCAGCACACCCCGGCGCCGGAGCGCACTCCCCGCGAGAGGCGCGATCCCGTGACCGTCGGCTCCCACTCCGGAGCGAGTCCCACCGTGAGAATCTTCTCGGTCCGCAAAACGGCGACGTCTCCCTCGCGGATCCTCTCTCCCGCCTCCATGTCCCTCATGTAGTGGAGCGACCGGTTCGTGCGGCCGTAGTTGGCCCTCTCCGAGGGGGCCAGGGCCTTAACGCCGCTTCCGAGAACTTCCTGCACCCTGGCTTCGCCGTATTCCCCCGCGATTTCCTCCCGAATAGCCCTCGGGCCCTTTCCCGAGAGGGACCTCACCGCGTCGCTCATCCGGCGGAAGAGATCCGGGGACAGGGCGACGGGATCGTCGAGTCCCGGGTCGCTTCGCGAAAGGCAGATATGCTTTTCGATCATGGCCGCCCCCTCGGATACCGCCAAAAGGGGCACCAGGACCGGGTCCATCGAATGGTCGCTCACACCGGCGGGAATGCCGAAAATCGCCGAAAGGTTAGAGAGAACCCTCAGGTTGTAGTCTTCCTCCGGCGCGGGATAGCTGGTCACGCAGTGAAGGAGAATTCTCTCCTTGACCCCCTTTGTCGCCTCCAGGGCTTTCTCTATATCCCCCAAAAGCGATACCCCCGAGGAGAGCGCCAGGGGGAGGGCGAGCTCGTTGGCTGCCTTAAGGAGGGGAAGGTGATTGAGTTCCGGTGAGGCTATCTTGATAAAGGGGGGATTGAGGGAGGCGAGCTCCCGAAGGCTCCGCGGGCCGAAGGGGGAACAGAGGAAAAGGATTCCCCGCTTCGCGCAGTAGTCGGACATGTCCGCGTAAAAGGAAAGGCTCAGCTCCAGTTCCCGGAAGCGGTCGTAGAGCCTGACGGGCCCCCCGGGCAGGTTCACGATGCCCGTGTCGGGGTGAAGTATCTCGTCGGCGTAGACGATCTGGAATTTCGCGCAGTGGGCTCCCGATTCGAGGGCGGCGTCCACCAGCTCCCTCGCCTTGAAGGGATCTCCCCCGTGGCCCGTGCCTATCTCGGCCACGATCATGGGGTTTTCCGCGGACCATCGGATCCCCGCGGCGGTAAAGGTTTTGTCGGTCATCCCTAGAGGATGTACCCCCGCGCGGGGGGGTGTCAAGGGAGAAAAACTCGCTCGACAAAAGGGATGCGATGCGCTATCATAAGTTCAAACATGGTGTTACCGAGAGGAGTTACCGATGAAAAGCCTGTACTGTGACGTCTGCAAGAAGCAAATTACCGCCCCCGTGAAGGGTCACAACTACTACCATATCCGCGAGTACGACATCTGCGAGCCCTGCAAAGACTCCCTCGACGCGCGGCTCAAGCCCATCGTCAAGGCCCACTTCCCCTATTCCGCGGAATGGTACGAGGGCCAGGTCATGTCCCTGCTTTCCAAGGGAAAGCAGACCAACCGGATCTGAGTTCTCTCCCCAACGGGAAGCCGCCGGGAATGGTTCCCGGCAGCCCGCGGAACATGAGGCCATCAACCTCCCAAGAGGCATGCCGAGGGCGGAAAAGCGTTGAAATACAACGATTTCAGCGGCTTTTTTCGCGCCTTGACATGCTTTTTTTTATTCGGTAGTATGGACCGAATCCGTTACCTCGATCAATTTTTAAGGAGACATCATGTCCGGACATAGTAAATGGGCGACAATCAAGCACGCTAAGGGAGCCGCCGACGCGAAGCGCGGTCAGCTCTTTACCAAGTTCATAAAGGAAATCTCCATCGCTGCCCGCATGGGAGGCGGCGACCCCAACGCCAACCCCCGGCTCCGCACCGCGATCCTCAAGGCCCGCGCGGCCAACATGCCCAAGGACAACATCGAGCGGGCCATCAAGAAGGGTACCGGCGAGCTCGGCGCCGCCACCTACGAAGAGCTTCTCTACGAAGGCTACGGTCCCGGCGGTGTCGCCATTCTCGTGGAAGTGCTCACGGACAACAAGAACCGCGCCGCCGCCAACGTCCGCAATCTTTTCGCCAAGAACGGGGGAAACCTCGGCGCCACCGGTTCCGTGGCCTATATGTTCAACCGCAAGGGCGTCATTGAGTACGACGCCGAAACCGCCGACGAGGACACCATCATGGAGGTCGGCCTCGAGGCCGGCGCCGACGACGTGGCCAACGACGACGGCGTGATCACCGTCACCACCGATCCCGCGGCCTTCGAGTCTGTTCTCGAGGCCCTCCAGGCGAAGGGATTCGAGTCCCTTTCCGCCTCCGTTTCCATGGTTCCCGACACCTATAGCACCCTGGACAACGACACCACCCGCAAGGTGCTCAAGCTCGTGGACAAGCTCGAGGAAGACGACGACGTCCAGAACGTCTACACCAATCTCGACATCCCCGAGGGTTTCGAGGAAGAATAACCCCCTCCCCGAAGGAGAAACCGCCCGCCATACGGCAGGGCGGTTTTTTTTTATCCCTTACCCGGCGAGACCCGTTGCCTTCAGCGCCCATGCCGGGGTAAGGTAGTCCTCAAGCATGAAAGAAACCGAACTAGTCATTGGCATAGACCCGGGGCTCGCCTCCACCGGGTGGGGTATCGTGGAGCGCTCAGGCAGCCGCCTCGTTTACCGAGCCCACGGGGTGGTTTCCACCTCTGCCCGCGCTCCCCACCAGGAAAGGCTCCTCGCGATATTCCGGGAAATTACCGCGGTGATCGAGGAATGGCGGCCCCTCGGGGCAGGTATGGAAACCCTCTACTTCGCCAAGAACGTTTCCAGCGCCATGGGGGTTGCCGAGGCCCGGGGGGTCGTTACCCTAGCCCTGGCGTTGAAGGGGATAGAGCTGTCGGAGTACACCCCCCACGGGATCAAGCAGGCGGTGGTGGGCGTGGCCCGGGCGGAAAAAAACCAGGTTCAGCAGGCGGTGAAGCTTCTCCTAGGGCTCCCGGAAATTCCCAAGCCCGACCACGCCGCGGACGCCCTGGCGGCGGCCATTACCCGGCTTCATACCGCCCGCCTTGCCATTTAGGCCGAAAAACCCGATAATGGGCCGATGTTCAACAGCTTATCCGGCATAATAACGGGAAAAAATATCCAAACCCTTTTTCTGGAGACCCACGGCGTCGAGTGGGACCTGACGGTGTCAGATTTCGACCTCGACGCCTTCGGTACCGTGGGCAGCGAGGCCCGGGTTTATACCTGGCTCTACCACCGGGAAGACCAGATGCGCCTGTTCGGTTTTTCCTCCCCCTCCCAGAGGAGCCTCTTCCTCGACCTTCTCAGGGTGGAGGGCATTGGACCAAAGCAGGCCATCAAGATACTTTCCAGCGTTCCCGCCTCAGACCTTGAGGCGGCCCTGGAAGGGGAAGACCTGGCGGCCCTAGAAAGGGCGCCGGGAATCGGGAAAAAAACCGCCCAAAAGATGATCCTGACCCTCAAGGGAAAGCTCACGGGTACCTCGGCGCCGGCATCCGCGAAGGCGGCGGCCCCGGGAGCCCACGACGACGTGGTTCAGGCCCTGGCGGACATGGGCTTTGACCGCCGAAGGGCGGCGGAACTCATTGACTCCCTGGCCCGGGATGTGGAGGCCGCCAGCGGCATCAAGCGTTCCGAGGCTTTGGGTCAGGCGGAAAGGGAATCCTTCGAGAAGGAACTCTTTAGGCGGGCCATCGTGGCCTTGAGCTCCTGAGGATCCGCGGGTGAACGATAACGGCGACTACGGCCAGGATCGGGACATCGTGCGGCCGGTCCTGCAAAGCGGCGACGAGCGGGACAGGGCCCTGCGGCCCCGGCTCCTTTCGGACTTTCTCGGCCAGGAACAGATCAAGAGCAATCTCGCGGTCTTCATAGACGCGGCCCGGGACCGGGGCGAAAGCCTGGACCACGTGTTCCTTATAGGACCCCCGGGACTCGGCAAGACGACCCTCGCCCAGATAACCGCCAACGAGCTGGGGGTAGACTTCAAGGTGACCAGCGCCCCCGCCCTGGACAAGCCCAAGGACCTGGCCGGAATACTGACCACCGTCACGGAACGCACGGTTTTCTTTATCGACGAGATTCACCGTCTCAAGCCCGCCATCGAGGAGATGCTCTACATCGCCATGGAGGACTACGAGCTCGACTGGATCATCGGCCAGGGGCCCAGTGCCCGAACCGTCCGCATCCCCATCCCCCCCTTTACCCTGGTGGGCGCCACTACCCGGGCGGGCATGGTGTCGAGTCCCCTCATCAGCCGCTTCGGCATCGTGCAGCGCTTCGCTTTCTATACGGTGGAGGAACTCGCCTCGATCATCCTCCGCTCCGCGGGCATTCTGGGGGTATCCATTCCCAGGTCCGCCGCCCTGGCCCTGGCCCGGTGTTCCCGGGGCACTCCCCGGGTGGCGAACCGGCTCCTCCGCCGCATGAGGGACTACGCCCAGGTTCTCGGCGACGGCACCATCACCGAGCCGGTGATAGCGGAGGGACTCAAGAATCTCGACATCGACAGCCTCGGCCTCGAGCGGTACGACCGGGAAATTCTCGCCTCCATTATCGAGAATTTCGGCGGCGGTCCCGTGGGGGCCGAAACCCTGGCCATCTCCGTGGGGGAGGCCCTGGATACCCTGGAAGACTATTATGAACCCTATCTCATCCAAAGCGGCCTCCTGCAGCGCACCCCCCGGGGCCGAATGGTGACCGACCGCGCGTATGCCCACCTGGGGCTTCAGCGGAAGGGCGGGATAAACCGGAACGACGATGGAAACGAAAGACTTTTATTTTGACCTTCCCGAGGAATTGATCGCCCAAAAGCCCTGCCCCGAGCGGGGCGCCGACCGCCTTCTCCTCCTGAACCGCGAAACCGGGGCCTGGCAGGACAGGCTTTTTTCCGACTTACCCGATCTCGTGGAGCGGGGAACCCTCATGGTTTTCAACAATTCCCGGGTGAGGCGGGCCCGGCTTTACGCCGTCGCCGAATCGAGCGGCAACCGGGCGGAATTCCTTTTGGTGTCCCGGGCGTCGGAGGATGAGGCCGAACCGGGGGAGGCGGAGAGCTCGGAATGCCTTCCCGGCTGCCTCTGGAAGGTTATGGCGCGCAACGCCAAGCGGCATAAGAGCGGCAGGACCTACCGTTTCGACGACGGTACCCGGGCCAGGATCGTTCCGGAGCGTTCTGACCCCGGCCGGCCGGGCCTAACGGGTACCGAATTCAGGCTTTTACGCTTCGAGAGGCCCATCGACGACCAGTGGCTCGACGCGAACGGGCACCTTCCCCTGCCGCCCTACATACGCCGGGAGGACGAGGTAGAGGACAAGGACCGCTATCAGACGGTTTACGCCTCGAAGGTCGGTTCCGTGGCGGCTCCCACGGCGGGGCTCCATTTCACCGGCGAGATTCTCTCCCGCCTGGACGAACGGGGCGTCGAGCGGGCGGAGGTAACCCTGCACGTGGGACTGGGCACTTTTTTGCCGGTTCGGGCCCAGCGCATCGCCGACCACGTGATGCATGAGGAAACCTACGAGGTGAGCGAGAAGACCGCCTTGGCGGTGAATGCGGCCAAGCGGGAGGAACGGCCCGTGCTTGCGGTGGGCACCACCAGCGTGCGCACCCTCGAGTCCGCCTGGGACGACGCGGCCGGGAACGGCGCGGGAGCCCTGAGGGCTGGCGAGGGAAGTACGGACATCTTCATTTATCCCGGCTACCGTTTCCGGGCGGTGGACCAGGTGTTCACGAATTTCCACACCCCCGAATCGACCCTGCTCATGCTGGTTTCGGCCTTCGCCGGGAGGGAAAGGATCCTTGCCGCCTACCGCCACGCCGTGGAGGAGCGCTACCGCTTTTTCTCGTACGGCGATTCCATGCTTATCCGGGCCTAGGTCAGGGAGCGAAGGGAATTCCTCAGCATGTTGAAGAAGCAGCTCCGTTCGTAGGAGGGGGGAAAGAGATTGTCCGGGAGGTAGTCCGCCGCCCGCTCCTCTGCGGTCTCCAGGTCCTTTGCCTGGAGGGGCAGGGTTCTGCCGATGAGCAGGTTTTCGAATTCCCGGTTGCGGAAGAAGAAGGAACCTCCCCAGGCGACCCTGAGATCCGAGAGTATGTTCTTTTGCAGTTTCACCAGGAAGGAAAAACTGGCGGTCCGGTCGGTAATGAGCCCGGGAGACCCGATGCGCCCGAAGTAGGCGTAGTCCCAATGCTCCGTGGGAACCCGTATCTTGGAGATAAACTCCGTGGGCTCCCGGTGGGTTTTGCCGGTGTTCGAGAAATAGCGGCTCATGGGAACCCATAGAGCTTCCGCGGGGCTGCGTATTTCAAGGCGGGCGTCCAGGGCCAGGAGGGGGGCGAAGGCGGTGAGTCGGTGCCCCTTGGCGGCGATGTTCCCCCCGATGGTTCCCAGGGACCGTATTCCGGGATTCGCCACGCTCCGAAGGGCCTCGTAAAGTACCTCGGGCAGGTTTTTCTGCCCCAGCTGGAGAATGGCCGAGAGGGTCACGCTGGGGCCGAACTCGAGATACCGCTCCGTTTTGGTTATCGTGCACAGCTCCGGCACCCGCGCGAGGGGAAGCACCAGGGGGGGAATTCTCAGGTTTCTCCCGGTTTGCCTGCGGGCGAGTTCGGTGCCCCCGGCGACTATGGTTACCCCCCTGACGTTGCGCAGAATGTTCACGATCTCGGCGACGTTCGATACCGGGTAGATCACGGGATTCGCGTTAGCCATTCCGTCGTTTCCTCCGTATCGCCGCGGCGGCCTTGACCCCCGCGACGAGCTCCTCCACGTTCGTGCACCGGCACAGGTTCCCGGCGAACAGTTCCTTGATCTCTTCCTTTGTGGGACGGGGATGCTCGTTCAGTATTCCGTGGGCCGTGAGTATCTTTCCGGTGTCGCAGAAGCCGCAGGTAGTGACCCCGGCGGAACGGAACCCCTCCTCTATATCCCGGTAATCCTCTTCCTGCATGAAGCCCTCTATGGTGGTAACCTCCGCGTCGTGGACCTGGAAGACCGGGATAACGCAGGAGGGGACGGGGCTGCCGTTGAGGAGGACCGTGCAGGAACCGCACCGGCCCGAAAGGCAGCCCTCCCTGGTTCCCGTGAGGCCGTAGCGGCGCCGGAGTATGTGCACGAGCCGTTCCCCGGGGTTCGCGTCGATGAAAACGGTGCTTCCGTTGAGGGTGAACTTGACGATCATGGCCGTGCCTCCCCGGTTTCTCGCGAAAGGGCCCCGTAAATCGCCGCGGGATCCATCGGCAGCGCCCTGACGGGTTCCCTGAGTATCTGGGCCAGGGCCGAGGCATAGGCCGCGGGAATGAGGTTTTGGGCTATGGTGCCGATCCCCTGGCTTTCCCGGGCGGAGGGAATGAACCGCACCGCCACGTCGCTGAATCGGTCTACCGTGAGCATGTCGTACTGGAGCCCGTCAGAGGGCGTAAGCCGTCCTTCTTTCGCCTGTATGCGTTCCCTCAGCACCCGGGAAAGGGCTATGTGGGTTCCCCGCACGAGGCTGGAACGGGCCTCGCTTTCCGAGAGGAGTTTTCCCGGGTCGCAGGCGATCCAAACCCCCCGAATGGAGGGTTCGTAGGTCACCGGATCCAGTTCCACCTCCACCGCGCAGGCGCCGGGGGTGGTGGAAACGAAGGGCCTTCCCTCGAAGGAACGGCTGTCCCAGGTTTCGCCCTTGAGGGGTCGGTAGGTCTTTCTGGCGGTAATCGGTAGGGGCGAGCGGAACCGCTGCCTCTGGATCGTCTTGCAGCATTTTTCCAGGAGGGGCAGGAGAATCGTCAGGGATGCCGAGAGGGTTTCCGGTCCCGAGGGCGCGAAATCGTCTGTAGAGTCCCCTGAAAAGCGGATTTGGGCGCTGTCTACGTCAAAGACCTCCGCGGCTGCCCGGGCGAAGGCGGCCCTCATGAAACCCGAGGTTATCCCCGTTCGGACGACCACGCTGCCGTCGGTTTCCATGGTCACCTCGATCCCGTAAGTCCCCCTCTCAATGGACTTCCCGATAAACCCGTTTCCCTGGTAGCCGCACACGATGCCGATACCCCTGAGGGGTCCGTCGTCGGTGGACTTTCTCAGGCGGGAAAGATGCTCGTAGGCGGTATGCTTCCGGGGAAAGTCGCTCATGGTGCAGATAGCCTCGAAGAGCTCCGTGAATACGGCGGTGACGGGGAAGCCGAAATTTCGCTGAAGTGAATTCTTTGAGCCCGAGAGGTTCATGAGCTTCCATTCCACCGGCGAGAGGCCTCGCTCGCGAAGGGCGGTGGCCAGGTGGTTTTCCAGCGCGAATAGCCCCGCGGCCTCTCCCCATCCGGAGAGCACCCCCATGGGGGGCATGTTCGTCCGCAGTCCCCAGGTTTCGATTCTCCAGTGCTTTACCCGGTAAAAGCCCAGGGCCGCCAGGCTTACCCGGTCGATAACCTCGTCGATCAGCGGGCTGTAGGCGCCCGCGTTGATGAGAATCCTGGCGTTCAGGGCCTCAATGGAACCGTCGTCGGCAAAGACCGTGCTGTAGCGGATGCGCAGGGGCACCGACTTGGGGGAAAAAAGGAAGTCCTCCTGCCGGGAGAGCGAAATCCGTACCGGGTGCTTGCTCAGCACCGCCGCCAAGGCTGCCTGGCAGGCCAGGAGTGAGGGAAACCATATCTTGCCGTCCAGGTGGGTTCCCGTCGAGGTAGCCCGCACGAGAATGTCGTCGGCGTCGAGATCCAGCACCGCTGAAACCGAATCCCTTACGTGGAAGGGCCATTGGGAGGGCGCGTGAATCTCGAGCCTCCCGCCGGCAAAGGCCGCCACCGCCCCCACGGGCTCGGCGTACCAATGGTCCTGGGGACCCAGTTCGCACAGGGTTTCGTGAACCCCCTCTGCCCCGGTGAGGAAGCTGTCAGGATCCCCCTGCTCGATGACGCGCTTTCCCGCCACCTGGGCGGGGGTAAAGCGCTCGCCGAAGACCCAGGGTTCCAGGGTTTCGGTCTCGATAAGCACCTCGGAAACCAGGCCGCCCACGGTCTGCAGGTCCGGCCCGACGATAATGCCCAGGGGTTCCCCGTAGTACTGAATTTCGTAGGGCGTAAACACGGGAACCGTGGTCCCCACCGCCCGCACCCGGTTTTCCCCGGGTATGTCCGTGGCGGAATAGAAATGGTAGCCGTCGGGCATCACGGGGGCGCGAAGCCCCACCAGGCGGCCCCTTTGCACCGTGGAGCGCACGAGTATCCCGTGAAGCATGTCGGGGTATTCAATATCCGTGTAAAAGCGTTTCGGTTCGTTCATGCCCGTGCGCGGTGCCTCCCGGCCGCCTCCCGCACCGTGTCGATTACCCTGTCCGCGGCGGTCTCGGTCATTCCCGGCCAGAAGGGGAGCGAGACGGTGGTTAGGTAACGCCTGTGGGCGTTGGGAAAATCCGCCGCCGCCAGGCCGTAGCGTTCCCGGAAGTAGGTAAGCTCAAAGTGGGGGATAAAATGCATGGAAATGCCCAGTCCGGCCCCTTGGAGCTCCGAGGCGAAGGTGTCCCGGTCGCAGTCGAGCTCTTCCGGGACGAGGCCCAGAAGGTAGAGGTGCCAGGCGTTTCCCGGTCCGTCCGGGGGAAGGGCGAGCCCGGGAACGCCGGAAAAACCCTCGTTGAAGCGGCGGGCCAGCTCTTTTCGCTCCCTATAAAACCGCTCCGCCTTGGCGAGCTGCACCCGGCCGACGGCGGACAGGATATCCGGAAGGTTGCACTTCCATCCCTCCTCCACCACGTCGTATTTCCACGAGGCCGTGCTGGAGGTGTAGCGGTCCCAGACGGTACGGTTGATTCCGTGGCTCCGCATGAGGGAAATACGCGCCGCGGCGTCGCTATCCCGCACGCAGACCATTCCCCCCTCGCCGGTGGTGATCGTCTTGGTGGCGTAAAAAGAGAATACCCCCGCGTCCCCGAGGGTTCCGGCGTAGCCGGAGTCTGTCTTGGAGGGAAATGCGTGGGCCGCGTCCTCAATGACCGCAGCCCCGCGGGCGCGGGCCGCCCTCGCGATCCGGTCCATGTCGCAGAGGTTCCCCGCGATGTGGACCGGCACTACGGCCTTGATCGACGGGTCCCGGCGCAGGGCCTCCTCCACGAGATCCGGATCTATGGAATAGGTGTCTTTTTCGATATCCGCGTAAACCACCTCGGCGCCCAGGTGCCGGGCGCTCATGGCGGTGGAGGCGAAGGTGTAGGGGGTGGTGAGGATCTTCGTTCCCGGGCCTATGCCGAAGGCTTCCATGGCGAGCATGAGCCCCGAGGTCGCGCTGTTAACCGCCAGGGCGTGGGGTGAGCCGACGAAGGCGCCGAACTCCCTCTCGAATTCAAGGGTAACCTTGCCCGTGGTCAGCCATCCGGACCTCAAGACCTCGATTACCGCCCGCTCTTCCTCATCGGAAAAGGAGGGCCTAAAGAAGGGGATAGGCTCGTCGCGCTTCGTCATTTTCCTGCCTCCGGTATCTCGAGGGTGCCGACCGCTTCCCGGAGGACCTGCTGGAGGAGGGCGCGGTTTCGGTAGCTTTCTGGGCTATCCTCCCTGAAAAAGCAGATCGGTTCGAGCTTGGCCATTAGCCCTTCCAGGTTGTCGAGGCTTGCCCCGTCGCTCCGTTCAAGCTTGAGTATCTTCGGGAATTCCGTCGGCACGGGGTTTTCCTCGCCTGACCACAGGGGTTCGTCCAGGCGTTCCCCGGGGCGTCTCCCGATGAAGGAAACCGGAATGTCCCGGTAGGGCTCGTACCCCATGAAGCGGATCAGCTGTTCCGCCACGTCGAGGATCCGTACGGGTTCACCCATGTCCAAAAGATAGGTCTCTCCGTTTTTGCCGACCCCCCCTGCCCGGAGCACCAGGGAGCAGGCTTCGGGGATGGTCATGAAAAAGCGGACCATCTCGGGATCCGTCACCGTGACGGGGCCACCCTTTTTCACCTGTTCCGCGAATAGGGGAATGATGGATCCCCGGGAGCCGAGGACATTGCCGAACCGGACGAACATGAAGGCCGAATCGGATCCCGCGGCCCGCTGGGCGTACCGCCTGACCAGGAGCTCGCCCAGGCGCTTGGAGGCGCCGTAGACCGACACGGGATCCACCGCCTTGTCGGTAGAGACCAGCACGAAACGGCGGACCCCCGACGCGAGGCTCGCTTCCAAGAGGTTCGCGGTGCCGAAGACGTTGTTTTCCACCGCCGCCACGGGATTCGCTTCCATGAGGGGCACGTGCTTGTAGGCCGCCGCGTGGAAAACCGCGTCGCACCGAAGCTGCCTCATGATAAAGTCCATGTAGGCCTTGTCCTTGAGTTCCCCGATGACGGGCACGATGGTGGCCTTTTCGCCGACCCCCCCTTCCTGGAGGAGCCTCAATTCCTTGTCTATCTGGTATATCGAGTTCTCGCCGTGCCCGAAAAGGTAGATCCTCTCCGCCCCTCCCGAGAGGAGCTGGCGGGCAAGCTCGCTGCCGATGGAGCCGCCGGCGCCGGTGATGAGCACCCGTTTCCCCCTGAGGTAGGAAAGGCTCTTTTTCAGGTTTACCGCCACCGGGGCCCTGCCCAGAAGGTCCTGGGGGTCTAGCTCCCTGGCCTGGATGAGGTGCGCCGTGCCCTCCACGATCTGGGAGACGTTGGGAAGAAGCCGGATGCGGGAAAATCCCGAACCCTTGAGGGCCCCGTGGAGCTTTCGCAGTTCCTCCGGGGGGGCGCTGGGAATTGCGATGAGGGCCTCGTCCCTGGGGCCGATCCTGATGAGCCTCGCCGCCTGGGTAACGGGGCCGAGGACCGGAATGCCGTCGATTTCCCTGCCGATCTTGCCGGGATCGTCGTCGAGGAAGGCCAAGACCGTCCCGAAAATGCCCTTTTCCCGTATCTCCCGGGCGAGCATGGTGCCCGCGATTCCCGCGCCGATGATATAGATGTTCGCGAGGGAAGACTCTCGTCCCATGCTATTGAATCTCCAGGGTTTCAAAGGCTAAATCGATGGCGAATTGGTCCTTGTACATATCCAGTTTTACCTTGGCCCGTCCCTTTCTCCTGTCCACCTTGACGATCCGTCCTTCCAGGCCCTTCAAGGGTCCCTCGAGGATCTGGATGCGGTCGTTTTCGTCGAACCTGACCTTCGAGGCGTCGGCGACCTCGCCGAAAGCCATGAAGTGATTCAGGGTGGAAAGGTCCCGACCTTCCAGGGGCTTGGGTTCCCGGTTATCCGGAAGGAACCGGTAAAAGCCCGCCGTGGTCCTGAGGGTCCAGTATACCCCATTTTCCAGGGTTTCGGCTTCAAGAAAAACGTAGCCCGGGAATACCGGCTCTATTTGGGGCTTATTGACCCCGTGCTGGCGTATGACAAGACGCCTCTTGGGGAAGATGAACCGGGCCGTTTTTCGGTCCTTTTCGCTGAGGGTGAGGAGCGCCCGTTTAATGTAGATCTCCTCGGATCGGGTTTTCACCTGAAGGGCGTAATAGTTCATGGGATGAACAGTAGCATAGTTGCGGTAAAAAGCAAAGAGAGAAAATAACTCATCCCCCGAAAGGGGAGGCCGATACTGATAGGGAAGGAATACGCCATGAACGTCAAAATACGTGTGCTCTGTGCTGTACTGACCATCGCCGCCGCCTCCGGTTTTTCCCAGACCGTGACCGTTGCGGTAACCCAAAACGCCAACGCCCCCGAGTCCGCCTATCTCATGAGCGGAACCATTGAGGATGAGCTTTTCAGTCTCATGTTCGACTCGGGGTTCATCGTCTCGAACGTATCCATCGGCCGCGCCGAGGCCCCTTGGGATTCGCCCCTGTTTGCGGTTAAGGAGGCGGCCTTCGGCATGAGCGACTACCTTGTCGCCCTGAGGGTATCCTACAGCGCCGAGGAAAAAAAACTCGAGGACGGCAAGACCTCCTACGCCCAGCTTCAGGGCCTGGAATGGCGCCTGGTACGGGTGAACAACCCGGTTATCCTGGCCTCGGGAACCGCGGAGCCGGAAACATCCCTCGTAGTGGATCAGGATCCCTACGCGGAGGCCCGGATCCTCACGGATCAGCTGTATTCGGCCGTTTTTAAGGCCTTGTCCGAAGCGAAAAAGGGAGGAAACTAATAATGCGACGAAAAACTGGACTCATCGGGGCCGCCCTGTTCGCCCTCGTTTCAGTCATGCCCGTGTGGGCGATTTGGGAGGGAAACGCGGGAATTGCCGCGTCTTCAGAGTTTACCCAGGCGGGGTTCTTCGCCAAAAGCGACATGTTTCCCAAGAACACCCTCGTGGAAATTGAAAACCTCGAAACCGAAATAACGATCCGGGCCGTGGTGGTGGGCCCCTCGGGGGTTCCGGGCCTCGTGGCCATGCTCTCTCCCCAGGCAGCGACCGCCTTGAGCGTGAGGCCCGGCTCCGTCAGCAGGGTGCGGATCTCCGTGCCCTCTCCCGTGTCCGAAACCCCCGCCGCAGGAACGATCGCCGCGGGAAAGGGCGCGAAAACCCCCGATCCCGACGTAAACCCCGCTAGCGCCTCCCTGGAAGCGGACGCTCTGGCCCTTTCGGCGCCAAGTTCGGGAGACAATCCCCTGGACTCCCTAAATCTAGCTACCCAGGATCCTCTGGTCCCCCTGACTCCCGATGCAGGAGACCTGGAACCGGCGCCTGAGCTCCCTGAAGCAAGCGAAATAGCGGAGATTGCCGAAGCGGCTGAAACAGCAGAAGCGCCCGAGGCTCTGGAATCCTTGGAAGCCCCCCCGTTCGACGGCGAGACCGCAGCCGCGGAAATCCCCGCTGAAGAGGTCGCGGCCCCCGAGATTGCCGACGTCGAAATGACCGCCCCTCCCGTTGAGCTGCCGCTGGTCGCCGAGGTTGAGCCCGAGGCGCCGGAAACCGCGCCGCTTCCCGAAACCTCGGAGGCCGCTCCGACGGTCACCGTGGATTCACCCTCGTACTCAAGCTATTACGACGAGCCGGAGCTCAGCACTGAATTTACCGAAACCCCCGGCGAAACCGAAACCGTGGTTACCCTGGAACCCGCGGAACTGATGCCCCCCGCGGCGGTCCCCGACGTCCCCGCAGTAGTTGCCGCGCCCCCCGCTGCGGTGGCCGTTCCCCCTGCGGCGGTGGCCGCTCCCGCTGTGAGCGCCGCTCCCCCCGCTGCAGAGGCTCCCAAAACCTCCCTGTCATCCTCCCTTCAGGGGCTTCCCCTGGTTTCGTCCCTGGAGAAGGGCAAGTACTACATTCAGGTTGCCAGCTATACCGATCCCGAAAACGCGCGGCGCCTGGTGAGCCAGTGGTCCTCCGCCTATCCCATCGCCGTGGAGCGGACCGGAGAGGGGGCTAAGAATACCCTCAAGGTTTGCGTGGGTCCCGTCGGCAGGGACGAATACGGCGCGGTGCTCGAGCGGTTCAAGGCAGCGGGATTCCGCGACGCCTTCGTGAGGGCGGTTAAGTAAGCCATGGACTACCTGGAAGGCCTTCGACTGATTGTGGAGCGTTCCCCGGCCTTCCGGGGAAAAAGGGTTCAGATAGTCGTAATCGCCAACCCCGCGGCGGGCGGGTTTACCATGCGCAAGCGATCCGCGGAAAACCGCCAAACCTGGGCGACGGTCCTGGAATGGGTTCTCCCGAACCCGCGGCTTGCCCTCTCCTGTCTTGCCAGGGTGCACCTGACCTCCCGGTCGGGACATGCCCGGGAAATAGCCGGAACCGTGGCGGATGAGATAATCCGGGGAGAGATCGACGCGGACTGCGTTCTGTTGGTGAGCGTCGGCGGCGACGGTACCCATCACGAGGTGCAAACCTCCCTGGCGGAGCGCATGCTTGAAAGGGGAGAGCGCGGCCTTTCCTCCCGGATATGCGTGCTCAGGCTCCCCTTCGGCACGGGTAATGACGGCGCCGACGGAAGGGCACTTTCGGAAACCCTGGAATTGCTGACCTCGGAGGTTGAGATTGCCCTGAGTCCGGTAGTGCGGATCTGCCGCAGTTCCCTCGACAAGGTCCACTACGCCTTCAACATAGCCAGCATCGGAATAGACGCCTTTATTTCCGACATGACCAATCACCTGAAAAAAAGGATTCCCGGAGACGTGTACAAGCTTTGGATAGACTTAGCCTGCGTTTTCTACAACCGGGTCTACCGGGTGGCTGAAATGGGTCTATACGCCGCCTCAGGGGGTGAGCCCCTCTGGGCCGGAAGGAAACGGTGGGTTCTTGCCGTGATGGGCGCCTCAGGGCATCGGACCTACGGCTCGAATCAGCGTATCCTTCCGGGGGACCAGAACGTATGCTGCGTAGCCGACATGAGCCTTCTGGACAAGCTAAAGCTGAAGGGACGGTTCGCCACGGGTATGCACGCCGGATTGGACCGGACGGTGCTCGTGAAAGCGGAGCGCCTGGTGGTTTCCTATGACCGGAAGGTCCTCATGCAGGTAGACGGCGAGACGGTTCCCCTGGGGAAGGGCGATTTTCCAGTGGTAATGGAACTTACGGAACCCTGCATGCCGGT
>QKDA01000139.1 GCA_003246765.1 Spirochaetales bacterium | reverse complement strand
GGTGGTTGTCCTCCAGATAGCTTTCGTTGATTTTCTCCCTGAGGGTATAAAAGCCCCAATAGGCCCCGTTGAGATAGACCGCCACGGGCCTGGAGGCCTGGTAGTCTACGTTGAGTCCGTCACCCTCGAAGTCACCCCCGAGAAGGGATGTCATGAAGGAGTCCCGGATCATGGTATTGTCCCAGTCGTTGCCGGAATTGCGCAAGATCAGGGCCTCGAAGGAGTCGATGGGGCCCCCGAGGCTGTTTTTCTTGCCGAAAAAGTCGTACTTGACGCTTCCCCCGCCGTAGATCGAGCGGGCGTACAGGGCCATGGACTTTTGCGCGAAGGTTCGCGAGGCGGACCCGTAGCCTGTGAGTCCGGCGTCCATCTCCAGGGCAAGGGCGCCCCCTTCGTCGAAGTATTCCACGTGAGCCCGGTGCTCGAGGTCGGCGTAGAGGTTGGGTTCCGCGAAGATTCCCGACTCCTCGGACCACAGATTGTCCGGGTCCGTGGATATGGAGAAGACCGCGAGATTGGAAGCGCCGTCGAGCACGTAGGTTCGGCACAGGCTCCCGGTGACCGCGCCCCCCCGTTCCAGGGCTGCCTTGATGACCAGGGCCGAGGGAAGGCCGCCGAGAGCTCCGTCAGGCGGCGGTACCGCGATCGGGTTTCCGTCGTAGAGGCTCGAGGCCGCGGTGGGTTCGGATCCGTCCGTGGTATAGCGGATCGGCAGGGCGGACTCAAGGCTTATGCGCAGGCCCTCGGGATATTCCGAGGTGCGGTAAAACCCCGGGGGCAGGGAAAACCGAATAACCGCCGGCATCTCGGGGTTGGCCCCGCCCGGGGTGGGTTCCAGGCAGGGCAGGTAAGAGCCGGCGCTTTCCCGGACCCAGGAAAGCCCGTCCCTCAGGATGCCGAAATCCGCGCGATCCACCAGGGCCGACCCCGAATACACGCAGAGCACCCGCTCCTCCCGGGAAAGCTTGAAAGAGGCGTGAAGCTCCCCGGGAAGCTCTCCGGAATCCCTCCCCGAGGCGAAGATAAGGACGATTCCCCCGGGAGGAAGGGTGCCGGCGGGAAGGCTCCATTTATCCCTCTTGCCGGGATCGTCGGTGACGGAAAAGCGGGAGAGCTCGACGGCTTCGGCGGAGCCGTTCCTGAGCTCGAACCAGGAGGGAGTCTCCCCGTACATGTCGATGAGGGTTCCCGCGTTGGCGGTCTGAATTTCCGTGATTACGAGGGTGCCCCGGGAGGCTTCCCGTACCGAGGAATCAAGGTTTACGAAGGTGCATCCCGAAAACAAAACGGCGGTTAGGGCCGATGCCGCCAGTGCCCTCAGGGCTCGAAGGTCCGTCATGATGCTCATCAGAGTATCCCGGTTTTGGCGGGAAATCCACGAAAAAGCGCGTTCCCGGGGACCTTCAAGGGCCTTATAAGGCCATAAAGGGGTTAGTACCTGTCCCAGGACGACATCTCGCCTATGTCCTTCCGTCTCTTTTCCGGGACACCCTCCTTCGCGGGGTATCCAACCGCTATGAGGAGGGCGACCCTCTTTCCCCGGGGCACGCGGAGCAGTTTTTGAACCGCCCTCTCGTCGAACCATCCGAGCATGCAGGTTCCGAGGCCCTCCTCCGCAGCCTGCAGGCAAAAGTGCTCCGCCGCGATACCTATGTCGATGAGGTGCAAGGGACGGTTCTTGAAAAGGGACCCGAAGAAGCTCGTTAGGTTGGGGCTTTCCTCCGTTACGGCGACGATGACCGGCGCCTCCGAGACGAAGCGGTTGAGCTTGCTGCCCTTGAGGGTACAGACGGGGGCGAGGGCTGCCGCCAGTCGATCCTCGTCGGCGACGATAAAGCGCCAGGGCTGGGCGTTGCAGGCCGAGGGGGCGAGCCTCGCCGCCTCCAGGCAGCGGAGGAGGGCTTCGCGCCCCGGCTTCATGCCGGAAAAGGATCGGACGCTGTAGCGTTTGCGGGCAAGCTCGGCGAAGCCCGAGGCGGATTCGGCCGTCACGGTATCGGTTATTTGAGGCATGGTTGGTCTCCCCTTGCGGGAGTCTACCCCAAAGGGGGTGTATACTCTAGTGATCTGACCCAAAGGAGGAATCATGGAACTCAATCATCCCGAGGCCACCGCCCAGGCCCTGGCCATCCTGCGCAGGGGGGAAAACTTTCAATGGTATTTCATTCCCCTCTTCGCCTTCGTCGTCTATGTCTACCTCGCGGAGGCGGAGCGGAAAAACTGGAAGGGCATCGCCTCGGGGCTCGCCCTCTACGGGACCCACTGGTTTTTCGAGATCCTCAACGCCCTCATTCAGCGCTTCTCGGGCCACGCCCTCTGGACCGTCCCTACGGGGACCTCCTTCCTCCTCCTCGTGGGGGTGGGCTGGGAGCTTTCCATGATGTTCGCCGCGGCGGGGGTCATATTCGCTAAGCTTTTGCCCGCGGACCCGAAGATGAAAATTCTCGGGATCAACAACCGCGTGTTCCTGGCCCTGGCCAACGCCGCCTTTTTCTCGGTCTTCGAGATCTTCCTCGCCCGTACTCCCGCCTTCGTCTGGGTCTATCCCTGGTGGGGAGCCCTTCCGGTGTTCGTGACTGTCTACGTTCCCTTTTTCCTCATGGCCAATTTCGCCTACGACTGGACCCCCCGTCAGCAAGCCCTCCGGATCGGGGCGCTTGCGGGAGCGGACCTGCTCCTGATGGCCGCGTTCGCGGGGATTCTGGGGTGGATCTAGAAACCTGCATTTGATGATGTGAGGGCGGTTCTTGACAGAACTATGATTGCCCTGTTACTATTTCAGACATAGTACTATGAGTGAAGATAGCATTGGAAAAGACATTATCCGCGGCCACATCGACGGCATCGTCCTGGCGCTGCTCTCCGAACGGGACCGGTACGGCTACGACCTCTACAAGGAAGTGCTGGAGCGGACCCGGGGAGAGTACGAACTCAAGGAGCCTTCCCTGTACTCGGCCTTCCGCAGGCTCGAGGGGCAGGGGGCGGTGACCGCCTATTGGGGAGGTGAAACCCAGGGGGGCCGGAGGAAGTACTATTCCCTGACCCCCGAGGGCAGGGCCGCCCTCGCGCGGCTCCGCTCGGACTGGGAATTTGCCCGGCGGATTATCGACAGCCTGATCGGAGAATGAGCCATGGACGAAAGCGCTAACGATGCGGTCCGCTACTTTGTGCGGGGCCTTTTCAGGGGAATGGGCGAGACCGACCGCCTGAGGGAAATGAGGGAGGAGCTCTCATGCCACCTCACGGATCGGATAGCCGACGAGGTAGGCCGCGGTTCCTCCTTCGAGGAGGCCTTTGCCCGGGCCGTCGAGTCCCTGGGCAACCTGGAAGAGCTGGTGGAAACCATGGCGGGGCAGAAACGGAAGATTCTCGTCCGCAAGGCCGACGCCTTGCTCATGGGAGGCGCCCTGGCCTACGGCTCCCTGTTCATGATCGCCGTGGGCGTCTGGTTTACCTTCGTGGGCTTCGGCTGGCGGGCGGTGCTGGTCGCGGTTCCGGGCTGGCTCGGCTTCGCGGTGCCCGCCCTCCTGGCCTGGATCAGGTACCGTTCCCGGCCCGCCGAAACGGCCCTGGTTTCCCTGGACCGCCGGGAGGTGGTCAGGCTTTCCTGGCTCGGCTGGGCCGGGATTGCCGGGACCTGCTGGGCCATGAACGCCGCTTTCCTGGGGACGGACCTCTTTCTCAGCGTGATTTGGGCCTGGATGCCCACCTTCGGGCTCCTGACGTGGCCCCTGTCGGAAACCGCGTACGCCCGGATGGTTCAAAGCCTTCCCTCTGTCCGTTCGGAGCCCTAGCCCATCATGCGGTTCCCACACAATCTTCTCCTCGCCGCGGCCCTCCTTACCGGATTCGGGGGCTCGGGGAAGGCGTCGCCCCCGGATCCGCGGCATGCCGAAAGTTCCGGCTCAGCGGAGGTTCTCCTCGCCCGGATACGGGTTTCCGTGGACGACGCCCTGTACGAGTGGACCCCTTCGGCTCTAAAGCCTTTGGAGGGCGCTTCCCCCGATTCCGGCGGCGCGCTCTCGGGGGGACAAAAAACGCCCGCTTTGACCCCGGTGACGGTTCTTTCCTTTATCGACCTGAAACCCGGCAGGCGCTACCGCCCGGAGGACCTGGAGCGCCGCTGCCGGGAAGGGGAGGCGAGACTTCTGGACAGCGCCCTGACCTACGGTGCCCGGGTGACGGTGTTGCCTCCCCGGCGGGCTCCCGAAACCCGGACGGTACTGGTTACCGTGAAGTCGGGCTTCCTATGGCGCTTCGGCGGCGGCAACGCCTACGGAACCGTGGGGAAGGCCGCCGTCGGGGGGGAGCGGCTTTCGGTCCGCCTGTTCGCCGGGTGGAACCGCAACGGG
>QKDA01000197.1 GCA_003246765.1 Spirochaetales bacterium | reverse complement strand
AGGTCAGGGCCCTCCTTTCGGCCCCGGTGATCGCGAATCTCTTGGCGGAAAAGAACTTTCTCCTGGCCCGCAAGTATTTCTCCTTCGAGCTTCTCGAGCAGCGCCTTAAGCAGGTGATGATGAATTTCGGCAGGGTGTAGGGTTCGTGGTAGCGGACCGGGTGCAAACCATCGACTCGGGCGCGTTGCTGGTAGACCAGATCCGATGGACTGTTGACTGACCGGATGAAGGGGGCTAACGCCCCCTTCCGCGGGATTAAATAAACAAAAAAGGCAGCCTGAGGGGCTGCCTTTCTTTATTTTGCCGGGGCGTTCTCGATGCCGTCCCATTCCTCGGCCAGGCCGGAAACCATGAGCCGGTGTATCTGGGTAATGAAGGTGAAAACCGCGGGATCTTCGGGGGTTTCCCGGGCCAATTCCCGGAAGGCGCCCATGGCTCCCTCGTAATCCCCGTTCCGATAGAGGTGCAGGGCGCTCTCAAAGCGCTCTTTCGTCGAGCTGAAGCGGTTAAAGTCTTCTTCCTGAAGGCCGTCGTAGATATGCACGGTTTCCACGGGCTGCTTGCGGCCCTGTACCCGAATGAGCCCCAGATACCTCCAGTGGAAGCTCGTGGGGTCCTCCAACAGGTCCAGGAATTCGAAGGGCACTATGATCCCCTTTCCGTAGAGCTTGCAAAGACCCTCAAGGCGGCTGGAAAGGTTTACCGCGTCGGCGATTACCGTGGTGTCCATGCGGCTCTCCTCTCCCACGGTACCGAGAATGATCGACCCGTAGTTGAGCCCGATCCCCACCTCGATGGGGGGAATTCCGTCAGCGGACCTGGAGAGGTTGAATTCGGCGACAACCCTCTGGATTCCCACGGCGGTCTGCAGGGCCGCGTCGGGAGAGCCGGGGAAGAGGGCGATGAAACCGTCCCCCAGGTACTTGTCGATAAAGCCGCCGTTGTCCCGGATGACCGATCCCACCCTTCCGAAATAGTCGTTCAGGAATTCGAAGGTTTTCGCCGCCCCCATCTGTTCCGCCAGGAGGGTGAACCGGCGGATGTCCGAGAACATGATAGTCATGTTCTGCTCCACCTGATCCCCGAGGCGTATTTCGTCTACCTCGTGCCTTTTCAGGAGCATGAAGAATTCCTGGGGAATGAAGCGGCGGAGGGAGGCGTTGAGGGACAGGAGGCTCTGACCCAGGTGCTCGGACTCGTCGAAGGCCTTCGAAAAGCGCATCGCCAGGAGAAGGGACTGGGTGAAAAGGAAGAGCACAAGCCCCACGGAAAGGGAATTGAAGGTGTTGATGATTCCCATGTTGAAGAGAATCTCGTTAATTCCGAAGCATAGGAAGATCGCGAGGCCCACCAGGGTCGTGATGGCCCCCTCTCTCCTTCGGGCCAGGGCCCGGGCAATGATGAAGAGAACGTAGAGCACGTAGACCCCGGTGATCATTTCGTACCAGGACACGGTGACGTTGAAAACCGAGGGGGGAGCGAAAAGGAGTGCCGCGAAACCGAGTCCCAGGGCCTGGTACGCGTAGATGGCGGGCCGCGAAATGTCCCGGTCGAAGATATTCATGAGATAGGCGCTGAAGACCGGAACCCCGAGGTAGAAGGTCAGGTGATCCAGGCGGTTGAATACCCACCAGGGAAGGGTCGGAAAAAGCTCGAAGATGAACCTTTCACCGTATATGAGGCTTCTGAGGGCTATGATGATGCAGAAGATGCCGAACCAAAGGGGGGAGCGGTCCTTCTTTCGGAGCATGTAGAGAAACAGATGGTAGACGCCGATGGTAAGGAGGGAGCCGAACACGATAAGGTCCATGGCGAGGCTCTTGATGTAGGCCGTGCGTACAGGCTCCTCGAGGCCGAGGTAGAGGCTGCGGTTGATGCCTCCCCGGCGTTCCGTGAAATTCGCCGCCTGAATCAACAGCTCGTTGTCCCCCGCCACGGGATCGATGCGTACCACCCCGGTCTTATAGCGGGGCTGGGTGCTCCCCTCGTCGGTACCGACGGTACCCGCGGCGAATATCTCCCGGCCGTTGAAGAAAAGCCGGGAAGCGGAAAAGAACTCGGGGACCCTGAGGGCCAGGGGAAGGTCCGTTTCGGGCAGGGAGAGGGTGAGCCTCCAGGTGGCGCAGCCGTACACGCTTTCGAGCAGGGATCCGTCCGGGAGGACCGAGGTCAGGGACTGCCGGGGGGCGCCGGGGTTCATGGGCGCTACCAGTTCCCCCGGGAAGAACTCCCATTCCCCGTCCAATGCCACCGGAGGGCGTTCCGCGAAGGGCCAGTTTCCCAGGTTGATCCTTCCCGAACGGGCGGCAGGCACGTGTATATCCGGATTTACGCAGGAGCCTAACAGGGTAAGCAGTACCGCTGAGACGACGGCTATGGGAAAGAGCGCGCTGAGGATCGCTGATTTTTCGGAACGCATGTACACCTTCGGCTTATCAGAATCAATCGGTATCATTGTACCATATCGCTACCGTTTTGCCACCATCTCAATCTCGATTCGCGCTCCCAGGGGGAGTTCCCGGACTCCCACGGTGGAACGGGCGGGATAGGGTTCGGAAAACTGGGTTTTGTAAACCTCGTTCATGGCCTGAAAATCGCCCATATCCGTAAGGAATACGTTAACCTTCAGTACGTCTCCCGGGGTGAGACCCGCGGCCTCAAGGACGCTGAAAAGGTTTTTAAAGCACTGTTTTGTCTGGCCTTCTATCCCCCCCGCGGCCAAGGTGCCCGTGGACGCATCCATGGGGGTCTGCCCGGACAGGAATACCAGTCCGTCGATCTCGGCGGCGTGCGAATAGGGCCCCACGGAAACCGCTCCGGGGGCGGAGATACCCTTTCTTCTCATCGATTTCCTCCTGTCTCAAGGATAACACGAAAGAGCCTTGCGTATCTTCGATAATCCCTTGAAAAAGGGGGGCCCTCCGTCATAGGATAGGGTATATGAAACGTAAAGCCCTCCTTCTGCCCTTCTTCGCCCTGCTGTGCTTTTTCGGTTTTCAGAAAGGGGACCGGTTTCAGGAAAACAAGGCCCGCTGGACCGGTAACGAGGGGGGGATCCGCTTCGAGCCAAATTCCATGGTCTGGGGCAAGGGGCTCTTCGAAGGCGCCGCGGGGTCGGGCTCCCCCTTCAGCCTTGAGCTTACCCTTCAGCCCTTGCCCGCCAAACCCTTGCGCTTCGGAGTCATCCTCCAGATATACAACCCCTCCTCCCGGCAGGAGCTCACCCTGGGGCAGTGGGGTAACTCCCTGGTCGTGCTGGGCAGCGACGATTACAGCAACAGCCGCAGGCATCCCAAAATATACGGCGATTTGGGCTCTTCCGGCGGGGAACGCAGGGTTCGAATCGACTCGGGAGACAAGGGAACCTTCCTGTATATCGACGAAGTCCTGCGGGGACAGAACGCGAACCTCCTGCTTTCCCTTCCTTCTCCCCGGGAAGACAACCTGCTGATCCTGGGCAACGGCAAGCACGGAAAGTCCCCGTGGAGCGGGGAGCTGGGGGAGATTCGCGTGGCGGGCCTCCCTGTTATCGACTTTAGGGGATCGATCCCATCCCGGTATCCCCGTCTCTCTATCCCCCCCATGATTCGGGATCTGCACCCGGGCTTTTTGCGGATGCCCGAATTGAGTTCCCCCGAGCTTAGGTACATGAGCCTGGATATCCTGCTCAATTTTTTCGGCTTTCTGCCCTTCGGGTATCTCCTGTTCGTAAACCTGGGATACCGAAAGCGTCCTGGCCCGGCGGTAACCTTCGCCGTCGCGGTTCTCGCTTCCTTTCTTTTCAGTCTGTCCATCGAGACCGCCCAAACGGTCATTCCCGGCAGGGACAGCTCTCTCTTGGACCTTATTCTCAATACCGCCGGGGGATTCACGGGCGCTGCCCTGGGGCTGTGGGGAAGGTTGAGAAGGCTTCCGTTGGGCGCCGAGGGCTAGCGGGAACGCTTTCAATACCGGAAAAACCCTGTTACACTCCTTATCAATTATGATCAAGGCGGACGTACTAATTCTGGGCGGCGGTCCCGCGGGGCTCATGTGCGCCAGCCGGTGCGCCGCCTCGGGCCTTTCGGTCCTGGTGCTGGAGAAAAAGGGCTCCCCCGGACGGAAGCTCCTTGCCTCGGGTTCGGGGCGCTGCAACGTAAGCAGCGCGAGGCCCCTGGAGGAGTACCTGAGCGCGTACGGCGAGCGGGGACGGTTCGTGAAGAGCGCGCTCCTCAATTTCCCGCCCGCCGAAGCCCGTTCCTTCTTCGAGAACCGGGGAGTCCCCCTGACGGAGATGAAGGAAGGCAAGCTTTTTCCCAAAAGTCAGCGCGCAAAGGATATATTGGACGCCCTCGTGCTCTCCTGCGCGGATTCGGGCGTCTCGATACGGG
>QKDA01000237.1 GCA_003246765.1 Spirochaetales bacterium | reverse complement strand
TACGGGATTCCACCACGATTGATATTTCAAGCCGTGATACCGAACTCATGAACTTCCTGCCCGGAAGGGACAAGGCCTCGAGATATAAAGGCGCATCTTCCTCTCCGAACAAAACCGCCGCAATGGCCGACGAATCTACAACCATATATCAGACCCCGATCTCGCCATAGCCGAGAAGTTCATCCTCGGGCCGGATATCTAGATCGGGCAGCCGGGAAAAGGCTTCGGCAATGCGTGAAATACGCTCATACCGCTCGGATGCGGCCGAGCAAAGATCTCCTCGAAACGCCACCAGAGCCTGCTCGATCGTTTCCGTCAAATTGCCGCCGGTCATGGAAGACACCTCCCGAGCCAGCCGTTCAACCTCCGCATTCCTGATACTCATAGCCATACCCGTCACCTCGTATATATATAATATAATGCGTATATACAAGGATTGTACAGTTCAATGAAAGGACTGGTCCCGATCCCGCACCCGGGCATAGAGATCCAGGAGGCTTGAGCGAAGCTCCGATGCGGCCTGTCTCGCCTCGTCCTTCCCGGGGGCGGTGAGCTCGGCTAGGAGGCGATCGTAGGCTCCCTCCAGGGTGTACTTGAGGTCGTGGACCAGGTGCTTGACCCGGAGAATGAGGGAAAGGTCCCGGGAGGAGTAGACCCGGCGGCCCTGGGAATCCTTGCGGGGGCGAAGGAGGGGGATCGCCTCCTCCCAATACCGGAGGACGTGGGCGGGAAGCCCCGTCAGGCGCTCCGCCTCGCCGATGGAAAAGTCCGCCACGGCGTCACCGGCCCGTCAGCGTTCCCGGTCTTCCCATTTCTTGCGGCTCCCCTTCACTTCCACCACCACTGGAATCTTGTCGAAGCCGAGGTCCTTGCGGATGCGGTTGCGGATGTACGAGACGTAGGAGCCCGTGACCGCCTCGGGCCGCGTGGCGAAGGCGAGGAATTTCACCGGATTGCTCTGGGTCTGCACGAGGTAGCGGATCTTGAACTTGTTTACCCGTCCCTGGGGAGGAGGGGCCGCGGCGACCCAGTCCGCGAGGGCCAGGTTGAGGGCGCTGGTCTCGATCTTGCGGGAAAGCTGGCCGTAGAGTTCCAGGGCGGTGTCGAGAAGCTCCTTCACCCCCGTGCCTTCCAGGGCAGAAAGGGCGAGGACCGGGGCGAATTCCATCTGCCCGAACATGACCTTCATTTTCTTCACGGCGTCCTTGAAGGTCTTCTTGTCCTGGGCCATGGTGTCCCACTTGTTGAGCACGAAAATGACCCCGAGACCCTCGGCGCTCGCGTGGGCGATGATCTTCTTGTCCTGTTCCGCGAGGCCTTCCCTCGCGTCGATCATGTGGATCACCACGTCGGCGTCCTTGAGGGTCTTGATGGCGCGGTTCACGGAGTAGTACTCGATGTCCTCGTGGACCCGGCTCTTGCGGCGGATTCCCGCGGTGTCCAGGACCTGGAATTTTCGCTTCTTGTAGGTAAACTCCCCTTCCACCACGTCCCGGGTAGTCCCGGCGATATTCGAGACGATGGAAGCCTCGCTTCCGGTGAGCCGGTTCGAGAGGGTCGACTTTCCCGTGTTGGGCTTGCCCACGATGGCGAGGCGGATCCGCTGTTCCGGTTCCCCCTCCTCCACCTTCGAGAAGTCCAGGCGCTTCGTGATGGCCTCGCCGAGCTCGATGATGTTGTCCCCGTGCTCGGCGCTGATGAAGATCACCTCGTCGAAGCCGTACTGGAGGAAGTTCCATGCGTCCGCCTCGCGGCGCCCCCCCTCGGTCTTGTTCACCGCCACCAGGAGGCGGTTCCGGTAGGGACGCAGGAGCTCGATAAACTCCTCGTCCTCCGCGGTGGCGGGACCCGCCTCGAGCATGAGGAGGATAAGGTCGGCCTTTTTCAGGGAGGCGACGGTCTTCTCGACCACGAGCTCGTCCATCTCCGCTTCCCAGGTCCCGGCCTCCCGCTCGAGCTTAAAGCCCCCGGTATCCATGAGGCGTACGGGCTTGTCGTTGACGAAGGCGCTCTCCTCGATGGGGTCCCGGGTTACCCCCGGGGTCGGGTCCGTGATGGCCCGGCGCTTGCGGAGCAGGCGGTTGAAGAGGGTGGACTTTCCCACGTTGGGCCGCCCCACGATCACCACCAGGGGCTGGTTGCGGTAGGTCTTTTCGGTGTCGAATTCCCGCTCCGGGGCGGTCTCGCCCGCTTCCGCGGGATTCTCCGCGCCGGCGGGATTCCCGGCGGCGACGTATTCTTCTTCTCGTTCATTCATAAGCTTTAAGCCGTTCCTGCAGCAGTTTTCGTATTTCCCTCGGCGCCGAAAGGCCGAGGGCGGATTGGGCCACCTCGCGGGCGTCCCTGAGGGACACCTTGCGCACCAGTTCCTTCACGGGATTGACCAGGGCGGGGGACATGCTGAAATTCCGGAGGCCCAGTCCCATGAGCAGAAAGACCGAAACCGGGTCTCCCGCCATCTCCCCGCACATGGACACGTCGATTCCAGCGGACTTCCCCGCGTCGATGGTCATGGATATCAGGCGGAGCACCGCCGGGTTGAAGCAGTCGTATAGGTAGGCGACCTTGGGGTTTTCCCGGTCCACCGCCATGGAGTACTGAATGAGGTCGTTGGTGCCGATGGAGAGGAAGTCCGCCCGCTGGGCGAGCTGGTCCGCGCAGACGGCGGCGGAGGGAATTTCCACCATGATGCCGACCTTCATGTCCCGGTTGAAGGGTATTTTCTCCCGCTGGAGCTCCTCCCGGGCATCCTCGAGTATCGAGAGGGCCTCCTCCAGTTCCGGAAGGTTGGCGATCATGGGGAACATGATCTTCAGGTCCCCGTGGGCGCTGGCCCTGAGCAGGGCCCGCAGCTGGGTGCGGAAAACGTCCCTGCGCTCGAGGCAGTAGCGGATGGCCCTCCACCCGAGCAGGGGGTTTTTCTCCACGTAGTCCCGCTGGTCGGCGATCATCTTGTCGGCCCCCGCGTCCAGGGTCCGTATGGTGACGGGGGCGCCCTGCATGCCCTCGAGAACCCGGCGGTATTCCTCGTACTGGAGCTCCTCGTCGGGAAGGGAGTCCCGTCCCAGGAACAGGAATTCCGAGCGGTAGAGCCCAACCCCCTCGGCTCCCTCGAGGCGGGCCTCGTCGGTTTCGTCCGAAAGGGCGATATTGGCCCTGAGGGTCATGCGTTCCCCGTCGGTGGTTACCGCCGGGGCCGTGGTCAAGGCGGCCCGGGTCCCCGAGGCGGCGGATTTCAGCCGGGACTCGCTCTTTTCCATGGATTTGTAGCGGGACACCGCGTCCGCGGCGGGCTCCACGATCACGACCCCGTCCACGGCGTCCAGCACCATCTCGTCACCGTCGCACACGAGGTCGAGAAGGCCCCGAACGCCCATCACCGCGGGAATTTTCCAAGCCCGGGCGAGAATGGCCACGTGGCTGGTGGCGCCCCCCTCTTCGAGGGCGATGCCGATGATGCCCGAATCCCGGAGGGCCAGCGCCTCCGAGGGGCGCAAATTCGCCGCGGCGAGAATGGTTCCGGGGGGCACGAAACGGGGAGCGGGTGAGGCCTTCCCCCCCCTGAGCAGGTGGGTCATGACCCGGCCGAAGGCGTCCTCTATATCCACCGCCCGCTCGGAGAGGTAGGCGTCGCCGGTGGAGCGCAGCAGGGCCGTTGCCTCGTCTATCTTGCGCTGGAGCACGGTCTCGATGTTTACGAGGGCCTTAAAGAGCTCGGAACGGACCTGGGGAATGAACTCCGGGTCCGCGAGCATGAGGAGCTGGGCCTCGAGAATGTCGTTTTGTTCCTTGTTGCGGCCGTCCATGAGAAAGCCGATCTCTCGGCGGGACTTCTCCAGGGCCGCGTCGAACCGGTCCCAATGGCGGCCCGCCTCGTCGGCATCGATGTCATAACGGGGTATGGAAGCGGCGGGTTCGTCGACGTAGCGGAAGACGGGTCCCACCGCGATACCCGGCGACGCCGATAGGCCTTCGAGTTTTCTCACGACGTTAACTATACCCCAAAAAAGGCTCCTTGCATACAGCGGAGAATCGGCGTATCATGGGCCAATGGCTGAACGGAAAAAAAAGACCGCTTCCCTGGGATGTCTCTTCTGGATCGCATTCATTCTGCTCGTCATCGTCCTCTTTTTCCTGAAGAGGAACACCATCGCCGCGGTTCTCGAGAACACCGGGGCCATGGATCTCCTCTTCGGCGGCAAGACGACCGTCGCCCCGCCGGATTCCTCGCCCGGGGCTTCCGACGCGCCCCTTACGGGGGTTCTGCCCCCGGCCTCCGAGACGGGAACGCTGAAACCCGAGGCACGGACCGACGTTCCCGCCTCCGGCGACGGCAGCGCGGGTACTCAGGCCGCCCCGGAGTCGACCAAGACTGCGGCTCCG
>QKDA01000271.1 GCA_003246765.1 Spirochaetales bacterium | reverse complement strand
ACGACCCTAAAGCCGCCTTTCATGTCGACCATGAAGGTGGGGAAAACGCCTGCTGCGGAGCTTTCGGGAAGGGTAACGGTTTTCATGGATCTTTCGGAACTATCGTAGTAATGGACCAAATTGTCCCCGGCATTGCAAAAATAGGCATCTCCCGACACGGCATCGAATATGCAAAGGGAGAAGGCGGCGAAACGGCCCTTGAAGCCACGGGACTCGATGAGATCGTTAATCCGCGAAACGATATAGTCGAGCTTGTACCCGTTCTTCCCGAATTTCCAGTCCTTGAAATAATCAAGGAAGAGGGTTGCCACTTCGACCATGATGAGCGCCGCGGGGACTCCCTTGCCGGCGATATCGCATTTTATTACCGCATAGTGCCGCTCGTCGAGCTTGACGTAGTCGAAATAGTCTCCCGATACTCCCTTGGCGCCCTCGTAATACCCGAAAAAGTCGACATGGTCATCGGAGCTTTTTCCGCTGGTGAGTTTACGTCCGTTTTCGTCGGTCTCCAGGGGGATAAACATTTTCTGCACCTCCTTACCGACCGTGAGGTCCTTGGAGGCTGCGGCCGCCTTTACCAGGCCGTGAGTCATCTCGTTGATGGTATCCCCGAGCAAGCCGATCTCGTCCCGGGATTTTAGACGGATATCCTTCCCTTCCAGGGCGCCCTTATCCTCCGTATCGCGAATCATCGCTACGTGAACCGCCAGGCGGCGTATGGGGGAGATGATAACCGAGGCAAGGACGAGGGCGCCCAGCACACCGATGCCCAGGGCAAAGAGGGCGATGTAAATCGTGGTGGAAACCAGGGCCGCCCGTTCGGAATCCACGGCGCTCAGCAGGGACTCCGTCGAAATCTCTACGCGCACGGTGCCGTGCACGTAGGTAGGGTCGCTACCCCGCCGGTAAAGGATCGGTTTATAGAACACGTAGCGGGTAGTAGTCCTGGAGAGTGCCTGGGGATTATATTCGGGCCAGGATCCGGTTCCGGCCTTGGAAAGCCGGTTAAGCTCCAGGTTCAGCTTCTCCTCGAGCTGACGGGTAATGGTCTGGATCTCATCCCTTCGCTGGACTGAGGCCGCATCGGTATTCAGGGCGATTTTTATGCCTTCCTGAGTGAGTGAGATTATCCCCTGGGCCAGCTCGGAGACCGATTTTGCGGCCTCGCTTTCAAGGGAGGAGACCCGGCGAACGATCTCGTCGTTATCGGGACCTTGCAGCCGGGACGATCCCGACTGTAAGGAGGAGGTATCGATTTGATTTCCAATGTCAGGGTCGTTGGTGGCCCACACGAAGTCGAAACCCGTAACCTTCCCGTCCGCGCTGTCGCCGGTAATCGTGGCGCTCTTCGATTCAGCCAAAGCCGCCATCTGATCGGGAAGGAATCCGAGCTCCAGGAGGTTCTGGCTGGGCAGGAAGGCCCGGGCGCTGGTGGCAAGGCTTTCCAAAAGCACGTTCACCCGGGATTCAAGCCCTGCGGCCAGGGTTCGTTCCTGATTTGTCGAAAAACGGAGTCCCAAGGGGATCGATACCAGGAGTATCACGGAAATTACCAGGGAAGCGGTAAAAAACGCGAGCTTAAACCGGAGGCTGATTCCTCGGGTACGCAAGGCTGCGGACCTTTTCTTTCTTTCCGACGGCATGGGTTCTCCTGTCAGGAGGGCTGCGACCTCCTGCCGAATTTGAAGTGAGTCCCTCGCGGCCCCGGCGATGCCGAGCACTGAGAATACAAGGGTAACGATGGCGAATATAAAGAGCGCATAGAGCATGAGCGTGCCGATGTTCGGGAGCTTTCCCGTTTCCGCAGGAGCGCTGGACCAATTCGGCTTGTAATCGTACCGGTAATCGCCGAATTTGACCGTCCCGAAGGCGTCGACCTTGAGTATCAGCTTAGTAAAGTAAAGCCCGCGCGTCGGATGAAGCAGGCCGATTTTATACTCCCCTTCCTCAAGATCCGAAAGGGAAATCCCCGATACCATCCTGTCCGAGTCGACCCGGTAACGGCGAGAGCCGAGGCTTAGGAAAACGTCCCAGGGGGCGCGTCCGTCCCTGTCGATATAAACCTCCGACACGGAACCGCCCTCGCTGAATCCTCGCCCGATCACGGATAGGGAAATGACTCCCGTTTCATCGACCTTGGAATCCACGTAGGTTATAAAGGTGCGGGGAACGTATTTATTGAGGGCAAAGAAAGCGGTGGTCGGGGGACTTACGTTGCCTACCGTATCGATGGCGGCCACGGTGAACGCGTAGATTCCGTTGTCCTCATTGGAAAAGGAGGCCGAGGTTTGGGACGTTTTCAGGGTTCCCGGAAGGGCCTTTACGGGGACGTTCATCCGGGAGGATTCGTCGAAGGGGAACGAAACGGGCGTAACCTCGGTGCCGACAACGCCCGTTTTTGCAGCCAGTACGGTCAGGTAGGAATTGGAGGCTACGTAGTCCAGGCGCCAGCTATACCCTGCGACGGAGTCCGGTTCCCCCGGCGCCCAATCGATCTTGAAGGTATTCGACGCGAGGAAGCCCTTGGGATCGATATCAAGGTTCCCGATGACAGGAGGAACCGGCGGGGTTGTATCCCGGGTGTAAGAGAGATAGAAGGGGTCGGACCAGTTACCGGCGTAATCCACTGCCCGTACGCCAAAATACCAGGTACCGTCACGGTCAGCGGACACGCTCAGGGAGGTTTGATTCTGGAGCCGTTGAATTTCACGGGGTACCACGGGGGTCTCGCCGAGGGCCCATGCCCAGGCGTAACCGGCGATTCCCGACGAGTCTTCGGGCAGGGAAACCGTGGCGCGAAGGGCTTCCGTCCTGCCCACTCCTCCGCCGGGAAAATTGAGGGAGAGGATCCGGGGCGTGCGGACGCTTTCGTCCGGAACCAGGCGGACCAGACGCTGGTCTCCCCGCCGCTGGGCCTGCTGCCAATATATCTCGATGCCCTTGTCGGTTCTGACGAAGCATCCGAATACGGCGTCAAGACTCGTTTGAACAAGATTCGTCAGGGAGAGATCCCGGTCGCTCCAGTACAATCCCTCTTTTTGGGCGAGATATATCTTGTTCGCGCCCTTGCGGTTGTCGAACCAAAGAACCGCGGGACTCCCGTCGAGTTCGAGTACCGCAGGGGCGTAACAATACCCGTCGGTGGGAGAAACCAGCTCGGGTTGCGCGGGCATGGTTCCCGCCCGGGTCAGGGTTCCAAGGTAGATGGCGTACTTCAAATTGCTCGTCCGGGCCCGTTCCCACACGAGGGTTACAGAGTCCCCGATAGTAGCCAAACGGGCCCGTTGGTTGATCCATGACTCCGGGCGAGCCGCGGCGGAGGAAGGAGACGCGCCGCTCTCGGTGAAATCGGTGATTACCCTTGCGGGTCCCCAGGTTCTGCCTGAGTCCTCGGAAACCGTGGAATACAGCTGGTAGGGGCTTTTATCGGGACCGAGGGCCTGAAAGACGATAATGTCCGTTCCGTCCAAGATCGCATGGTCCGGGAGGAAGGCCTGGGAGAGCGCCGCCGCGGGGGCGAAGGGCTCGAAGGGGGACCATCGGGATCCGTCCTCGGAACGGGAATACACCAACGAGAAATTTTCCTCGCTTCCCTGGGTTCCGAACAGCAGGTAGCCGTCATTATAGGTCGCGAAGATCCGCGGGGCGAGCACCGGAAGGTTTCCCGTGGGGATGTCGTCGCGCGAAAAGGATTCGCCCCAATCCCGGGAACTGTAGACCGACACGAGGTTCGATCCCGACGCGGCGGTCACGAGAATGCGGTTTTCCGTGTCGATGGTAACCGAGGCGAGGGAGGGAATTTCGCCGGCATAGGTAAAGGGCCCCGCGAAATGGAGCCTCTCTTTCCACTCGGTGCCGGTATACGCCCTAAGCGATAGCCATATGGACCCGCCTTCGGATCCCGAAGGCACCACCTCCTGCCAGATAAGGGCAGAGGCAAGGCCGTTGGACGAGGTGGAGGGAAAGCGCGAATCCGTGTTAGTAACCGGAACCGGGTGTTCCCAATAAAAGTCGCGCCCCGCCGAGGGGAGCAAGAAGAGAAGGAGCGTAGCGAGCACAGCGGTGATGCGTTTTAGGCTCATAGGAGGGAATCTACCTTTTTCTTCAAGTCCAGAACCTTGGCGGAATTCTTGTTCTTCGGGTTGAGGAGTAGCTGCTCCACCAGGGCCGAGGCGTTAATCGTGTTACCCTTTTGCAATTCCTGTACCGCCTGCTGATATTTCGCTTCGTCCTCGCCGGAAAGGACTACCTGCGCCCCTCCGCCGATGGAGGTTGCGATCCGGTCCTTCAATATGATGGCGCCCTGGTTTTCCGGATTGAGCTTGATAGCCTGATCCAGCTGGAGAAGGGCCTGGTCGAATTGGGAGCGCGCATTGGCATCATATATCTTTTTTGCCTGAGCGGTCAGCTGGTCGGAACGCTTGATCGCCGCGGGGTCAGGGGGCGGGATTCGGATACCCAGATAGACCTCTACCTCGTAAAGGAGGTTCTTGATTCCGGGATAGGAAGGATTCATGGCGTAAAGGTCGAGCAAATCGCTGTACGATTCCTGTTGCGCGGTCTTGTAATTCGACCGGATGGTCTCGATCTTTCGCCTGAAATTGGCGTTAAAGGCCGGGGGATCAAGGAGCTTGTCGATCATGAGAGTCAGCAGTCCCGCGTCCTGGTTGAGGGGATACACAAGCTTAAGCTGTTGGAGCTTCGCCTTGGCGTCGGAGAGAACCATCGTCGCCTCCGCGGTTTTGCCAACCTTCATGAGGGAAGCCCCGTTGGAGTACTCGAGATTCACCCCGTTGAGAAGCTGGCTCATCTGCGGAAACAGGGGATCCGATACCGGGATGGTGCGGCCGGTTTTCATGGAGAGGGCGGTTTTTATGATGTCGAGCCAGTTCGTCACCTCCGCGTTGGGTTCCACGTTCGTGGCGCTCCAGCGGGTTTTCGCCTGATTGAATACCTGTTCCGCCTGATCGATATTGCCCTGATAATAGAAGTTCTTGCCGCTGGAGATAAGGCTTCGGACCTCCCGGACCACCAGCTCATTTTCCGTCCTCGTGATATCCTCGCCGAGCTTCGAGAGCTTTTTATCCGAGTCAGCCCGGAGGGTTACCGACTCCTGCCATGTGAGGGACTGGTTGTATTTATCCCGGGAACGCTGAAGGTTGTCCCGGGCTAGCTGGAAGTTATTCTGCGAGAGGGCAGCGACCGCCTGGGAATACCGCAGGTCCGCCTCCTGCCGGGCGAGATTTGCCTGCAGTATGCGGGTATTGGCCTTCGCTATGCCCTCGCCGGCCTGGGCTGACAGGGAATCCAGCGCGTCGAGAACCGAGCCGATTCCCGCGATGGAGGCGACGTACTCGCTGTCCGATCGCACGTTGGCGGGAGCGGCGGATAGCTTGTCGACTGCGGCGATAAGGGACCGCCTGTCCGCAGCGGCACCGTTGCGCAGGGCCGTAAAGGCAGCGGCGCTCTCGGTTGGGTAGAAGAGCCTCGCGGAGCCTTCATTGGGGCTGGTACCCTCCAAGAGAGCCACGGCCCTGGAGTAGGAGTCTTTCCAGGAGGACAGGATCAAGTCCGATGAGGCAAACAGGTAGGTGCCGGTTTTTCTCCAATAGGCAAGGGTATCGGACCGGAGACCTTCGAGGAGACGTCCATGAAGCAGGTTATAGGGCTCAGCGAAGCCGCCGAAGGGGACCAAGCCCGCCGTTCCCGAAGACACCGCAGTGACCCGGGACTCCAGACGCCCCAATTCGGCTATGAAAGCGTCGGCCCCTGTGAGGAAGGCCGTCTTCCTGGTCCTCACTCCTTCCGGAGCGGGAGCTTCCTCAGACCATCCCTGAGTTTGGGAGCGGATGCCGATCCAGGCGTTATACAGGGAACCCAAATCTCCGTAGGAGGTTGCGAAAGAGCCCGTATCCCTGAAGGTTTTCGCCAAACCTTCGATATCCGGGAGACCCCAAACCCCGTCCCGGACGCTAAACACCGAAAGGGATCGGTAAAAACCGTCCATAATGGAGGATAGCTCGCGAACGGAGGCTAGGGAGTTTTGCATGGAAAGCTCGGAGGCTCCCGAAAGGGGGTCGCCTGAAGCCCTGAAAGCGAGCATGCGGTCCCGCGCGCTCGAGTCCAACCGGGCAACGATCCCGGACCACTGGGCATCCATGGCGCCCAAAACGCCCTCAAAGCGGCCCGCGGTTTTTCGGCCCAGGGTAAAACGCTGGGCAAAGGGAAGAAAGGAGTTTTCCGTAAGGGTCGCGTCCTCGGCTTGAAGCGCCGAAAAGGAATCCTCAAAGAACCATCCCGCCTCGGCTACGGAATTGCGAAGGCCGCTAAGGGAAGAAAGGGTTGCGCTCATGGAGCCGAAGGCGCTCTCCATTCGGGAAATATCTTCCGAGGCGAGGGCCTGTTCGCACTCGGCTGCGGCGAGGCGGAGGGCTTCCTGTTGACTGCCGTAAGAAAGAATGGCGCCGGATATCGCGGAAAGCCGCTGGTTGACCTGAGCTACGGCCTCGGGGGCATTGGCCTCGTCGAACTCCTGTTTGTAGAAGATATAGCCCTCGGCGAATTTATTCACCGCCGCGAGGTACTGTCCCTGATCGATCAGGGAATCGCCGACGGTGAGAATTTCGTCGAATTTCGCGCGGTAATAGGTGAATTGGGCCGCCGCCTTGGTATCGCTGATAAAGGCGCTCGTCGAGGCGTTGGGATTTTTTTCCAGGGATTCCAGGTAGGCGATCATGTCGAGCTTTTTTTTATCGTTCGTGGGATCGTTTACCAGGACCGAAATGAGGTCATCCGCCACGGAGTTGTAATTCTCCCGCATCTTGATGATTCTCCGGATACGGGCCTGGGCGCCGTCAAAGTCCTCGGGATGCTCCTTGATATAGGCGGCCAATTCCATGATGGCGCCGTTATAGTTCCTGTCCTTGATGAGACGATCCACCTTGGGAAGTCCCACTTCGGGATTTCCGCCGGCCCATACCGCTCCGGGAAGGGCAATGAGGAGGAAGGATGTCAAAACCAAGATCTTTATACCGCGCACACTATTTCCGATTTAAACTGTATCTCCACTTTCGTATTTCGGCAGGAAAATGACGATAATCGAGGATAAATGATGCGGAATAAGCGCCGAAAATGTCATATACTGGTAGTGCCTATGAAGATTCAAGCCCGCCTCCTCGCCACAGCATTCCTCACCTTATCCCTTTCCGGGGGAGCGGCCCTGGATCTTTCGGATCCCTACATCACCCTTGCGAACATACTGGAACCCCTGACGGACCCCAACGAGGGCCTCACGGCCTTTCGCTCCCTGCTCATCCCCGGGGGAGGAAGGTCCGAGGCCATGGGCTCGGCCTTCAGCGCCCTGGCCAACGATATCAGCTTTTTCGAGACCAATCCCTCGGGCAGCTCAACCATGCAGAACACGGAACTCGCGGTATTCCACAACAGCTGGATCGCGGATTCCCGCCTGGAAACCCTCTCCTTTACCCAAAGGGCTAACGACCTTGGATACGGCGCGTCCCTGAGAACCTTTTACGTACCCTTCACGGAATATAATACCTTCGGGGAACGGGCCTCCCGGGGCTACTACACGGAAACCTTCGGGGTTCTCAACGTATCCTACAACTTTCTCTCGGGCTACTACTTCAAGGGAATCGCCACGGGGGCCAACCTCAAGTTCGGCTATCGGGGCATGCCCGATTATTCGGATAACTACGGGAATCTCAAGGCCGGCTCCGGCAGCGCCCAATCCGCCCTTGCTATCATGATGGACGCGGGCTTTCAAACCCGATTCAACTTTCTAAAGATCTATAACTCCCGGGAGCCCAACTTCTTTCTGGGCGCCACGGTGCGCAATCTGGGGCCTCCCGTGCTCGGGGAAGCCCTGCCTACCCTATTTACAGCGGGAACAGCCTATAAACCAGCGAATCCCATCGTCATTTCGGCCGAGGTGCAGCAGCCGGTAAACCTTCTCGACCCGGGCCGTTCGGGAATGACGGTCTACGGACTGGGCACTACCGTAGAGTTCACGGGCTTCTTCACCCTCCTGGGAGGCATTCAGCTCAAGGGCGCAAACCCCAGAGTGAGCGTGGGCGGTGAAATAAACGTGAACGACCTTCAGTTCAACGTTAACTACACCCTGGACATGACAACTCAGTCAACCCTCTTCAACAGGATAAGCCTCGCGGCAAAACTGAACCTTGGAGACCGGGGACGGGCGGAACGCCAGCAACGGGTAGAGACTCTTTACGTAACGGGACTTACCAAGTACGCCTCGGGCGACCTTGAGGGAGCCATTCAGGCCTGGACCGACGCCCTGGACATTGACAGGCGTTTCGATCCCGCGAAAGAAGGGATCAGGACCGCCTCGACCACCCTAGACCTGCAGCGCCGCATCCGCGAACTCCAACAGCTCGAATAGGGGACGGATTATTTCTTTTTGCTGAATACCCGGTAATTCACGTCGGGGAAAAGATTGTCCCTTTTTTCCGTGGTAGTCAGCCATTCAGTGCTGATGAAGTTTGAGCCCAAGGACTCATACACTACCGTAAAAGCCCTGACACTGTCCTCAAAACGGCGTTTTGCGTACTCAGACCGTTCATTCTCGTTGGACATGAGGGCCCAGTCCATGGATTGCGCGAGCAGGAGCTCCCGGGCAGCCATATTCAGGGACCGTTCCTTGAGTCCCGTATCGTCGGGGAACCGTTCCGCCAGGTCGACCATGCGGAGGGTAGCCTTCCTGACGTAACGGTACATCCAGTCATTGGAACTGTTGAGTACGTCCCCCGCATACCCCCCGGGAAGCCATGAGGAAAAGAGGGGGACCAGGTGCGGCATGTCGCTGCGGTCCCCGAGGCAGAGGGACGGCAGGGAAAGGGCGAATCGGGCATCGGAGCTTGCCGCCCGGAAGACGGTCTCGAGCCAGGCAATGCCCTCTTCCCACTGCTGACCGAGAACCGAAAGGGGAAGCGCGCAAGTAAGGGTCACGGGATCGCCTTCCCGAATGGAAGATGCCTGGCCAAGCTTTTCCGCTACCCGTTCCACGAAATCGGAACCATGTTTTTTTACCTGGGCAAAGGCCTGATCCAGGCGGTACGGCGCAGGCTCCCGCCCGTTTTCCCCGCCCCGGTTCCAATACCGGAAACCGGTTTGGCGGCGCCCGAGCCGGACGTCGAAGAGGGGGGACAGCTGATCCTCGTCCAGCTCAAAACCGATGTCGCTTTCCGTATCCAGATAGGCCTCCGACGAAGCATAGGCCTCGGCGTCGCCAAAAACGGAACGGGACAAGAGCGTGTCGGCAGGATATACGGAAACGCCCCCCTCGCAGGCCACGGGACCGAAAACCCCGGTAATCGGCGGGGTATCCGCAAGAAGCACCCCGTGGGCGTCAATGAAGGTATAACGGAAGCCGTAGGATTTGAGGGTGGTCTCGCACCCCGGAAACCATGCCATGGCGGGAAGCCAAAAGCCCGAAGGGGCCGAGGTGAAGTAGCGTCGCAGCGTCGTGACCCCGGTTTCAATCTGGGCGTTCAGGGCTTCTGGAATGTCGGCATAAAGGGGGATAAAGCAGGCGGTCGCCGTGGTCGCCAGAAGCTCGATATGTCCCCGTAAGGCGAAATAATCGATCTTCCTGAGGATGTCCCGGTCATAGGTTTCCACGAAATCGCGGCGGTTGGCCTGAAAGCGGTCGAGATGATGCTTGATGACCTCCCTTTTCTCGGGAGAGCCCGCGCAGCGCTCAAGCTCGGATAGGCCGAATTCGATGGAACGGTCGAGATATTCCACGTATCGGTCTTGAAGAAGCTGATCCGAAAGCATCTCGCAAAGCACCGGAGATACGGAAAGGGCAAAACGGAAGGGGATGCCGTCGGATTCCATGGCAGTGCAGGATCGAAGCAGGGGGAGCCATGTGTCCGAGAGGGCGTTATACAGGCGCGACTCCTCGGCGTGTCCGGGCGTCTCAGGATGCCGTACGAAAGGCATCTGGGCGTCGAAAACGAAAAGAAGGGACTTGTCTGGCATGGGCGTGGCTCCGTAGGTCAGCCGAAGGACTGACGATGATTGTTGAAGTGCCGCTTTCTCAGCTCCGCGATGCCGGAAAGCTCCACCAAAGGCGAGTAACGGCGCCGTTCACCGGGCGCGGCGAGAGAACATACCGGAACGGGCATGGCCGCGGACTTGGCCAAGAGCTGTTCCTTCTCCTGAGTGTTCCTGCTGTACAGATCTACCCGGACGACCCGGTTATCCGACGGTAAATGCACGTACCATTGACGGTCCTTTTGTCCAACGTCAACGTCGAACCAGTCCTTGACCACGAGCGGCGCCACGGATGAGAGGGAATTTACCCTGAGAAAAAAGGACTCAAACCGGTAATTGCTCGTAATAGCTGAAAAAAGGTTGGCATGAAAGTCCCAGTATACGAAAAGCCAGCCCGGGTCGCGCAGGAGCATGGAGATGGAAGTTTCGTTATAGCTCTCGGGCAGTGCCTCCGGGGCCCCGGTAAAGACCGTATCCACGAGGATTCCCGCGTCCTGGGCCTCCCGGGCGTCGTACTCAACGGCTTCCACCAGCTCCCGCAGGATAAAACGGCGGCTGAGGCCCTCGGGGATATCGATACCGAAGTCTTCCGCCAGGCTCACGAGATCGGGGGTCGAGAGGGTTTCGAGATAGGCCAGGGTCAAGGGTGTCTGTTCCATAAGTCTCGCCGTATGATGGAGAAAACCCGGGGCTCTGTCAAGACGCCGAGGAAGCGGGCGGGGTCATCCCCAGGGCGGCAAGACCCGAAAGCATATGCTCCGGCAGGGGAACTTCCAGCCTAAGGGTTTTCCCGGCCAGGGGAAGTTCGAGCTCCCAGGCGGCCAATTGCAGCTTTTTTATTTTATAAAGACCCCGAATCTCCCGATTCTTGGTAAAGTCGCCGTATTTGTCGTCGGCGGCGATGGGACAGCCGATAGAGGCCAGGTGGATTCTCAGCTGGTGCATGCGGCCGGTTCCGAGCTCGAGGGAAAGCAGGCTGAACCCGGGAACGGATGATTCCACCCGGTATTCCGTGTAGGCGCTCTTTAGGTCCCCTGCCCTGCCTGCGGGAGTGGTAATTGTCCCCTTTATTTGGGGAGGCATGCCGATGCAGAGGGCGCGGTATCCCTTTTTTACGGTCTTTCCCGCGATATACTTCGTGTATGCCGCGGCGGTAACCGGGTTTAAGGCTACCGCCATCAATCCCGCTGTATCCCTGTCCAGGCGGTGCACGGGATATATCTTTCGGCGGGTTTGACGCTCCAGCACGTCGATTAGGCAAACGGAAATGCCTGCGCCGCCCTGAACGGCAAGCCCCGCAGGTTTATTTACCACCAGAAGATCTTCGTCTTCGTATACCACGGGAATATCTTTCATGGAGGCATACTAGCATGGTATCGCAAAAAAATCTTCGTGCTCCCTGGGCCGTAACCCTCTGGCTGCTGGCAGCCGCCGCGGGTTCGGCCCTGGAGCTGACCTCCCCCCAATGGGGTTATTCGCTGGATCTCCCGGAGGGTTACAGTCTGACGGAGAAGCGGGGAACTGACCGGTATCACTTTAGCCACGAGTTGTACCCGGTGGACCTCCAGATTGCCCTGTACCCCCCCGAGCAGTTCGATTCCGCGCAAAAGGCCCTCTCCTGGGTCACGGACCAGCTTGCCCCGCAAGCCCCCGCCGTAGCCTTTGAGTGGCGCCACCGGGAGGCCGCCATCGGCCGGATCGAGACGGAGGCCGTCGGCGGATGGGCACTGTCGGTATCCCTGGCGGACGGTAAGGGATACCTCGCGCTCGTTGCCTATGGGCCCGCGGAACGGGCCGTGGAGCTTGAACCCCTCATGATTTCGAGCCTGGACGCAGTCTTTACCGACGAGGGTTCCTATTTTGAAAACGGCCCCATGAGCGCCTTCGCGTGGCCTCCGGAAGGGTCCGTGACCGTACCCTACAGGAACGGCTCGAACACCCTGGACCTTAGCTTCAATCAGGCCGACAGCGACGCTGCCCAAGCCCTGGTGGATCGGGAATTCTCCCTGCTCACCGCCTTCCTCGACACGCCTTACGTCATTCCCGCATGGAAGCGGTATTACCGCATGATCTGGAGGGATTCCTGGGCCCGTTTCTCCAAAGCGAGCTTTATGCTAGGTACCGTACTGCCTCCGGATCCGGAAAAAATCCTGGGGGAGCTTCTCTCCTGGACTCAGGGATTCACCTACGAGAGGAATTTCGCGGGGAGCGACTTCACAAACCTTCCGAAGGCCTTCGCCACGGAGTCCGGCGACTGCGACAGCAGGGCGCTTCTCCTGGTAATCATGCTCAACCAGCTCGGAATCGACGCGATACTGCTGGTGTCCCCCGAATACAGCCATGCGGTGGCCGCCGTTGACAGCCCGGGTCAGGGAGCCCGGTACGAACTGGGAGGGAAAAGATACCTCATCGCGGACACGACCGCCAAGGTAGGGCCCGGGCTTATCGCCCAGGACATGGCGGACAGCTCAAAATACTTTGCCGTCAGTTTCTACGCTTTCCCCCAAAAGAGGGACTAAAAAAAAACCGGAATACCCGAGGCAAGCCCCGCGGCATTCCGGTATTACGGCGGTAGTCCCGAGGTTTTACTCTCGCGCCACGAGCAGGTTGTAGGCCTCCAGGGGAGATTGAGCGGCGAGAAGCCCTTCCCGGAGAGAGGCGTTTTTCAGCTTGGTGCTGAAGAACGAAAGGGTTTGCAGATAGTAGGCATGCTGATTGTAGGCGGCGGCGATCATGAAAAGGAGTCGCACCGGCACGTCGTCAATGGTCTGAAAATCGATGATGTCGTTTTTACACAGCCCCACGGCCATGACCAGGTCGGTGACCGAGGAAAGCCTCACGTGGGGAATCGCTATACCCCGCCCTATGGCGGTGGACATGAGTTCTTCCCGCTTGAGGATCTCCACGGAAAGCTCGTTCCGGTTCTTGATCTGGGGGGCAGATCCCAACACGTCCGCCAGAGCCACGAGGGCGTCATGCTTGGTCGAATGATTGAGGAGCACGATGCGGTCCGGGGAGAGAATATTCTTAACCTGTACGGCCGTGGATACCGAGGGGGTTTTAAGGGAAGAGGTAAGACGCTCATTAACCCACTTTTCAATCTCGTCTTTCTTAAAGCGCCAGACTGTCCCGATCTTACCCGCCGGAATTTCACCCTTTTGGGCCCAATCATAAACGGTTCGTTCAGATACGCGCAGATATTTTGCGACTTCTTCAATGGTAAGTATATCGTCTGACAAAATGATCACTCCTGCAGTTACGCTTACATTATTCTGCATTATACTGCATTATATGTCAAGCATTATCACTATTTAACGGAAAAACTGTTTCTGGAAGCAGAGACTCCCGAGGTCTGCCCGGTATTGTATTGCAATTTCCATGGTCCTATTATACCATTGAGGCCCATGAACATCAAAAGGAATCTCAAGTATATCCTTTCGGGCAGCCTCGTGTTTCTCATCCTCTACATGTTTTTAGCGGCCTTTCCCACGGGCCCTTCCCTGTATTTTCAGCCCCTCTGGACAATCAAAGCCGGTGATTCCGCCAAAGCCGGTGATTCCGCCGCCGCTTCATCCCCTTCGCCGGCGGGAAACGGAAGCCTGGAACCCTTTAAGCTCGGGGACCTTTTTGGATTCTTCTCGTCCCAGGGAGACCTGATCTTTACCCGGCAAAGCGGGCTTAAGACCTCGGTTTCCTCCGGGGGCTGGGCCGAGTACCAACAAAATTCAACCGCCGTGGACGTCTACGCCCCCGACGGTACGCTCCGCATGAAGATAAACGGGTCGGGATTTCCCTACCTGGACGAAGACCGGGTATATCTTTTCCTGCCCGGCGGCGACGGCGTCACCCTTTTCGGCGGCGACGGCCTCCCCCTGTGGACCCGGGAACACACCGCCCCTATAACGGCCTTCAACTCGTCCCGATCCGCCACGGTCCTGGGATATGCCGACGGCAGGCTCCTCGCCCTAAAAAATGACGGCGCGACGATGCTTTCCTTTTATCCCGGCGGCAGCGACTACGAAGTCATCCTCGGCGCGGCGGTGTCCGACGACGGGACCCTGATAGCCTGCGTCTCGGGAGTAGACCGGCAGCGGTTCATTCTCATCAAGGTCACCGGGAACCATTATAAGGTTATTCACCACGAATGGCTTAAGGGAAACGCCCGCAGACAGGTCACGGTTGCCTTTGAGCGCTCCGGCGAGTTTGCGTTTTTCGAATGCGCCGAGGGCCTCGGGATCGTGGACTGCGGGAAGCTCGAGGTTCGCGTCGTACCCCTGCGGGGCACCGTGGTTTCCGTCGGGAGGGACCCAGGCGCGGATCCCTTCACGATACTCTCCCAGGAAGAGGACACCTGCGTGCTCACCGCCATCGAGCGGCCCTGGAACGTGGTGGCCACCACTGAATTCCCCGCCCGGGACGCGTTCCTCATACAAAAGGGCCGAACCCTCTACCTAGGAACCGACGGCCGCATCTCACGGATCGATATAAGGGGGCTTGAATGACCTCGCCAAGGAAAACGATGCGGCGGATACTGCCGGCGGTATTGACTCTTGCCTGCGCCGCTCTCCAGTCCCTGGAATGGCCCGTCTCGCCAGCGATGCCCTCTACCCTTTTCGGCGGGAGGGACGGCCAGACCCTTTCCCGGGGGCTCGTTTTTTCGGCCACCGACACCGTACGTACCGCCGGTCCCGGAACGGTGCTCATCACCTTACGGGAAAACCGGAACCTTACCGGATTCCCGACCACCCTGGGCAATACCGCCGTTGTTGCCCACGAAGAGGGACTCACTACGGTGTACGGCAACCTTGCGTCCCTGGACCGGCTGGAAGGAACCGACGCGGTAGAAGGTCAGATGCCCCTGGGTCCCGCCGGAACCGGCGCCTGGGGAACCGAGGGAGAAGTACGCTTTCAGGTGCTTGACCGGGATAAAAAAACCGTTCTCAACCCCCTCCTGCTCCTCACGCCCCTCCGGGACACGAAGGCTCCCCGCATTCGGGAGGTGAGCGCGGTCTCCGAGGGGGGCCAGAACTACGCCCTAGGAACCTCAAAATACCTCAAGCAAGGCCGCTACAGGCTTTATGCGGACGTTTCGGACAGCCTTGACGGTTCCCAGGCAGACCTCGCTCCCTTCCGGATAACCGTTCTGGTTAACGGAAAGGAACAGAGCGTCATAGCCTTCGAGCTTCTTAAGGAAGACGGGGGGGCGCTCTATCTTTCCCAAAGGGAATTTACCGCCGGGGAACTGTACCGCGTTTCGGGGAAAACCTTACTCGGCGAGGTAAGCTTCGTTCGCGGCCAAACGGACCTAGTCATCGCGGCGAGGGACATAGCGGGCAACGAGCGTTCAGCCCAGTTTTCCCTAATAATCGAGTAATAAAAAAAGGCCGTCCCCGCAGGACGGCCGGATGATCATTCCCCGTACAGATGCTCGAACTCGTGAAGAAGTTCCAGGGCCCTGGACTTGCAGCCCCCGCATACGGTTCCTATCTTGGTCCTTGCCTGAAAGTCTTCCCAGGATCGGTCCCCCGCCTTGTAGGCATCCTCCAGGTCCCGGTCGGTCACGTTAAGGCAGGTGCAAACAACCTCTACGTTTTCCTTTCCCTTCAGGGACGGTAGGCCGTTGCGCTCCAGATAGTCGTCGATTGCCGCCCGAAGGGCCTTGTCGCCTAGAACGGAGCAATGAATCTTGTTCGCGGGAAGCCCCCCGAGTTTCGCAACGATGTCCTGGGGCTTAAGCACGTACGCCTCCTCCAGGCTCATGCCCTTTATCGCCTCCGAAAGTATCGACGTCGACGCCAGGGCGCTCGCGCAGCCGTAGGTTTTCCACCGGCAGTCGGCTATGACGCCGTCCTTGATCCTCAGCAGGATCAGCATCTGGTCGCCGCATTTGATATTCCCGACAATTCCCCTACCGTCGCAGGGCCAAGAGGCCTCGTCGTCCTCAAGAACGTTGCGGGGATTCATGAAATGGTCTTTGACAACATCGGAATAGAGCCATTCGCTCATAAAAAAACTCCTTATAAATTCGGCTCGTCAGTGGGAAGCCACTGTGGAAAAGCCGCGCAGTTTTTTGATCACTCCCGGAACCTGAGAGATGACCTTGTCGATTTCTTCTTCAGTGGTTGTTTTCCCAATGCTGAACCGGATTGA
>QKDA01000255.1 GCA_003246765.1 Spirochaetales bacterium | reverse complement strand
GGAGTCCGCCGGGGACGGGTCTCCCTCCCGGGCGCCGGGAAGCCTGCCCTGGGTTCCCCCCGTGGCGGGATTCATGCTGGCCGGCGAGGCCGTCAGGATCATGCTCGGATTAAAATAAAAAAATAACCATTCATTGACTGGCGGGATACGGGGCATATACTTACAAAGCGGGTAGTGAATAAACGTGAAAATCAGAATAAAGCTTCTGATCATGACCGTGCTGTTGATAGTGCTGTTCACCCTGAGCCTTCTCTCGGTCACGATGTTCATGGTCAATACGAGTTACCTCGAAACCGAACGGGATCTCGCCGCGGCGGACCTCAGGCGAGTGATGGGCGCGGTCTCCTACGAGTCCGAGGCCCTGAGCAAGTCCGCGACGGACTACGCCCGCTGGGACGACACCTGGCTCTACCTGAACGGGGAAAACGAAAGCTACGTTCAGGACAACTTCACGGCGGAGACCATGGAAAACCTCGGAGCTCATGAGCGCCAACAGCGAGCTCCTGATCTTCAAGAAGATACTTGAAAACACGAGCGAGGCTGTCGTCATTACCGACCCGGACGGCTCCATTCTCGAGCTGAACGAGGCGATGAGCCGGATGACGGGCTTTGAACGGGAGGAGATGCTCGGCAGGAATTCCCGCATGTTCAAGTCCGGGAGGCATAGTCACGACTTTTACCGCGAGCTGTGGGAAACCCTGACCGCCGAGGGCCATTGGGAGGGAGAAATCTGGGACCGCCGGAAGGACGGCTCGGTATACCCCAAATGGCAGACCATCAATGTCGTTCGGGGGGAGTCGGGAGAGGCGGTGAACTATATCGGCGTTTCCACCGACATAACGGTGATCAAGGAGGCGGAGGAAAAGCTCAACCACCTGGCCTACCACGATCCCCTGACGGGACTTCCGAACCGTATGCTGTTCTCGGACCGGGTAGAGCACGAGGTAGCCGGGGCCCGCCGCACGGGAGCGCTCTTCGCGGTGCTCTACGTGGATCTGGACCGTTTCAAGCACGTGAACGACAGCCTCGGGCACGTGGCGGGGGATACCCTTCTCGTGCAGGTGGCTGACCGAATCAAGGAATGCCTGAGGGAATCGGATACCCTCTGCCGGGTCGGGGGCGACGAGTTCGCCGTGGTGCTGCAGAACCTTGAACGGGAAGAGAACGCGGGAATGGTCGCCCAAAAGCTCGTAATGCGCGTATCCCAGCGGTTCGAGATCAACGGCAAGGACGTGAATATCGGCGCGAGCGTGGGGATAGCGCTCTATCCCAAGGACGGGGTGGATACGGATTCCCTGCTGAGGAAGGCCGACGGGGCCCTGTACAACGCCAAGGAAGAGGGAAAAGGGCTATATCGGTACGCCTGCGGAGACCTGGAAAGGGTAAACAGGAGCCGCCTCGAGATTGAGGGGAGGATGCACCGGGCTCTAGAAAGGGGCGAGTTCGTGCTGCTCTATCAGCCCCAGGTAGCCTCCCCTGACGCGACCCCGGGCTTCGATTACGGCCTTCAAGGCGCAGAAGCCCTTATTCGGTGGCAGAGCGAGCCGGGGGTTTTCGTGTGCCCGGGAGAATTCCTGCCCGTGGCGGAAGATACGGGGTTTATCGCCCCCTTGGGGGACTGGGTATTGCTCCAGGCCTGCCGGGACGCCAAGCGATGGGAGGACGCGGGCCGGCCGGTCCAGGTATCGGTCAACGTAGCCCCCCGCCAGTTCGACACGGGCGATTTCGAGCGGCGGGTCGCCGGCGTGCTGGAGACTACCGGCTTGTCCCCGGCCCTCCTGAAGCTTGAGGTAACCGAGTCGGGTTTCATGCGAAACATCGGGCGGGTAACGGATATCATGAACCGGATTCGGGCCCTGGGGGTAACCTTCGCCATCGACGATTTCGGTACCGGGTACAGCTCGATGAATTACCTCAACCGCCTCCCGGTGGACTGCCTGAAGATCGACCAGTCCTTCGTGCGAACCATGAACGACGGCGAATCCGGGGCCCATATCGTGAGCGCCATCGTTTCCATGGCAAAGGCCTTCGGCCTGAGTACCGCTGCCGAGGGGGTCGAGACCTTCGACCAGCTTCGCGCCCTTCAGGAATTCGGCTGCGACCTGATACAGGGCTTTCTTATCTCGCGCCCCGTTTCTACGGAGGATTTCGAGCGCTATATCGGGCTTAGTTGATCGACTCTCCCGGGCTCCTGTATCATGTACCCGTGGAAACCGTTTCGGCTCGCGGATTTATCGTTCACGCCTATACGGACCGAAAACGGGACCGGGAGCAGCTCGTCGGGCGGCTGGAAGACGGAAGGAGTTTCGCCCTTTCCCTCCCCAGGGACGGCGAGCCCTGCCTTATTCCCTCCGGGGCCCTGGGCTCCGCCTCTATCGCGGGTATCCTGTCCAATTCTTCCCTGGAGGCCCATCCCAGCCCCTGGCGCACCTTCGACGGTCAGTCCTGCCTGGAACTGCGCCTGGCCGGGGGCGGTGTGCCCGGCCAATCCGTGCGGAAGGCCCTCGTATCCGCCGGAATTCCCGTTCACGAAGGGGGCGTTAAGGGCGCGGCCGCCTATTTAGCGGCCCGCGGCATCCGCGGGGGAATATCCCTCGAGGGGGAATGCAGGCGCGGAACGAAGGTCGATCTCGTGTTCTCTTCCGCCCGGATTCTCCCCGACCATGACGTGCGGGTTCCCCTCGCCGTCTGCTCCCTGGACATCGAAACCGCCGAGCCCGAGGGAAGGGTTCTGGCGGTGGGGCTTTCCCTCTGGGAGTTCCTTCCCCGGGAGGGCGCCCGCCCGCGCTCCGAGAGTATCCTCTTCAACGGCCCCGCCTTTACCTGCGCCGCAGGCGATCTCCCCCTGGAATGCTTTCCCTCCGAGGGTGCCCTGCTGCGGGGCCTTTCGGAGGCTCTCTCGAGGATGGATCCCGACGTCGTAACGGGCTGGAACGTCATCGACTTCGACCTCGAGCGCCTCGCGGCGGCTTACGCCCGCAACCGCCTCCCCTTTGACCTGGGCCGTTCGCTCGAGGCGGGGACCTATTTCGCCTCCGAGCGGGAAGAAGACCCCTCGGGGGGTGCCCGGCGCCGTTCCGCCGCGGCGGTTCTTCCGGGCCGGCAAGTCCTGGACGCGCTCCGCCTGGTGCGTTCCGGTTCCTGGGACCACGAGTCCTATACCCTCGACGCGGTGGCCCGGGAAACCCTCGGCAGGGGAAAGACCGTGACCGAGACGGGCGGCGACAAGCTGGCGGAGCTCAGGCGGCTTTACCGGGATAACCCCGAGGACTTTTGCCGCTACTGCCTTACTGACGCCCGGCTGGTGAACGAAATTCTCGAGCGCAAGGGCCTGATCATCCATACGGTAGAGCGGAGCGCCCTCACCGGGGCGGGCCTCGATAAGGCGTGGACCAGCGTCGCTTCCTTCGAGCGGATTTACGCCGAGGGCCTTTACGCCCGGGGCATACTCGAGCCCCCCGACGGCGATCGGGACGTGTCCGGGGCGGCGGGAGGGACCGTGCTCGACCCGCAGGCGGGGCTTTTCGGTCCCGTGGCGGTCTTCGATTTCCGCAGCCTGTATCCGAGCGTGATGCGCACCTTCAACGTCGATCCCCTGGCGCGGTCTCAGGTATTGTGGCCCGAGGCGCGTGACCCCGAAGCCGGAACCCCCCGCGAGGGTCCGATCGTGGCCCCCAACGGCGCTGCCTTTTCCCGGGAGGAGGGCATTCTTCCCGGATTAATCGGGCGGTATTTTTCCGAGCGCCTGGCGGCCATTGACCGGGGAGACGACGCGGCCGCCTACGTCTACAAGATCCTCATGAACTCGTTTTACGGGGTTCTCGGCTCGCCGAAATGCCGCTACGCCCGCACGGACCTCGCGGGCGCGATTACGGGCTTCGGCCGGTGGTGCCTTCTTTTCGCGCGGGATTTCTTCACCGACCGGGGCTATCGCGTACTGTACGGCGACACGGACTCGGTTTTCGTGGAGCTCCTCCGGAAAGGGGGCTCTATGGGGGATCCCGCCGCGCCCCTCGAGTCCCGCGAATCCGCCGAGAGCCTCGAGGATCTCGCCTCCCGGCTCAACCGGGAACTTTCGGAGCGGGTCCTCCGGGACTGGAATAGGGAATCCTTTATCTCGATACGGTTTGAGAAGCTGTATTTGCGGTTTTTTATTCCCCACCTGCGGAGCTCCCTGGGAGCCTCCGACGACCGGGGCAGGGCCAAGGGTTACGCGGGCCTGCTCCGTAGGGAAGACGGGCGGGACGAGGTGGAAATTAAGGGAATGGAGGCCGCAAGAAGCGATTACACGCCCTTTGCCCGGCGTTTTCAGCGGGAACTCCTGGCCCTGGTCTTTTCAGCCGAGGGGGAAAACACCGCCGTGGAATATCTGCGGGACGTGATCGCCCGCCTGTACCGCGGCGACTTCGACCG
>QKDA01000138.1 GCA_003246765.1 Spirochaetales bacterium | reverse complement strand
CTGCCGTTCTTGGGCTTTCCCCCGAGGCGGTGGACGCCGCCATCAAGGCCTCCGGCATCGCGGGCCTTTACGGGGCCAACTACAACTCCCCCCTTCAAACCGTCGTATCCGGTACCCCCGAGGCCCTTTCCGCCGCGGAAGCCATGTTCAAGGAAGCCGGGGCCAAGCGGGTGATCCGCCTCAAGGTGGCCGGTCCCTTCCATTCGCCCCTCATGGCGGAGGCGGGAGAGCGCTTCCGCGCCCTCCTGGAGGGCGTTTCCTTCAATAATCCCGTGCTGCCCCTCTTTTCCAACGTAACCGGGAAGCCGGTCGCCACCGGGGCGGAGGCGAAAACCTGCGCCGTGGCCCATATCACCGGCCCCGTCCGCTGGACCAGCGAAGAGGCCGCCATCGCAGCCTTCATGGCGGAGAAGGGAATAGCCACCCTCGTGGAAGCGGGTCCCGGGAAGGTGCTTTCCGGGCTCTGGGCGGACTCAAAACTCCCGGGAAGCTGCAAACCCTACGGGGAATGCCTCGCCTGAGGCGTCCCATAAAAGCGAAACCATACCAACGGAGATTCATATGCTGCTGAAAGGAAAGAACGCCCTGGTTACCGGGGCAAGCCGGGGAATCGGCAAGGAAATCGCCAAGCGTTTCATCGATGAGGGGGCTTCCGTGTGGGGCCTCGCCACCAAGCCCAGCGAGGGCGCCAAGGAATTGGCTTCCTACGCCGCCGAGCGGGGCGTCTCCTTCCACGAGATCGTGGCGGACATCGGTAACGCCGAATCCGTGACCCCCGCGGTTACCGAGGCCCTCAAGGCTTCCGGCGGCTTCCAGATACTCGTGAACAACGCAGGTATAACCCGGGACGGGCTCTCCTTCCGCATGAAGCTCGAGGACTGGGAGTCGGTGCTCCGCATCAACCTCACGGGCACCTTCCTCGTGACCCAGATCGTGTCTTCCGACATGATCCGCAAGAGGGCGGGCTCCATCATCAACCTTTCGAGCATCGTTGGCCTCCACGGGCAGGGCGGGCAGGTGAACTACGCCGCCAGCAAGGCGGGGCTCATCGGCTATACCAAGAGCCTGGCCAAGGAGACCGCCGGCCGGGGCGTCAGGGTCAACGCCATCGCCCCGGGCTTTATCGTCACCGAGATGACCGACGTTATCCCGGAGGACGCTAAGAAGACCTGGCTCGAGTCCATCCCCATGAAGCGGGCGGGCTCGGTTACGGAGGTCGCGAACGCCGCGGTGTTCCTGGCCTCGGATTTATCTGAATATGTCACCGCGCAGGTTATCGGCGTGGACGGAGGTATGGGAGCATGAGACGGCGAGTTGTAGTGACCGGACTCGGGGCGGTTACCCCGGTGGGCAACAGCGTGGCGGAGACCATGGAGTCGATCCGCGCGGGCAAGAGCGGCATCGGGAACATCACCCTCTTTGACACGACCGACTTCGCGGTGAAGATCGCTGGCGAGGTGAAGGGCCTGGACGTGAGCCAGTGGGTTGACCGCAAGGAAGCCCGCAAGATGGCCCGATTCACCCAGTTCGCCGCCGTGGCGGCCGCCCAGGCTATCGCCGACGCGGGCTACACGAAGGAAACCCTCTCCTCCGAAAAGGCGGGAATCCTCCTCGGAAGCACCATCGGCGGCTTCGAGATTTACGAGTCCTCCGTGAAGAAATACTTCGACGCCGGGAACTCCCGCATTCCGCCCCTGACCATCCCCACCTTTATCGTAAACGAAGCCGCGGGAAACGTGAGCATGCTCAACGGCATCCACGGGCCCTCCTGGACCCTGGCTACCGCCTGCGCCTCGGGCACCGACGCCCTGGGCGCCGCCCTGGACCTCATCCGCTCCGGCCGCGTGGACCTCTGCGTCTCCGGGGGCACCGAGGCGGCCATCACGGGCTTCGGCATCGGCTGCTTCAACGTGCTCCAGACCCTGGCCACGGACTTCAACGACGACCCGACCAAGGCGAGCCGTCCCTTTGACCGGGACCGGCAGGGCTTCATCATGGGCGAGGGCTCGGGAATCCTGGTGCTCGAGGAGCTCGAGCACGCCAAGGCCAGGGGCGCCAAGATCTACGCCGAATTCCTCGGCTACGGCGCCTCCAGCGACGCCTACCACATCACGAGCCCGAACCCCGACGGCTCAGGCGGCGCCCTGGCGATCAAGCTCGCCCTGGAAGACGCCGGCCTCAAGCCGGAGGACGTGAAGTACTACAACGCCCACGGGACCTCCACCCCGGTGAACGACCCCGCGGAAACCCTGATGATCAAGAAGGCCTTCGGGGACCACGCCTACAAGATGAAGGTTTCCAGTACCAAGAGCATGACCGGCCACTGCGTGAGCGCCGCGGGCGCCGTGGAGGCCATCATCTCCATCATGGCCATGAACGCGGGGTTCTATCCCCCCACCATCAACCTGGAAAACCCCGACCTGGAGCACGGCTGCGACCTCGACTACGTGCCCAACGTCGCCCAGGAAGGAGACTACGACGTGTTCGCTTCGGGCTCTCTCGGCTTCGGCGGCCACAACGGCGTGCTGATCATGGGGAAGTACAAGGCATGAGCGACGTGAGCAAACCCGCGGACCTCTCCTTCCCGGCGGTGCGCGCCGCAGAGCGGGCGGGCATCGAGACCCTCCTGCCCCACCGGGACCCCTTCCTCTTCGTGGACACCATCGACGTGACCGACGAGAAGTCCATAGTGGCCCGCCACGTGTTCGCGTCGGACGAGTTCTTCTTCAAGGGGCACTTTCCCGAGTATCCCGTGGTTCCCGGGGTAATCCTCGTGGAAACCATGGCCCAGGCGGGGGGCGCGGGGCTCCAGAAGCGGGGAGTGATGGGGCAGGGCGCCCTCTTCTTCCTCGCCTCCGTGGACAAGGTGAAATTCCGCCGCCAGGTCCGTCCCGGCGACGAGGTGCGCCTGGAGATCGAGAACCTGAGGGTTTCCGCAAAGATGATCAAGCAGGCCGGCAAGGCCTTCGTCGGCGAGGAGCTCGCGGCGGAAGCCGAATGGCTCTGCCTCGTGGGCTCCGCGGATTCCGCGAAATAAGGAGAAAACCATGATCGTAAAACCGATGATCCGGAACAATATCTGCCTCAACGCGCATCCCGCGGGCTGCGCCCGGGAGGTAGAAAACCAGATAGCCTTCGTGAAGGCCCAAAACGCCAAGCGGGGCCGAAAGCCCGGCGCCCCGGTCTCCGGGGGAACCCATCCGAACGGCCCCGTCAAGGCGGCCCTCATCCTGGGCTGCTCCACCGGCTACGGCCTGGCGAGCCGAATCACCGCGAGCTTCGGCTACGGGGCGGCCACCGTCGGCGTGTCCTTCGAGAAGGAAGCCTCCGAGGCCAAGAGCGGCACCCCGGGCTGGTACAACAACCTCGCCTTCGACCGCGCCGCCCGCCGCGAGGGGATCCCCACCCACACCATCAACGCCGACGCCTTTTCCAACGCCACCCGGGATCTCGTGATTGCCAAGGCCAAGGAAATGGGCCTCGTGTTCGACCTCGTGGTCTACTCCCTGGCGAGCCCCGTCCGCACGGACCCCGAAACCGGCGTTCTCTACCGCTCGGTGCTCAAGCCCTTCGGCAAGAGCTACGACGGGCTCACGGTGGACACCATGACCGGCAAGATCAGCACCATGACCGCCGAGCCCGCCACCGAGACCGAGGCCGCCGAGACCATAAAGGTCATGGGCGGCGAGGACTGGGCCCTCTGGATCGACGCCCTCTCCTCCGCGTCCCTTCTCGCCCCGGGCTGCACCACCGTGGCCTATTCCTACATCGGCCCCACCCACACCCACGCGATCTACCGGGACGGCACCATCGGGGGGGCGAAGAAGCACCTCGAGAAGACCGCCCGGGACATGAGCGCGCGCATGAAGGCTTCCGTGGGGGGCTCCGCCTTCGTTTCCGTGAACAAGGGCCTCGTGACCCGCTCCAGCGCGGTAATCCCGGTGATCCCGGTGTACCTTTCCATCCTTTTCAAGGTAATGAAGGAGAAGGGCACCCACGAGGGATGCATCGAGCAGATCGAGCGCCTCTGCGCCGAGCGCCTCTTCGCCGGAAAGAGCGTCCCCGTTGACGCGGACGGCCTTATCCGGGTGGACGACCTCGAGATGGACGACGAGGTCCAGGCCATCGTCTCCGACCGCATGGCCGCCGTGACGGAGGCTACCCTCCCGTCCCTCGGCGACCTTGAGGGATACCGCCACGACTTCCTCGCCGCGAACGGTTTCGACGTCGCGGGAATCGATTACGACGCCGACGTTCCCCGTATGGACGTCATCTAAAACACAGGAGAATGACCATGGACGACAAGACCCTTCTCGCCCTCTTTGACAAGTTCGACAAATCCGACGCCGCCGAAATGAAGTACTCCGGCAACGGCTATTCCTTCGAGCTTCGCCGCAAGGAAGCCTGTCTCGCCCCCGTGGCGGT
>QKDA01000243.1 GCA_003246765.1 Spirochaetales bacterium | reverse complement strand
CTGGTCCATTTCGAGTTCAACGAGCTTTTTTCCTATTTCGATCCCGCATTTTCTTCCCATATCGGGCAGTCGTCCACCGTGGAAAACCCGAGCTTCCGGCAGGTAGAGGTAGCCGAGCTTATTCCGGCGCTGCTGGACCTTTATTACCTCCTCACCGACGCCCGCGCCTCCGCCCAGGTGGCCCTCTCCCTGGCCGCCCTGGACGCGCTCCGTAAAAAATCCGAACTCACCGAGGACATCCGCGGGCGGGCTTCCCGGTCGATCCAGGCGGTGGGATACCTCCTGGACAAGCGGGTTTCCGCGGAAACCCTCCTCTCGATCATCAGAATCGCGAGAAACGACCCGGCTTTCGTGCCCTCCCACCCCGTGGCGCAAGCTCCCTTCAGGGAACGCTACCGCGAGAGGATCACGGATACCTTTGACTCGGACTCCCGCAAGCTCCTTCAGGACAAGCAGAGCGACGAAACCAAAAACCAGCTCCGCGCGGTCTTCGGCGACCTACCCCTCCTCGACATAGAGGGGTACAACGACGCGACCAGCGCCCTCGTTCAGGAATTCACCCCCTTCGCCCTGGAGTGGGTTGAGCCCCTACGCATCATACGAACCTTCACGGAGCGCTTTTTTATGCCCCGATACTCCACGGTGATCCGCAGCGTGATCGTGGAGGGCTACTTCAACAACCGCGCCATGCAGAGCGCCATGTCCGCCTCCTATTCCTTCTGCGAGCACCTGGGCGAGCGGCTGTCCGAGTTTGAGCGGCTGTTCGACGACGGGGGGTCCTTCAACCTGAAGATCCTGCGGGGCTACGTCACGGAAATGGAAAAGGGCATGGATTTCGAGACCCCCCTGCGCAAGATGATCGACAACATGAACGCCCACGCGAAAAACCTGGTCCAGCAGGCGGCGGTCCAGTATCTGGAGCTTTACAATTTCTCGGCCATAATCATGGAAGACGGGAAAAAGCCGATCCCCGACGTGATCACCAACGTGAGAACCCTCACGGGGGCGACAAAAAACGCCGCGTCCTTCCAATATCTGGAGCGCGAGACCGGGGTTTTTAGAGGTTTTCTTGAAATTATGAAAAAGTATGCTATAGTTGGTACGTTGTCTGTTTCCATGCGCGATGCCGAACCGGCGGAGAGTGAAGCATAATGCCCAAAATCAAAAAGCAAACTACCAGAGACGCGTCCAGGGAAAAGGAGATATACGACCTCAAGCAGCTTTTGGAAATTTCCAAGAGCCTTACCTCGGTCATCGATTTCTCCACCCTTATCGAGGCGATTCTCTACACCTGCATGGGGCAGATGAAAACCCTGGGAGTCGCCATCTTCACGAAGAAGAATTTCGACGCCGCCACCTTTCAGCTCAACCGCAACTACTGCGGCTTTGAGCTCGACGAAAACGTGGATTACACCTTCCAGGACGACCATCCCCTCATCCAATTCATGTCGCGGCCGAACGCCTGCTACACCGTGGCGGACCTCCAGGAGATCGTGCCCACCGACGGTCCCATGAAGGCCCTGTACTCCCTGGAACCCTCCCTTATAGTCCCCCTCAAGACCAAGAACCACATCAACGGACTCCTGGTGCTGGGCGAACAGATAACCTCCGAGCCCTACTCGGCGTACGAGAAGGAGCACATCCTCAACATCGCCTCCCTGGCCTCCATCGCCATAAGCAACGCGGCGCTCCTGGAAATGTCCACCACCGACCTCATGACCCATCTCAAGCTCAAGCACTATTTTTACACCGTCCTCATGGAAAAGCTCGAGTTCAGCCTGGAGCATAAATTCCCCCTGTCGGTGCTCATGATCGACATAGACTTCTTCAAGCGCTTCAACGACACCTACGGCCACAGCTGCGGCGACACCGTGCTTCAGATGGTCGCCAACGTGATCCAGCAAAACACCCGGAGCCAGGACATGGCTGCCCGTTACGGCGGGGAGGAATTCGTGGTGATGCTCTGCGAAACCGCCGCGGACAGCGCCAAAAAGATCGCCGAGAGGATCCGCTCCTCCATCGAGAACCTAGACATCCTCTACGAGGGGATGCACCTGAACCTGACCGTCTCCATCGGGGTCGCGGAGTACAGCCCCGGCATGGACAAGAGCGGGAGGCAGCTCGTGGACCGGGCGGACAAGGCCCTGTACGACGCGAAACAGTCCGGACGCAACGCCGTATGCCTGTCCAAGTGAAGGCCCCCGGGACTCCCTGGTGGAAGTCCGCCGTCTTTTACCAGATTTACCCCCGCAGCTTTCTCGACACCAACGGCGACGGCATCGGCGACCTTCCGGGGATCATCTCAAAGCTGGACTACCTCACAAAGCTCGGCGTGACCGCCCTGTGGATCTCGCCCTTTTTTACCTCCCCCATGGCGGACTTCGGCTACGACATCAGCGACTACTGCGGGGTAGACCCGATTTTCGGCACCATGGAGGACGCGCGAACCCTCCTCCGGGAAGCGCACCGCCGAAACCTGAAGGTAATATTCGACCTGGTACTCAACCACACCTCCGACGAGCACCCCTGGTTCAAGGAAGCCCGCTCCTCCCGGGACAATCCCAAGCATGACTGGTTCATCTGGAAACCCCGCACCGACCCCATCACGGGGAAGAGGCTTCCCAAGCCGAACAACTGGGTATGCCAGTTCGAGTTCAAGAGCGCCTGGTGGGACAACGAGGCCACCGACGAATGGTACCTGGGAACCTTCACCCGGCATCAGCCCGAGGTGGACTGGCGAAACCCGGAACTCAAGGCGGCCATGTTCGACGTCATGCGGTTTTGGCTCGACGAGGGGGTCGACGGCTTCCGCCTGGACGTAGTGAACTGGTACGTGAAAGACGCCCAATTCCGCTCCAATCCCTTCTCCTTCAAGGCGAATCCGGACATCTTCCAAAAGCACGTCTACGACCGAAACCAGGCGGAAACCCACGAAATATGCCGGGAAATGAGGTCCCTGGCGGACTCGTACCCCGGGGACAGGCTCCTGGCGGGGGAAATTTTCTCCCAGGACCCCGCCATAGCCGCCTCCTTCCAGGGAGACGGTACCGACGAGCTCCACCTGGCCTTCAACATGGAACCCCTCTACCTCGACTGGTCCCCCAAAAAGCTCGCCCGGGCGATCCGGCGCTGGCACGACCTGGTTCCGGAGAAGGGCTGGCCTAACCTGGCCTTCAGCAACCATGACCAGCCGCGCCACGGAAGCCGCTTCGCGGGTCCCGCGCGACGGGCCCTGGAACGCAAGCAGCTTTCCGCCATGCTGCTCCTCGCCTCCCGGGGAACCCCCTTCGTATACTACGGGGAGGAGTTGGGCATGGAAAACGAAAAGATACCCAGGAAGGAGCTGGTGGATCCCACGGGCATCACCTTCTGGCCCCTCCCCCTGGGCCGGGACGGGGAGCGCACCCCCATGCAGTGGAGCGGCGCCGATAACGCGGGCTTTACCGACCCCGGGGTCAGGCCCTGGCTCCGGGTTCACCGGGACTACAAATCCGTCAACGCCGAGGCGGCCATGGCGGACGAAAGCTCCCTGTGGCACTGGTACCGCAGGCTCATAGAGCTTCGCAAGCGGGAGGCAAGCCTTTCCCTCGGGGACATCGAGTTCCTCACCCAGGGAGAGGGGGGGCTCATCGCCTGGAAACGGCTGCCCCCTCCCCAGGCCCCGGAGGCCGACCCGGTACTGTGCCTGCTCAACCTTTCGGACCGGGAGGCGGCATGGGGTCTCGAAGACGCGGGCAGGGTTCTTTTCGGAAACCGCCGAGGAGAGGGAACGGAACTCGCGCCGGGAACCTTACCCCTTGCCCCCCACGAGGGCTTGCTGGTAACCTTGAGGCCATGACACTGAAGAACCTCCTGCGAAAGCCCTTCCGCTATGATTTCTGGAACGCCGCCCTCGTCATCATCGGCATCAACCTCTTGGTTTACCTTTTAACCATGCTGGATCCCTCCCTGACGAGGCTTCTTTCCCTGAATCCCCTCTACGTCACCAAGGGGGGCATGGTCTGGCAGGTGTTTACCTACCAGTTCGTCCACGCCAACGTCTCCCATATCCTTTTCAACATGCTCGGAATTTTCTTCTTCGGGGTCGCGGTGGAGCGAAGGGTCGGCTCTTCGGAATTCATCCTCTTCTACCTTTTGAGCGGGACCCTCTCGGGAGTTCTTTCGCTGATGGTGTATCTCGCTTCGGGCGTCGACTACGTATTTCTCATGGGCGCCTCGGGGGCGGTGTTTTCCCTCCTCCTGGCCTACGCGACCCTTTATCCCCGGTCGATTGTCTATCTTTGGGGCATCGTTCCCATCCCGGCTCCCATTCTGGTGCTCGGCTACGCGGCCCTGGAGTTTTTCAACCTCGTCACGGGGATGAACCAGGGCGTTGCCCACTCCACCCACCTCCTGGGACTCGCCGTAGCCTGGGCGTATTTTCTCGTCCGTTACGGGATCAATCCCGCCAAGGCATGGTCCGGCCGCTAGCCCCAGCCCTTATCCTGGCCCTCGCGGGGCTTCTTTTCCCCCGGAATCTGTGGGCCCAGGAAGAGCGCATACGGGCGCCCTTGTGGGTTTATTTCGAGGGGGTCCCCGGGGCGGGGCAGACAGGATCTCCGACGGGCGGCAGGGGCGCCGCGCCTGAATCCGCGCCCGCCGCGGACGACCTGCCCCCCCTCGCCCAGCTCCAGGAACTTGCCCGCTTCGTCCTCTCCGGCATGATCTACGGATGGAGGTACGAGTACGTTCCGAGCGACCGCATGCGGGGGGTAGCGGAGGAGTTTACCCTCAAGCCCCTGGCGGAAATCTCAAAGGACGACCCCTCCTTCTCGCTGACCGGCCTCTCCGCCTCCTATCCCAGGCTCTCCTGCTGGGCCCAATACGTGCCGAACGAAACCACCGCCCGCTGGGAAAGGCATTGGTCCTCGGTAACGGCGAAGACCGCCTCGGGCAGGGGCTCCGGAGAACGGGCCGACGGGGCCGCGGGCATCCGGACGGCCTACGAGAAAGCCCTCCTCAACGCCGTTAGGGAGCATGCCCGAAAGCTCGAGAAAAACAAGCCGAAACAAGTATCCGGTCAAATTCTCCTGCGCTCCGAACCCAGGCTCTTCCCCGAGGCGGGGCGCTTTACCGCCGATATCCGGGTGGTGCTCACCGTCGACGAGATAGTCCCCTGGCGTGTATTCTGAGAAGTCATTCACCTTTTCGCCCATATATGGTATAACGTGGGCGAATATCGCTTCAGGAGTAATAAATGGATGTATCGGCCATCGTAAAAAACTTGCATCCGCTTGAAATCCGCCTCCTCCGGTCCTTTGCGCCCGGGGTTGAACTCACCGCGGACAGGCTCGAACGGGAACTCGACTACAAACCCGGCCACGCCAACCAGGCCTTTTCCTGGCTCGGGGGCAAGGGGCTCGTGACGGAGGTCCGCCGGGAAGCCCGCACCTTTTTTGAAATTACCGAGCTCGGCCGCGTCTTTGCCAAAAACGGAACTCCCGAGGAACGCATCCTCGCCCTCCTGCGGGACAAGGGACCCCATACCCTTCCCGAAATAGCCTCTGCCCTCGGCCTCGACAACAAGGACGTGGGCTCCGCCTTCGGCACCCTTTCAAAGGAAGGGGCCGTGAGCATGGACGGGGACAAGAAGGCGTCCTTCACGGCCATGCCGACCGACAAGCGCTTCGCCGTCGCGGTGGCCCTCATCCGCCTCGCCAGCGAAACACCCTCGGGAACGATCGACAAGGACCACCTCACCGCCGACGAGGTCGCCGTCATGGGCACCCTCGCCAAAAAGCGCGGCGCTGCGGATTCCCCCTTCCGGGTCCTGGAGCGCGAAACCGTGGTGTACGCCCTCGCGCCGGAGGCCACCGAGGTAAAGGCCGCCCTGGACGCCGCGGGAATCACCGGCGAGGAAATCGGCTCCATTACCCCGGCCATGCTCAAGAGCGGGGAATGGAAAAAGGGCTCCTTCAGGGGCTACAACATCGCAGTCCCCCCCGCCCGGGTGATCCCGGGACGGACAAACCCCTACGTGAGCTTCCTCGAGAGCGTCAAGGACAAGCTTTCTTCCCTGGGCTTCGAGGAATTCGACGGGCCCCTGGTGGAAACCGAATTCTGGAATTCCGACGCCCTGTTCATGCCCCAGTTCCACGCCGCCCGGGACATTCACGACGCCTACTACGTGAAAAACCCCACCCACGCGAAGTCCATCGAGGAGCCCTGGCTCTCGAACGTCGCGGCGGCCCACAAGGACGGAGGGAATACCGGAAGCCGGGGCTGGAACTACGCCTTCGACCGGGAGTTCACCAAGCGCCTCATCCTCAGGAGCCAGGGAACCGCCCTCTCCGCCCACCAGCTCCACAAGGCGAAGATTCCCGGCAAGTACTTCGGCATCGCCCGGTGCTTCCGCTACGACAAGGTCGACGCGACCCACCTTTCCGACTTCTACCAGACCGAGGGCATCGTCCTCGGCGACGAGGTGAACCTCAAGACCCTCCTGGGCTTCCTCGAGATGTTCGCCGTAGAGATCGCGGGCGCAACCGAGGTCAAGTACGTACCCGGTTACTTCCCCTTCACGGAACCCTCCGTGGAGGTGCACATCAAGCACCCGGTGCTCGGCTGGTTCGAGCTCGGCGGCTCGGGCATCTTCCGCCCCGAGGTAACCCGCGCCATGGGAGTGAACGTGCCCGTCCTCGCCTGGGGCATCGGCATCGACCGCATGGCCCTCATGGCCCTGGGCCTCAACGACCTCCGGGAGCTCTTCTCGGGCGACATCGAGGGCGTCCGCCTGCGGAAGGCCAAGTACTAATCAGGAGACCACCATGCCCAAGATAGAAGTCAACGAAAAACTGTTTTTCAGCCTTCTCGGAAGGAAATACGATTACGCGGAGCTCGAGGAAAGGCTCACCTGCGGCAAGGCCGAACTCGACGAGAAACCCGACATGGGCCTCGCCGACGACGTACGGACCATCAAGATCGAGCTCAACGACACGAACCGGCCCGACCTCTGGTCCACCGCCGGCGTGGCCCGCCAGCTCCGACAGCACGCCGGCGCCTCCGGCGCCGGAACCGTCAGGGCCGCCGACTCGAGATACGCGGCTTACCGGGAGTTCTTCTCCGACGAAAAGACGACCCGCGACTGCGGCAACCGCGTCGTCAAGGTCGATCCCGAGCTCAAGGGCATTCGCCCCTACATGGCGGCCTTCGTGATCTCGGGAAAGCCCATCGACGAGCCCATGCTCCTGGACATCATCCAGACCCAGGAAAAACTCTGCTGGAACTTCGGCCGCAAGCGGCGCTCCATCTCCATGGGGGTCTACCGCTCCGCGAACATAACCTGGCCCGTCAGCTACAAGGCCGTGGACCCGGACAAGACGAGCTTCGTCCCGCTGGCCTGCGACGCCCCCATGACCTGCCGGCAGATCCTCACAGACCACCCGAAGGGCAAGGAATACGGCTTCATCCTCAAGGACGCGCCCAAATTCCCCCTCCTCACGGACGCGAAAAACGAGGTTCTATCCATGGCCCCCATCATCAACAGCGCCTCCCTCGGCGCCGTACAGGTGGGCGACTCGGACCTCCTCGTGGAAATGACCGGCACCGACATGCCCTCCCTCACCCTGGCGGTGAGCATCGTGGCCTGCGACTTCGCCGACGCGGGCTACGAGATTCTCCCGGTGAAGGTGGAGCACCCCTACGACACGGGCTTCGGCAAGGCCGTCACCACCCCCTACTACTTCCAGAAAACCGCCAGCACCACCGTGGGCGCGGTGAACCGCCTTCTCGGCACCGAGCTTACGGGCAAGGAAATCGCCGACGCCCTCGCCAAGATGGGCTGCGAGAGCGAGATCGCGGGCGAGAAGGTCACCATCCGCCCGCCGGAATACCGGAACGACTTCCTTCACGAGGTGGACATCATCGAGGACGTGATGATGGGCAAGACCCTTCCCTGGTTCAAGCCCGCCAAGCCCTCCGACTTCACCATCGGGCGGCTCACCCCCATCACGGTCTTCAGCCGCAAGGCGAAGAGCCTCATGGTGGGCCTCGGCTACCAGGAGATGATCTTCAACTACCTCGGCTCCGGAAAGGACTTCATCGAGCGCATGAACCTCTCGGGAACGAGCCAGGGCGAGGCCGTTATCGAGATCTCCAACCCCATGACCGAAAACTTCCAGTTCGTGCGGCCCTCCATCCTCCCGAGCCTCCTCGCGGCGGAAGCACCCTCGGGCAACGCCGTCTACCCCCACCGGATCTTCGAGATCGGCAAGGTGGCATACCTCGAGGACTCGGAGGTCACGGGCACGAGAACCCGGCAGAGCCTCGGCTTTCTCACCGCGTCCTCGGACGCCAATTTCAACGAGGCGGCGAGCCAGGTGGCGAGCCTCCTTTACTACCTGGACCACGAGTACGCCGTCGCGGAATCCGACGATCCCCGCTTCATCCCCGGCCGCCAGGCCGCGGTCATGGTGAAGGGCAGGAAGGTCGGCGTCTTCGGCGAGATTCACCCCCAGGTCCTCGAGAATTGGACCATCGGAACCCCCTGCGTGGGCGGCGAGATTGACCTCGAGGAACTGATGTAAGGAAAAGGGAGCCCTGTGACGGGGCTCCTTTTTTTTTGCTCTGAGGGGTTATTTGGGGAGAGGCAGAAAGAGCCATGGGGGGAGGGATTTGGACGCGCGGAGCCCCCGCGAACTAGGCCTTCGCCCCTTTGGATCGGAATTCCAGCTGAGAGAGGACCATCCCGAGCGCCATGAGCGCCGCCCCCAGAAGCTCCCGCCCTCCGAGGGTTTCCCCCAAAAAGAGCGCGCCGAAAAGGGCGGCGAAGACCGTTTCAAGGCTCAGGATCAGCGAGGCCGCCGCGGGAGGGGAGTCCTTCTGGCCGAAAATCTGCAGGGTAAACGCGATGCCCACGGAGAAAACGCCGCCGTACACTATGGGAATCCAGGCGCCCGCAAGGGTCCCGAAATTCCATGGCTCCGTAAAAACAGCCCCGACCGCCGAAAGAAGGGCCGTTACCAGGTATTGAACCAGGGCCATGTGCAGGACCGGCACCCGTTCGGAAAAACGGCCAATGACCAGAATATGGGCGGTCCAGAAGAAGGCGCCTACGAGGACCAGGGCATCCCAACGGGACATGGTGAACGCCGCCGTCACGCTGAGCAGCCACAGGCCCGCCGTCGCGAGCAGGGCGCCGGCCCAGGTATTCAGGCCCGGCCGGTGGCGGAAAAAGAGTCCTGCCAGGGGAACCAGCACGATATACAGACCCGTGATAAAGGCCGCCTTCCCGGCGGATGTCCCCACGAGGCCCATTTGCTGGAGCACGGAGCCCCCGAATAAAATGAAGCCCGCCAGGGTTCCCGGGAGCAGGGCCCGGCGAAACGCGTGCCGCCGGGGCATTTCCCTGCCGTCCACCACGTCCCGGGGAAGAATCCTGATAAGGGGAATCACGGAGAGTGCCCCCAGGAGGAAACGGGAGGCATTGAAGGTCATGGTGCCCAGTGAGGCAGCCGCAATACGTTGAAACACGAAGGCAAGCCCCCAGATCAGGGCCGTCAGCACCAACATGAGGTTGGCGCGCAGAACGCGGGTTGTCATAATGGGAGCCATCATGCCCGTTCGGCGGTAAAAGGACAAGCGCTCGGCGGAATGATAATTGCTGAATCGCAAGCCAAGGGCACAGCAGGCAATCCCTCTTCTACTTCCCTGAAAAAGCGAGCATGGAAACGCTTCCGTTTTGAATCTCATCGTATTCGACGGACAGGGAACCCTCCGTCATACCCAGGATATAGAGGGCGGGAATGAAATGCTCCGTCGTGGGGGCAGCGCGACTGAAGCCCGGCATGCCCCGTTCCGCCCCGATGAAGGCCTCCCGGTCGCCCGCCGCTATCCGTTCCCCAAGCCACCGGTTCGCTTCCGACGCCCAGGGAAAGGGGGGCGCGGAAGCGCCAAAATCGACCTCGCGCAAATTATGGACCAGGTTTCCGCTTCCTATGAAAAGCACCTTTGACAGGCCCAGGGCCGCGATCTTCCGTCCCAGCTCTGCATGGGCCCCGAAGGAGAGCTCGACGTCCAGGCTCATCTCGAGAACCGGGACGTCCCCGGCCGGAAAAACGTGCTTCATCACCGCCCAGGCGGCGTGATCGATTCCCCGCTCCGGGTCTACGGTAATCCCGGGGACTCCCGCGGAAATCGCCGCGGCGACGCCCGGTGCCCCGGACGGCTCGTAGCGGAGCCGGTACAGCTCCTCGGGGAATCCGTAAAAGTCGTAAATTTGGGGAGGCGCCCCGTTTCCGGTAATCCGGGTTCCCCGAGTCTGCCAGTGGGCCGAAAAAACGACGACCGCTTCCGGGGTACCGTTTTCGCGCAGGATCTTCCCCCCCAGGGCGGCCAGAAACCGCGAATAGGGATTGTCCGTTACCGCGTTCATGGGCGATCCGTGACCGATAAAAAAGCTTTTCACGATTCCTTCCCGTCGGCCTTCGACTTGATGAACGTGCCCTCTTCCAATTCCTCCCAGGCTTTTCGCAGCTCTTCCTCCGTGTTCATGACGATGGGGCCGCGCCAGGCCACGGGTTCCCCGAGGGGGGTTCCCGCCACGAAGAGGAACCGCGCGCCGGAGGACCCGCCGAGAATCCGTACGGCGTCGCCGTCGGCGAAAAGGGCCGTATCGCGGTTGCGAGCCGTGACGGTACGGTCGTCACCCGCGTCCAGGAGGCATTCCCCCTCATGCACGTACACGAAGGCGGTGTCGCCCATCCGTACGGGAGCCTCGAAGGTCCCGCCCGCCGGAAGGCGCACGTCCAGGTACAGCGGGGAGGCGATGACCTCCGTCACCGCCCCGGCTACGCCGGCAAACTCGCCCGCGATGACCCTGACCTCCGCGCCTCCCTCCATGCCGAGAACAGGTATGTCCGCAGCCGCGACGCCCCGGTAGCGGGGATCCGTCATTTTATGCCCCGCGGGAAGGTTGACCCACAGCTGAAAGCCGTGCATGGAACCGGCCCCGTCGCCCTTGGGCATTTCCCGGTGGAAGATGCCGCTTCCGGCGGTCATCCACTGAACGTCCCCGGCGCCGATAGTACCCTTGGTGCCGGTACTGTCCCCGTGCTCTACGGTTCCCCTTAGAACGTAGGTAACCGTCTCGATGCCCCGGTGGGGATGCCAGGGAAAGCCCGCCAGATAATCGGAGGGCGTATCGGAGCGAAAATCGTCCAGAAGGAGGAAGGGATCGAATTCCTCCGGGGAGCCCAAGCCGATGGCCCTGCGAAGACGCACGCCCGCCCCCTCGGTTACCGGACGGGCGGTAACGATCTTTTGCATCCTTCTGTACGTTTTCATGAAGTCCCTCCGCTGACTGACAGTATCGCCCACTCCTTAAGATTTCGCAAATCCGTGCTGAGGGAGACAAAATGTTTATTGCATCAACCAACCCGATGTGCTTTACTTGAGACTATGCAGACAGACGGAAAACACGCACTTAACCTCGGCGGAACCTGGAGGGTGCAATCCTCCTGCGGCACCTGGGACTTCTCCATGCCCGTTCCCGGCTCGGTGTTCGCGGAACTGGAAAAGCTCGGGGCTTTCGGCGCCGAGGGGGCTTTCTGGCGGGAAAATAACCGCCTGTGCCAAGATACCGCGGAGCGGGATTTCACCCTGACCCGCGCCTTCGAGATTCCCGACGGCTTCCCCCTGGAAGGGCGCCGCGAGACCCTCTATCTCGAATGCGACGGCCTCGACACCCTCGCGGAGATCCGCCTCAACGGGTCCGTCGCCGGCCGGGCGGACAACATGCACCGGCGCTGGCGCTTTCCCGCGGGAGAGCTTCTCAGGGCGGGCCCCAACGAGATCGCCATAACCTTCTCCAACGCCGCGGCCTATTGCCGCGCGAAGGCTCAAGCCCGCGCCCTCTGGCAAACCTACGAGGACTATCCCGAGCTTGCGGCCCCGCACTTCAACCAGATCCGCAAGAGCCACTGCAGTTTCGGCTGGGACTGGGGCCCCATCGTTCCGGACGTCGGCATCTGGCGGGATATCCGCCTCGTCGCCTACGGCCCGGCCCGGCTCGACTCGGTTTCGGTCATGCAGGAACACGGAAGCGGCGGGACCGTAACCCTTACCGTCTCCGGAGAACTCGGCGAAGGCCGTTCCGCGGACCCCTCCCTCCGTCTCGCGGGAACCCTTGCCCACCCGGACGGCGCCATGCAGGCATTCTCCTTCGGCCCCGGGGACGCCTTCAGTATCCCGGTGGAGAATCCCCGGCTCTGGTGGCCCGCGGGCCTCGGGGAACAGCCCCTCTACGCGCTTTCGGTGGGGCTTTTCGATTCGGAGGGCACCGAGCTGGACCGGAAGGACCTTCGCGTCGGGCTTCGGACCCTCACGGTCAGGCGGGAAAAGGACCAGTGGGGGGAAAGCTTCGAATTCGTCTGCAACGGCGTTCCCTTCTTCTCCCGGGGGGCCAACTACATTCCCGAGGACATATACCTCTCCCGGGTAACCCCGGGGCGGACCAGAAGGCTCCTGGAAGACTGCGCCCTGGCCAACTTCAACACGGTCCGGGTGTGGGGCGGCGGCGTCTATCCCCCGGACACCTTTTACGACGCCTGCGACGAGCTCGGGCTCGTGGTCTGGCAGGACCTCATGTTCGCCTGCGCCCTCTATGACGTGGGCAATCCCGATTTCCTGGCCAACGTGAGCGAGGAGGTCCGGGACAACGTGCGGCGCCTCAGGCACCACCCCTCCCTGGGACTCCTGTGCGGCAACAACGAGATGGAGATCGCCCTGGTGGCCTGGAACATCCCCCACGGAAAGGAGCACCGGGAGGAATACGTAGAGCAGTATCAGGTGCGGTTCCCGGAAATCTGCGCGAAAGAGGCTCCCCAAACCTTCTACTGGCCCGCGTCCCCCTCTTCGGGCGGGAGCTTCGACGACCCGAACGCCCCGGACCGGGGAGACTGCCACTATTGGGAGGTTTGGCACGGCTTCAAGGATTTTCACGACTTCACCCGCCATTACTTCCGCTACATGAGCGAATTCGGCTTTGAGTCCTACCCGGACCTGAAGACCGTGGAATCCTTCAGCCTCCCGGAAGACCGCGTGCAGGGAAGCCCCGTCATGGAGGATCACCAGCGCTGCGTCCTGGGGACCTCCAAGCTCTCGGCCTATCTGGCCCGGTATTTCCGTGCCCCTAAAGACTTCGCCGCCCTGGTCTACCTCTCCCAGGTAAACCAGGCGGAGGCCCTGAGGACCGGCATCGAGCACTGGCGAAGGAACCGGGGACGCTGCATGGGATCGATCTACTGGCAGCTCAACGACAATTGGCCCGTAAACTCCTGGTCCAGCATCGACTCCGCGGGCCGGTGGAAGCTCCTCCATTACGCGGTCAAGCGCGCCTACGCCCCCCTGGTCTCCTCGGTAGAAGCCCTGTCTCCGACAACCCCGGGAGGACCCGCGGTATCCGGAAGCGGCGGCGGTCATCCCCCGGCGGACAGTCCCCGGGTAGCCCTTCACCTTTCCAACGAGGCCCCCCGGGGTTTCTCGGGTATCCTTTCCTGGCGGCTTCTCACCCCCGCCGGGAGTGAGCTCGCCTCGGGAAGGGCCGATTTTTCTGTTCCCCCCTTCACGAGCGTTGCCGCGGCGGAGCTCGACTTTACGGCCCTGCTCGACCGCGGCGTTCCCGACCGGCGCGTGAGTCCCCGCCGGGAGGCGCTGCTTTTCTATGCCTGGGAAACCCGCGGGGATGGCGGGACACGGCCCCTTTCAGGCCGGGGCTGCCATGCCTTCGCGCCGTGGCGGAGCGTCGAGCTCGTTCCCGCCCGGGTGTCCCTGTCGGTCGCTGAAACCGCCGAAGCGCCCGCAGGCAGGGCCGTTGTCCTCCGGTCGGACAAACCCGCCCTCTTCGTGACCCTTTCGGCCCGGGACTTTGACCTTCTTCTGGAGGATAACGGGATTGCCTTGGACGGACGGAACGAAAGGATACTGAGGGTGCTTCGGGGGGGAGAGGGCCTGACGAACGCGCAGTTTGCCGAAAGCCTTACCGTTACCCATCTCCGGGAAACCTACTGACGGGGGATGCGCCCCGGGAAGGGCTTCGGCTCCGTAACAATATCACTGAAACGGGAACGCCCCGCGTATATAGTGGGACGCGACTAAACCCTTCAGGAGCGATCATGTTCGGCGAATCCCTTTCCCCGTCATACCACCGCATTTCGGCGGAAACCGCAAAACGGCTCATAGAAAACCCCGCCATGGGCATCACGGTGATCGACGTGCGCACGGCGGAGGAATACGACGAGGCTCACATACCCGGGGCGGTACTTATCCCGCAGAACGAGCTCGAGGAACGGATAGTCGTGGAATACCCCGACCGAAACGCCCCCATCATCGTCTATTGCATGAGCGGCAGCCGGGCCTGGGAAGCGGCTCACCTGCTGGTTTCCCTGGGCTACACCGCGGTCTACGATTTCGGGACCGTCTACAACTGGATCTGGGGAAAGGTTGCCAGCGCGGAACCGACGAAAACCCTCCATCCCCCCGCCGGGGGCTGCGGATTTCCCGGATGACGAGGCATCGCGCCGCGCGCCCCCCGGGACTTCATACCCCGTCCGTCAGGGGCCGGGCATGCAAATCCCGGGTCCTGCCCCCGTTGGAACGCAGCCACCGGCGCCACCCCGCCTCGCCCATCAGCTTGAAAAGCCACCTCGGAAAACGGTGCTGAACGAAGAGGTTTTCTTCCAGGGACTCTCCCGCGGCGACGGCCCGGGCGAGGCGCGCGACGGCCTCCGTCACGGGACGCCGAATTGATGCCTGAGGCGGGACGGTCTTCATCCGCGCGATCATCTCCCCCGTCCCTATGCCGATGCCGCCGCACCACGTGAGGCCGTTCGCCCCTGCGAAATGGGAAAGCAATTCCAAGGCAACGGAATTTTGCGCGCCCTCATAAAAGCCGCAGTTCGCCGCGCCGTATAGCCTCCGCGTTTTTACGGCTCCCCGGGGAGGCCCGGAGGACCCCGGATATCCGCGTGCCGCGGAATCTCTTTCGGCCGCCAAGGCGGCGGCAAAACGCTCCAGAAGGGCCATGAGCGAGGAGGGAATCCCGTCCACGTACAGGGGAAAGGCGATTACCACCGCGTCGGATGCGAGGAGGCTTTCCTCCGCGGAACCCGGCTTTCTCCATTCCCGGATCGACGACAGGGTCTCCCACTCCGCGTTCGGAATGGCGGCCCTAAGCATCCCGAGAATCTCATTGGAATTCGAGGATTCCCCCTTGGGACTCCCGTTTACGGCCAGCGCCTTCATAATCCCGCCTCCCTTACGAACCAGTCCCGGGCAGCCTCGGAGGCGGCGCCGGCAAAGGACCCCGGAGATCCCGTTTCCGGCAGCACCAGGCAGCCCCGTCCCCGGGGAAGCCCCGTTTGGTCCCGCTGCGCCTCGCTGTAGCAGCGGAAAGTCTCCCGCTCGCCCTCGTTTCCGCCGCCGATGCCCACGGTCATGAATTCGGGCATCTTTCCGTACCGGAGACGGTGATGCATCTCCCCGTTACGGATTCGGAAATCGGGATGCAGCAGGGGAAGCATACGGTCCGTGTAGGACTTCACCGCGACGCTCAAGCCTCCCCAGGTGATCCTGGAAACCGTGACCAGCCGGTCAGATCCCGCAAGGGCCTTATAGTAGGCCGAGCCCTCGTCTTCCGGCAGCACGCACGCCCCCGGGGTCCTCACCCAGCAGCCGAAACAGCCGATGCAGGGAGCGGGCAGCCTCGCGGAAGCGTCCACAGACAGCCACTCTACGCCTTCAATGGCCGTCAGCGCGTCCCTCACCGCGCGCCCCGCAGGATCCGCCGATTCATACAATATGAGAGTCTTCATGGGTTCTCCTTATGTATACACTGTCAACATCACTGTATCATGCAATGTTTACAACGTCAACATTAATTGCTATACTTTATACATGTCCGAATCATACCATCACGGCAACCTCCGCGCGGAGCTGATTTCCGCCGGAATCACGATGCTCAACCGAGACGGCATTGCCTCCTTCTCCCTCAGGCGGCTTTCCCAGGAACTGGGGGTGAGCCACGGCGCGGCCTACCGCCATTTTCCTTCCAAAGAAGCCCTCCTGGGAGAAATTTTCGCGGAGGTTGCCCGCAGCTTCCGGGATGCCCTCGCCGATTCGGTGAGGGGGGAGGCAGACGGGGGCAGACGGGCAGAGGTTACTTACCAGGCTAGGCATAGGCTACGTCCGTTTTTTTCTTGAACATCCCGAGTACCTTCCCCTATTCACCCTGCTCCACGCTGAAAACCCTCTCCTCCCGCCCCTGCTCGCCCCGGGAGGCGGTTCGGACGCCAAAAGGGACGGGGGAGAAGCCTTCGCCCTGTTCCGTACCGTCGCCCGGACGATTCGGCAGGAGGAGCCCTACCGGCGCCTGAGCGAAAACGAAATCCTCCTGGGCTTCTGGGCAAAGGTGCACGGCCTCGCCTCCCTGATCGTGGCCCACCCGGAGCTTACGGACCAAGAGGACCTCGACGGATCCCTAACCAGGCTCATGGAAACCCCCTTCTAGGGTCCGCGGGAATCCCGAAAGCCCGCTATTGTATCCACCCCCGCTACGTGTTACATTTCGGGTATGCTTAAACGTATGACCGGCCATATCGAGGACGTGGGAAAGTACTTCGTCTTCGTGGGAGACGTCCTAAAAAGCGTGCCCCGAAAGCCCTTCCGCCTCGGCCTTTACTTCGAGGAAATGGAGCACCTCGGGGTCAATTCCATCGTGGTCATACTCCTCGCCGGGCTTGCCATAGGCATGATCTTCGCCCTCCAGATGGTCTCGCTGCTCCAGCCCTTCCAGGCCGAGATCGGCGTAGGCGCCGCGGTGGCGGTAGCCCTGGGAAGGGAGTTCGCCCCCATCATCACGGTGCTCATGCTCATCGCGAAAAACGGTTCCGCCATGGCGGCGGAGCTCGGGACCATGCGGGTCACCGAGCAGATCGACGCCCTGGAGTCCATGTCCGTCAACCCGGTCCATTACCTCGTCCTTCCCCGGGTGGTGGCCTCCATCCTCACCTTCCCGGCCCTCACCATGCTCGCGAACCTCGTGGGCGTCATCGGGGCCTACTTCATCTCCACCACCCTCTACGGCATCGACCCCGCGAGCTATTTCGACTACATGATCGACGTGCTCAAGCCCAAGGACATCGTCATCGGCCTCATCAAGTCCGCCATCATGGGCCTCATCGTGGCCACGATCTGCTGCTATTACGGCATGAACACGAAGCAGGGAGCCAAGGGAGTCGGCGACAGCGCCACCCGGGCGGTAGTCTCCTCCTCGGTGTCCATCCTGCTGGCGGACTACGTCCTCGCCACGGTCATGATGACCCTCTTCGCGAAGTGGTAGCCATGACGGAGCATCGAAAGGCCATCATCAGGATACGGGATCTCAAAAAGGCCTTCGGAGACCAGGAGATACTGACCGGGGTAAATCTCGACATTCCCGAGGGCTCCGTCTGCGGCATCGTGGGGCAAAGCGGAACCGGAAAGAGCGTCCTTTTCAAGAGCATCATGGGGATGATCAAGCCCGACGCCGGCAGGGTATGGTACAGGGACACGGAGCTCACGGACCTGCCCTACCTGGAACTGGTGGCGATCCGGCGCAAATTCGGCTACGCCTTCCAGAACGCCGCCCTCTTCGACTCCATGACGGTTGGGGAGAACATCGCCTTCCCCCTCCGGGAGGTGCTCGGGCTGAGGGACCGGCGGGAGATCGACCGGCGGGTACGGGAGATGCTTGAATGGATCGAATTGCCCGGTATAGAATCAAAGCGCCCGGACGAGCTTTCCGGGGGAATGAGGAAGCGCGTGGGCGTTGCCCGGTCCCTCGTGATGCAGCCCGACGTGCTCTTCTTCGACGAGCCCACCACGGGTCTCGACCCGGTGCTCTCGGAGACCATCAACAACCTCGTCGTGCGCGTTAACCGGGAGCTCAGGGTCACCTGCATCCTCATAACCCACGACATTCCGGCGGCTTTCCGCATCTCGGACCAGCTCGCCTTTCTGCACCGCGGGACCATCGTCGCCGAGGGAACCCCCGCGGAGGTTGCCGCCTCGGACCACGAGCTGGTCCGGGACTTCATCCGGATTTCCTTTAACGAGTTAAACCTATGAGTATGATGCGTTACGTAAAAGTGGGTCTCTTCTTCATCTCCCTGGGGGTCGCCGGAACCACCTACGTGGTCATGTCCACCGACGGCTTCAACGGCTTCAACACCAAGGATTACGAGGTGGTCATGGCGGACGCCACGGGGCTTTCCACGAACTCGAAGGTGTATCTCGCCGGCGTTCCCGTGGGCAAGATCAAGGCCATCGACCTCACCGGGGACGAGGCGCTCCTGACGATCGCCTTCCTCAAGAGCGTTGAAATTCGCGGGGGAACCACGGTCGCCAGAAAATCCTCCTCCATCCTCGGAACCTCTATTCTCGCCCTGAGCCCTGGAGGGGAAACGGCGCCGGTCCTCAAGCCCGGGGCCCGAATCGAGCCCACCCCGGGGGAAACGAGCATGTCCGCCCTCCTGGGCTCCACCCAGGACTTGAGCGTGCAGATATCCCAGATGATCAGGGAAGTCCAGGAAAACCAGCTGAAGCTCCTGGCGGTGTCCCTGGAAACCTTCAATTCCATCGCCAAAAAGCTGGACGACCGGTCCACGGCGGAGCTCGACCGGGTTTCGCGCATCCTCGAGTCCACCGCGGCCATCACCGAGCGGCTCGACCGCATGCTCGCGGAACGGGAAGGCGAGATCGGCTCCTCTTCCGAGGACATAAGCGCGGCCCTGGCGAACCTGCGGGCCATCACCGACGAGATCCGGGGCGGCGAGGGAAACGTCGGAAAGACCATCTACGACGGGGAACTGTACGACAACCTCGTCGCCACCGCCCGGGAAACCAACACCGCCGCGGCCAAGCTCCAGGAAGCCCTGGACAGCGTGAACGGCCTCGCGAAGAACGCGGACAAGGTAGTGCAGGACGCGGGAAAGATCGTCTCCAAGGCAAACGGCCTGGGGGTACAGGTAAATACCGACGGGCGCTACGACATGCTCGCGTCGGGCTTCCGCGGGGGGGCGTCCCTCCGCCTGGAGCCGGAGTCCCGCGACCGCTGGTACCGGGTGGGCGTCGCCAGCGCCCCCGAGGGAATCGTGAAGAGAACCGTCACCGACGAATCGGGCTCCGGCGGCACGACCCGCACGGAAACCACCGAAACCACCGAGGGGGTCGCCGTAAACGCGGAACTCGCCCGGAGACTCGGGTTCTTAACCCTGCGGGGAGGCCTTCTCGAAAGCACCCCCGGCTTCGGCGTGGACTTCCAGCCCGCCACCTGGATCTCCCTCTCGGGAGAGGCCTTCGCCTTCCGCCAGGGCTCCCTGCCGAACCTGCGGGGAACGGTAACCCTCTTTCCCTTCTTTGATCCCTGGTCGAACAAGCCCTGGAACTGGCTCTACCTCACCGGGGGCATCACCGACGCCGCCGGCCCCGGAAGGGACTACTTCCTGGGCGCGGGGCTTCGCTTCGCGGACGAGGAGATCCGCGGCCTCGTGGGGCTCGTGCCCCTGGCGGGCAACTAAGGCAAAACCTGCGTTCCGTAGCGCCGTTTAACGCTTTCCGCGGCGCGACCTATGCTTGAGGCATGGATTCCTTTGCCGCCTCGAGCCTCGCCCTCGACACCCTGAGCGCCTGCGTATTGGCCGTTCTCCTCACCTGCTGCGCCCGTACGCAGGACAGGGTATTTCTGGGTTCCCGCATATTCTTTTGGCTCGTGCTGCTTACCCTGGCGCTCGTGGGCCTGGACGCGGCGATAATTCTCGCAGCGGCCGCCGCCCCGTCAAACCTCATGTTCTTAAACGTACTTAACGCCCTTTTCTTCGCCCTGAACGACGGGCCCCTGTTTCTCTTCTTTCTTTTCCTGGACTTCCATGTCCATGGAAACCCTGGACGGTCTAAAAGAATTTTGCGCGCCCTCGCGGCGGTCTGGGCCGTAACGGTTTTCGTATCCCTTACGAGCCCCCTTACGGGGCTGCTTTTTTCCTATTCATCGGAAGGCGGATACCAAAGGGGGCAGCTCTTTGCCCCCTACGCGGTCCTTTCCTACGGAATCCTCGCCATGTCCCTGGTCGGGGCATGGAAAAACAGGCGCCGAATCGAGAGGAATTCCCTGCTTCCCCTCCTGCTTTTTCCCCTCCCCACGGTACTGGGGGGAACCCTCCAAATGTTCTTTCCGAACCTCAGTCTCATGTGGTCCGGGGGAACCTTGACCCTGCTCGTCATCTATCTCCATCTTCAAAACGAGCGTATTCACCGGGACTACCTCACCGGGGCATGGAACCGGCGCTTCCTCGACGAGTGGCTGGAACACCGCCTGTCCCTGGGGAACCCCCAAATTTCGGGACTCTTCATGGACTTGGACGGCTTCAAGGCCCTCAACGACACCTTCGGCCACGAGACGGGGGATGAGGCTCTCAGGATGGCCGTAAGCATCATCAGGTCCTGCGTGCACGGGTCGGATTTTCTCGCCCGCTATGCGGGGGACGAATTCGTGGTTATCCTCGACACCTCGAGTCCCGGTACGATTACCAGGGTGGTTTCCCGTATCGAGGACGAGATCGAACGCTTCAACTGGGGAGGATCAAGGAAGTTCCCGTTAAGCCTCAGCATCGGAGCCGCCATTTATTCCGAGGATCTGGACGGCGACGGGGACCGCTTCCTCAAGCGGCTGGACGCCGCCATGTACTCCCGCAAGCAGGCGAGGAAACGGTCTGCCGCGGCCTCAAGCCCCGGGAAAGAGGGACTCTAAAAGGCTGACCGTAAGGGATCCCGTGCCCGGTACCGAGGCGTCTGCGCCGGAAAGGCCTTCGCCCACGGCCACCGAACGCATCCCCGCCGCCCCTATGGCGTCGATTCCCGCCTGGGCGTCCTCGACGGCCGCGCAGTCCGTAGGCCAAACCCCGAGCAGCGCCGCCGCCTCAAGGAACAGGTCCGGTTCCGGT
>QKDA01000083.1 GCA_003246765.1 Spirochaetales bacterium | reverse complement strand
TTCACGAAGACCAACTACCTCTCCTGGTACCGGAACACCTTCAAGATCGCCGTGTTCAACTCCTTTTTCACCCTCCTCGTGTGCGTGACCTCGGGCTACGTGTTCTCCCGCTTCCGGTTTAAGCTCAGAAAGCCCATGATGGCTTCCATGGTCATCCTGCAGATGTTCCCGAGCTTCATCGGCATGATCGCCACCTACGTCATCCTCTGGCGCATCGGGGGCCTCAATACCCACTGGGGACTCATCCTGGTTTACATTTCCGGGGGCATTCCCTTCAATACCTGGCTCATGAAGGGCTACTTCGACACGGTTTCCAAGAACATAGAGGAAGCCGCCCGGGTGGACGGCGCGAGCCAGCTCACCACTTACCTCTTCATCATCGTGCCCATGGTAAAGCCCATGATCACCTTCCTGGCCCTCACGAGCTTCACCGGCCCCTGGATGGACTTCATCTTCCCGCGCCTCATCCTCAGGAGCGACAACATGAAGACCCTGGCCCTGGGACTCTTCGAGATGATCAACGGCCGGGCGGCGGACAACTTCACCATGTTCGCCGCGGGGGCCCTCCTCGTGGCGGTGCCCTTCGCGATCCTCTTCATGGCGGGTCAGCAGCTCATGCTCAATTCCCTCGCCGGCGAGGGCGTAAAGGAATAAGTCCTTAAGGTCCTTCATCCGGGCCCGTTTCCCTTCCCCCAAGGGCGGCGGGCCTTTTCGTTTTTCCGGGGGCAAACGTTAATTTCGGAGGCATCCATGAACAGTAAACGCAGCCGCGCATCCCTGGCGGCCCTCTCCCCGTCGGCCCTTCTGGCCGCAGCCCTGGTCCTTGTTTCCTGCGCCGGAGGTCCCGGCAGCAAGGCCGCCCCGGATCCCGCCAAGGCGGTCTATAGCCTAGCCCCCCTCGCGCGGGAGGCCTCCGGCGCCCGTCAGGGTGTCTACTACAGCCTCTTCGTGCGCTCCTTCGCCGACGGCGACGGCGACGGGGTAGGGGACTTCAAGGGCCTCACCGCCAGGCTCGACTACCTCAACGACGGCGACGACCGCACCACCTCCGACCTGGGCATAACCGGCATCTGGCTCCTGCCCATCTATCCCTCCCCCTCCTACCATGGCTACGACGTGAGCGACTATTACGGCGTAAACCCCGACTACGGGACCATGGAAGACTTCGAGGCCTTTCTCGCGGCCGCCGAGGAGCGGGGCATCTCGGTGATCCTGGACATGACCTGCAACCATTCCGCCGCGAGCAACCCCTGGTTCCTCGCCTCCACGGATCCCGCGAGCCCCTACCGGGACTGGTACCGCTGGATCGACGAGGGGGAGAGCGGCTACAACCTTAACCAGCAGATCTGGGGACACCGCCTGTGGAACCCCTACAACGGCTCCTACTATTCGGGGCTCTTCTATTCCGGCATGCCCGACTTCAACCTTTCGACTCAGGCGGTGCGGGAGGAGTTCCGCAAGATCGCCAAGTTCTGGATGGACAAGGGGGTCTCGGGGTTCCGCTTCGACGCCGCGGGGCATATCTTCAACGCCGCCAAGCTCAAGGCCGGGGAGGCCTCCCAGGAACGGGCCGTCGAGTTTTGGGGCGAGTACACGGGTTATATCCGCTCCCTTGACGGCGGCGCCTACACCGTGGGCGAGGTGTGGGAACCCACCTACACCCGGGCGGCCTACATGAAGGGCTTGGGCTCCACCTTCCACTTCGACCTGGGTACCAAGATCGTCGACCTTATCCGGGAGGGCTCGGGAGGCAAGAACAACCTCGCCAACTCCCTGGAGGCGGACTACGCCTCCTACGCCTCGGAGAATCCCGGCTATATCGACGCGCCCTTCCTCACCAACCACGACCAAAACCGCATTTCGGGCATGCTCAAGGGCGATCCCGCCCAGCTCAAGCTCGCCGCTTCCCTCTATATATTGGCCGAGGGCATTCCCTTCATATATTACGGCGAGGAGATCGGCATGATGGGGGCCAAGCCCGACGAGCAGATCCGCACCCCCTTCCTCTGGAACCTCCCGGGGAAGGACCGCTTCCAGGCTTCCTGGATCGAGTCCAAGTACAACAAGAAAACCGTACCCGCCTCGGCCCAGGCCAAGGACGGGGATTCGGTGCTTTCCCACTACAAAAGGCTCCTGAGGGTCAAGACTGCCCACAGCGCCCTCTACGAGGGCCGCTTCAAGGCCGTCTCCTGCGACAACAGCGCCATAGTCTCCTGGGAGATGGAGAGCGCAGACGAAAGGGCCTTCGTGCTCCACAACGTCTCAACCGAGACGGTCACCGTGGCCCTGCCCGCGGGGGAGAACATGCCCCTCGTGTTCGCGACCTACGAAGGCACCGAGGTGAACCCTGACGGCACCATAACCCTCCCCGCCCGGGGCTCCGCGGTCCTCGCGCAGGGTTCCGCCGCAGCCGCCCCCGCCGCTGAATGACCTCCGGCGGTTAATTGACCTTCGGCGGCTGAATGACCGCCCCGCCCGCGCCATGAAGGCTGGGTAATCCCCTCAAGCCGGCCCCGTTTTGGGCCGGCTTTTCTTTTGCCTCTCCCGGCATGAAATGAGTATCTTCTTATCGTTATGGAAAGCCTTATCTACCTGGAACGGATGTTCCTTACCTTTATCGCCTATTCCTTCCTCGGCTGGATCGGGGAGGTCGTCTACTGCTTCATTCTCGACCGGCGCTTCACCAACCGGGGCTTCCTTCACGGCCCCCTCTGCCCGGTTTACGGCTTTGGGGGCGTACTCGTAATGTACGGCCTCCTTCCCCTCGCGGAAAACCCCGCCGCCCTCTTCGCCCTGGCAGCCCTGGCCACCTCCGTCCTCGAGTACGCCACCGGCTGGGCCCTGGAAACCCTTTTCTCCACCAAGTGGTGGGACTATTCCCGCTACCGGTTCCAGCTCCACGGCCGGGTGTGGATCGTCAACAGCGCCCTCTTCGGCCTCGCCGCCGTCTTGAGCGCCCTCTTCATCCAGCCCCAGGTGGTCGCCGCCCTGGACCGGCTCTCCGGCCTCGGAGCGCGCCCCTTCCACCTGACCGCCGCCGTCCTCCTCGCCCTCTTCCTCTCCGACTTCGCCCTCACCCTGCGGGCCCTGGTAGGCTTCCGCCTCAGGCTCACCGCCCTGGAATCCTTCGCCGAATCCTTGCGGGAGAATCTCGCCTCCCGGGAATGGTTCAACGAGCTTGACCTGGCGGGCAGCCTCGCCCGCATCCGCGAACGGGCCAGGGCCGACCGCAGCGCCCTAAGCGAGCGCCTGGCCCTGCGCCTCGGAACCCTCCTCGAGCGGTCCCGGGGCATGAAGCGCCTCATCCGGGCCTTCCCCACCATGCGGAGCCGCAGGCACGCCCATCAGCTCGAGCTCTTCCAGCACCTCTACCGCCGGGCAAAAAAATAGCCTCAGCGCTTCAGTGGATGTTCTCGATGTCGAAGGGCGTTTCCTGGTACACGAAGTAGTTGAGCCAGTTCACGAAAAGGAGATTCGCGTGGGCCCTCCAGCTCACCGCGGGCACCTTAGACGGGTCGTCGTCGGGGTAATAGTACTTGGGCACCTCAATCTTGAGGCCCTTCGCCACGTCCCGGTTGTATTCCCTCGCCAGGGTGTCCGCGTCGTATTCCGCGTGCCCCGAGACGAAAACCGACCTGCCGTCCCGGCTCGCCACCAGGAAAACCCCCGCCTCATCGGACTCCGCGAGAATCTCCAGGTCCGCCACCGCCTCCACGTCCTCCTTGTGGATCGTGGTGTGCCGGCTGTGGGGGGCCCGGAAGGAGTCGTCGAAGCCCCGCACCAGCTTGTGCAGGGGATTCATCACCTTGTGCTCGAAGATCCCGAAGGCCTTCTCGTCCAGGGGATGCTTGCCGATGCCGTAGTGGTGGTAGAGCGCCGCCTGGGAACCCCAGCAGATGTGCAGGGTTGAGAACACGTGGGTCCTGCTCCAGTCCATGATCCGGGTCATCTCCTCCCAGTAGTCCACCTCCTCGAAGGGCAGGTTTTCCACCGGCGCCCCCGTAATGATCATGCCGTCGAACTTAGTGTCCTTCACGCTGTCCCAGGTGCGGTAAAAGGCCTCCAGGTACTCCCGGCTCGTGTTCGCCGACTCGTGGCTCGCCATGGAAAGGAGGGTAATCTCGATCTGGAGGGGGGTGTTTCCCAGCAGGCGGAGGAGCTGGGTTTCCGTCACCTCCTTCGTGGGCATGAGGTTCACGATGGCTATCTTGAGGGGACGGATATCCTGGCTCTTCGCCCGGGCGTCGTCCATGACGAAAATGTTCTCCTGCGCGAGGATCTTGGCCGCCGGCAGCGCGGCGGGAATCTTGACGGGCATGCTTCGCCTCCTAGGTGCTGAATGTACGGGATTGTAGCCCAAATCCGCCCCGCTTTACAACGAGGCTCGCGGGGTTTGAGCCGGGCGTCCAGCCCGGGGCATGCGCCCCGGGCCGCGTGCCATGCGGGGCTGGCGGTTCTTGACTT
>QKDA01000084.1 GCA_003246765.1 Spirochaetales bacterium | reverse complement strand
GATCAGGGAAAGCTTTTTCACGCCTTTTCCCAGGGAGACACCTCCACCACCAGGAAATTCGGCGGCACGGGCTTGGGTCTGGTAATCAGCGCCCGTCTCGTGAAGGCCATGGGCTCGGAGCTGGGGTTCGACTCCATGCCCGGAAAGGGCAGCGTATTCCGCTTTGATCTCCCCTTGAAACTTCCCCTGACTCCCACGCCGCCCGCAGAGGGCGGTACGGTTCACGAACCGGCGGAGGTTCCCGATAGCGGTACCGGGGAGCTCGGTTCATTCCCGGGCCGTGCGCCGGGAGCCCCGGCGGTTCCCGACCTGCGGGGCCGACGGGTTCTCGTGGCCGAGGACAACGACCTGAACCTGGAGGTTATCCTGCGGCTGCTTAAAAAAACCGGCATAGAGGCAGAGTGGGTAGAGAACGGCAAGGAAGCCCTGGAACGGGCCCGGGTGAAAGACTTTGACATTATCCTCATGGATATTCAGATGCCCGTGATGGACGGATACGAGGCATCCCGGAGAATCGCCGACCTTAAGCCCAACGTGCCCATTCTCGCCCTTACCGCCTCGGTGATGGACGAGGACAAGGCACGCTCCAGGGAGGCGGGCATGGCGGGACATATCGCGAAGCCCGTGGACGAAGCCGTTCTTTTCGGCCAACTGTCCCGGTTCATGTCGGGGAGCCCGGGAAGTGACCCGGCGGATTCCCCGGGCCCCGTCGCCTCCGAGGCCCTTTCGGAAGCGGACCTTCCGGGCTTTGACCTTTCCTCGGGGCTGCGCCACGCGGGAGGGGACCCCCAATTTTACCGAACCATGCTCTCTCTCTTCAAGAATCAGCTGGATCAGACCTACGTAAACCTGCCGGATACCATACGGACCGCCGGTAAGGAGATCGCGGAGCGGATGACCCATGCCCTGAAGGGAACCTCCGGGCTGGTCGGGGCCATGGATATCATGGATGCCGCCTCGCGGGCCGACCGAATCCTCGTGGAGGGAGGGCGAGTGGGGGACGATCTGCTTCTTGAGCTGGAAAGGCAGCTTTCCCGGGCGCGGGATACGCTGAGTTTCCTCGGCCGGGATACGGATACGGGCGGTACGACCCCCGGGGAGGTTCCCGAAGGGAAATCGGGTGATGAGATCCTCGGTTCCCTGGATAGGGACCTTCTGCGGGGCCGGTGGGTGGATGAGGGGCGGCTTCGGGAGGCGAAGGCTTTCGTTGAGTCGAATCTGGGGGAAGGGTGCTGCGCGGGTCTATGGGACGCGGTGAGGAACTTTCGGTATCCCCAGGCCTCGGTGCTCCTCGGGGAGCTGCGCTCGCGCATGGGAGAAAGGCCATGAGCATGACTGAGCGGGAGCGGCCCGCGGTTTTGATAGCGGACGATGAGCCGGTCAATCTTCGTACCCTGGCGGAGCTCCTTCGCAAGGATTATGAGGTGTACGTTGCCCCCGACGGTTTTCGCGCCCTGGAGATAGCCCAGGGAAGCGACCGGCCCGCCCTGATACTCCTGGACGTGAGCATGCCCGAGCTCGACGGCTACGAGGTATGCCGCAGGCTCAAGGCCAACGACGCGACCCGGGACATTCCCGTGGTGTTCATAACCGCCAGGGGCGGGGAAGAGGACGAGGAGAAGGGCTTCCTTCTTGGGGCGGCGGATTACGTGGTTAAGCCCTTCAGGCCCATGGCGGTGCTCGCCAGGGTCCGCAGCCAGATTAACCTAAAGAGGCGTACCGATCTTTTGGAGGATTTCGCCCGTACCGACGGGCTGACGGGAATCCCGAACCGCAGGGCCTGGGACGAAAACCTCATACGGGTATGGCGGCATTGCTCCTGGAACCGGCTTCCCTTGAGCGTAATCATGGTAGACGTGGACCATTTCAAGAACTTCAACGATCACTACGGCCACGGCGCGGGGGATAATTGCCTCAGGGAGGTGGCCCTCGCCCTCTCAAGGGCCTTGGAACGGCCCCTGGAGTTCCTTGCCCGATACGGCGGGGAGGAATTCGTCGCCGCGCTGCCCGAGACCGACGAGGCCGGGGCCCGGGTGGTGGCGGAGCGGATGGTGGCCGAGGTAGCCCGCCTGGGCATTGCCCACGGCCATTCCCCCGCCGCCGGGGTAGTCACGGTTTCCGCGGGTTGCGCCACGGTATCGGCGGCGTCCTTCAGCCCACCCTTCCGGGAGAATCCGGAGGATCTCCTAAAGGACGCGGACCATGCCCTGTACAAGGCAAAGCTGGCCGGGAGGAACAGGGTTGAGCCCTGAGTTCCCTCCGGCCCGGCAGGTTTATTTTTTCGGCTGTATGCGGTCGAAACCGCAGAGGGGCACCAGGGCCTCGGGTATTCGTATGGTTCCGTCCGCTTCCTGGTAGTTCTCCAAAACCGCCACCAGGGCGCGGGAGATGGCGATGGCGGTTCCGTTGAGCATGTGCACGTAGCGGTTCTTGCCGTCGTCGTCCTTGTAGCGGACGTTGAGCCTGCGGGACTGGAAATCGGTGCAGTTGGAGGTGGAGGTTACCTCGCCCCATTCTCCGCCGTTGCGGCCGGGCATCCAGGCTTCCAGGTCCCACTTGCGGTAGGCGGGCGCCCCGAGATCGCCGGTGCAGGTGTCCACGACGCGGAAGGGAAGGCCCAGGCCGACGAAGATCTCTTCCTCGATTTTCCTCAGCTCCTCGTGAATGCGGTCCGACTCCTCGGGGGTGCAGTACACGAACATTTCGAGCTTGGTGAACTGGTGCACCCGGTAGAGGCCCTTGGAGAACTGTCCCGCGGCGCCCGCTTCCCGGCGGAAGCAGTGGGAAATGCCGCAGTACTTGAGGGGGAGCCTCTCCTTGGGGAGAATCTCGTCCTTGTGGTAGCCTCCGAGGGTGATCTCGGCGGTGGCCACGAGGCAGGTTCCCTCCTCCTCGATGGTGTAGATGTTGGACTCGCTTCCCCGGGGATTGAAGCCGATGCCGTAGAGAATCTCTTCCTTGGCGACGTCGGGGGTGATGAAGGGGGTGAAGCCGTGCTTCCGCAGGGTATTGAGGCCGTACATGACCAGGGCCTGCTCGAGGAATACCGCCTCGTTCTTGAGGTAGTAGAACTTGGTGCCCGATACCTTGGTGCCCGCCTCGAAGTCTATGAGGTCGAGCTCCTCGCCGAGCTGTACGTGGTCCTTTGCCTCGAAGGAAAACTTCTTCGGCTCCCCGAAACGGGCGACTTCGGTGTTGTCCTTGTCTTCCTTGCCCACGGGGGCCTCGGGATGGGCCATGTTCGGGATCTGCCGGCCCGCGGTCTCGAGCTCCGCCTCCGCCTGGGCGAGTTCCGCCTCGGCCCGGGCGATATCGTCCTTGATGGCCTTGCCCTCGTCGATGAGCCGCTTGCGCTCGTCGTCGGAGAGCTTTCCCTTCATGGACTTCGCGTTGTCGTTTCGCTTGGTCTGAAGGACCTGGAGGGAGGTGACCAGGGCGGTGCGCCGGTCGAAGAGGGCCACGACGGCGTCGGCGTCGGCCTTCATGTTTCGGGCGGCGATGTTCGCCTTGACGGCTTCGAGATTATCCTTGATGAATCGGTAGTCCAGCATAATGGAACCATACTAGCGCTTTGAAGCGGGGCTGTTCAAGGGGCCGGGTAGGGAATCTCCCCGGAGAACAGCCGCAGGGTTCCGGCGCAGCAGGCGGGTACCTGGGCATCGGCGTCGGGATTCCCGGCGGGCGTGAAAAGGAGTTCCCCGTCGGGACCGATGCCTTCCACGGTTCCGTCGATCCATTCGCCCCGTCCGGGATCTCCCTGGAGGAAGCGTATCCTCTCGCCCCGGTAGAGGAGGAGCTCCGAGACCCGTTGGTGCCAGGGTTCGTCCTTCAGGGCTTGAAGGAGTTCTCCGAGATAGACCGACAGGAATTCCTGGGGTGAAGGGACCGCTCTCCCCGGAAGGAGCGTCGCCAGGGACGCGGCCTTTGCCTCAAGCTCTGGGGGGAAGCTCCCTTGCCCCAGGTTGAATCCCGTTCCCACGTAGAGTACTCCCCCGTCGCCCTCGCAGAGTATGCCCGCCACCTTCTTTCCCCCGGCAAGCACGTCGTTGGGCCACTTTATCCGGGGTTCTAGTTCCGCAGGGAGGAACCGGGCGAAGGTTTTTGCCGCCGCGAGCCCGACCCTGAGGGTAAAGCCCCGTACGGGGGGCCTGCGCAGGATCACCGTGCAAAGGAGGTTTTCACCCGGCGCCGCCTTCCAAACCCTGCCCTCGATGCGCCCCCGGCCGGAGCTTTGATACCCCGCGCAGACCACCGTTCCGTCCGGCAGTCCTTCGGCGGCGAGGCCCCGGGCCAGGGTCATGGTCGATTCGGTTTCGCTTATGTAAAGCCCCGAAGGGATTGGCGGTGGAAAGCTCTATAAGATTCATGGTAGCGATGATACCGCGAAGGCCTTCCGCTGGGCAACGGGCCTTCTTTTTTTATATCGATACCGCTTTACAAGGGCCTGTGAAAAATGCTAATATTACTCCGCAAAGACATATTTCAGCGGTAGTCGTATAACGGCTATTACCCCAGCTTCCCAAGCTGGAGACGAGGGTTCGACTCCCTTCTACCGCTGAAATATGTTTTTTTTTGCATTACAAGCACAAGCTTCCCAAGCTGGAGACGAGGGTTCGACTCCCTTCTACCGCTGAAATATGTCTTTTTGCGTTTTAAAACCAGAGTCAAAAGCCAAGCGGCAAAGCTGCCGGAAAACCTGCCCAAGGGAGTCGAACGCAAGCTCGCGCCGACCAACGGGAGAACCGGGCGCGAGCCGGCGTAGCGGCCGGTCGGCAGGGATGCGCGCGGAAGCGAGCTGGCGCGGCCCGGAGGGGAGGCGCAGGAAGCGCCGCCCCTCCGGGCGACCTCCCTTCTACCGCTGAAATGTGTCATATTATGCGGTTCTGCGGTAGAATAGGGCTTGAGAAGGAGATCCCCGTGCATAATCCCTATGAACAGTGCCCTGTTTTTGAATCAAAAAGCTTTAGGCTCAGGCTCGTTTCGGAAGAGGATGCCGAAAGCCTCCTTACCTGTTATTCCGACGCAAAGGCCCAGAAGATTTTTAACTCCGACAGGTGTACCGGCGATTTTTGCATGCATACCCGCGAGGATATGCTGCAGTGCGTTAAA